>DATJJH010000103.1:0-32139 GCA_035492395.1 Trinickia sp. | reverse complement strand
CGGTTCCGTCATAGCCGAATGGTTATGAGTAACAAGACTAAACAATTTCCTAATTTTGTAAGTAAAGATTGCTTTGTAACAACCCGGCGAATAACCACGTCATAAAGCGCCAAACGTTCCCGACTTCCGGCTCGACTTATTGCTCGCCCTCTGTCGCGATGGTTTTATCTGTCTGCAACACAGCGACCTCAAATCATACGATTCAACGCGAAGGGACAGACCATGCCGAAGGTAGCCGAACCCGGTCCGCAGCCGACGAGCCCGATCGAGCGGGCCTGCTGCGACGGCGCAGCGTTCGCCATGCCAGGGCCTGTCCCCGCCGTCCGGCCGGAGCACCATGCCGAACCGGCAAGCCGGGCTCAAGCCGGAGGTCTCCTAGGCACGCAGCAAAGACGCGCCGATACGACGAACGCCGCGCTGCGCGCGCTATGGCGCGGCGCCAAGCGCGTCATGCCCGACGCACTGTTTCTCTGCCTTTCGCATTGGCGCCACGTCGGCCGTCTGCCGAATCTGGTCGCGCCGAAGACGTTCAACGAATTCATCCTGCACCGCTGCCTGCATCCCGAGCCGCAATGGAGCTGGCTGGCCGATAAGCTGGCGGTGCGCGAATTCGTCAAGGAGCGAATCGGCGAGGAGCATCTCATTCCGCTTATCGCCGCGCCCGATGTCTTCACCGAAGAAGTATTCGAATCGCTGCCGAGCGCGTTCGTCATGAAGACGAATCACGGCTGCGGTTACGTCGAGATCGTTCGAGACAAGCGACACACGTCGTTCGCCGAATTAAACGGCCTTGCTCAAAAGTGGCTGGCCGAGGATTTTTATCGCGCATCGCGCGAACGGCATTACCGGCCGATCAAGCCGCGGCTCTACTTCGAGCAGTTGCTGCAGGATCGCGCCGGCCATATTCCGAACGACCTGAAGATCAACATGTTCGGCAGCGATGCGGCTGGACCCATCGTCTACGCCGGCATCGTCGCCGATCGGTTCGGCACGCCGCACGGCGATGTCTTCGACGCCCATTGGAATCGCGTCGACCTGGCCATTGGGCATTACCCCCAAAGCGCGATCCCGCCCGCGGCGCCGCCGCACTGGGACGAAATTCTTCGCCTCGCGACTCGCTTGGCCGATGGGCTCGGCTACGTGCGCGTAGACCTTTACGTGCCGGACGGCAAGGTGTTTTTCGGCGAACTGACGTTCACGCCCGGCGCTGGCGTCTTCCCATTTCATCCGCACCGATTCGATCTCGAATGGGGGCGCCTCTTCAAAAATATGCTCGAAGACGACCGACGCGTCGGCCGCCATGACTTCAAACAAGGAAGCGCCGCATGAACGAGCCGAACAGGGCCATACCGATGCCGGAATCGGTTTCTCTTGCGCTGGCCGACATGGAGCGGTCGCTGCGCGTCTCGACGCAGATCGACGCCATCGCCGACACGCCGTTGCGCGATCTTTACGCCGCGGGTCTCGGATGGATGCAGCGCTTCATCATGCAGCCGCATGCGGATCTCGGCCGCAAGGGCGCGGTATGCCCTTTCGCGAAGCCCGCGCATGAAGAACGCGCGCTGCTGTTTTGCTCGTTCGATGCGGCCGATATGCCGTTCGATACTTACATCGACACGTTGATGCGTCTGCCGCGCCTGTTCGAGCGCTTGGCCAAGGAACGCAGCGAGCCCTCCGAGCTGCTGTCGCTCGCCGTGTTTCCGATCGGTTTGCAGGCCGGCGCGCACTACAAATTCATCGACTGCGCGCACGCGATCTTGAAGCCGTTTTTCATGGAATGCGGGTTGATGCTCGGCGAGTTCCATCCCGCGAGCACCGTGCGCGGCGCGCACAGCGATACGTTCCGGCCGATGCGCGCGGATGTGCCGCTATTCGTGATCCGCGCCATGGCGCTGCACGACATCTTGTTCATCGACGGCGAATCGACGTCGACCGTGATGCGCGTGCATGAACTCGAGTGCTACCTGCGCTGGAACGCCGGACGCTTATCGGCCGCGGAAGCGCAGCGAATCGCCGATCGGCTCGCGCAACGCAAGAGCCAATTGGTCGGCGACGAGATCGCCCTGCCGGCTTGATGAATGGATGGATTGATCGATTGACGACGATGATGGGAGGAGAAGCGTGATGGACGAGCTGTCGTGGGAAGAATGGCAATCGCTGTGCGAAATGATGAACGGTTTCATCAAGACGCAGGTGTTGTCGAGCGCATGCGATCTCGCGGTATTCGACGTGATCGAGCGCGGCGCGACGGTCGCGTCATTGGCAAGCCAACTCGAAATCAACGAGCACGGCTGCCGCGTCCTGCTGCTCGGCCTGAAGCAATTGAAGCTCGTCGAAGTGGACGAAGCGGGCGTCATCACGAACGCCCCGCTCGCTCGCCGCTGTCTGCTGCGCGGCTCGGCGCAGTCGATGGTTCCGTTCGTTCACCTGAACGACAAGATCCAGCATCGCGCTTGCTTGCATTTCACGCAGGCCTTGCGAGAAGGACGCAACGCAGGGCTCGACGAATTTCCGGGCGACACGCCCACGCTGTACGGCCGGCTCGCCAACGACCCCACGCTCGAGCGCTTGTTTCATGAGGGCATGGGCGCCTACACGCGACTGTCGCCGAGGATGATGGCCGTCAAGGAGTTCGCCGACGTATCGAATTTGCTCGATGTCGGGGGCGGCGACGGCACCAACGCGATTCGACTCTGCGAACGCTATGCGTCGTTGAGAGTGACGCTGGTCGATTTGCCTTCCGTGATCGAGAAAGCGCGCGCGAACGTCGCAGCGCACGGTCTATCGGATCGCGTGACGTGCGAAGCCGTCGACATGTTCGCAGACCCCTGGCCGCAAGGGTGCGACGGCGTCATCTTCTCGCATGTGCTCGAGATCTTTTCGCCTGAGAAAATCGGCTTCCTCTACAAGAAGACGCGCGCCTACCTCGATAGCCAGCGCGGCGGACAGCTCTTCGTGTGGTCGCTGATGTGCGATCCGGACGAGGCGGGAGGCTTGCAGTCGGTCAAATCGTCGCTGTACTTCGTGACGGTGGCGAGCGGCCAAGGCATGGCCTACCCGCTGCGCGATCACGAGGCCTGGTTGAGGGATGCCGGCTTCAACGTGGTCGCCACGTACGACGCCCGCACCATCGATCATTGTGCGCTGGTCGCCCGCTGAGCCGGAGCATCGCGTCCGAGCGCGTCTCGCTCGGCCCGATATCGTTTGACGTGATCGATGAACGCCCGCAGCTTGGGCATGATCTGTCGCCGGCTCGGGTAGTACAGGCAAACGCCCGGCATCGTCGGCGCGAACGGCGCGAGCACCTGTGCCAGGCCCCCGTCTTTCACCGCCGGCGCCACGACGGCCTCGGGCAACTGAGCGAGGCCAATGCCTTCCAAGGCGGCCCCGAGCAAGGTGGGAAAATCATGAGCGATGAGCGGGCCGGCGACGGCAATCTCCAACGCCTGCCCGCCGTCGTTAAATGACCACGGTTCGATGACGCCGCTGGCGCGCCGCCACCGTAAGCAGGCGTGCTCGCGCAGATCGTCCAGCGTGCCCGGTCGGCCGCGGCCTGCGAAGTAAGCAGGACTTCCCACGACGACGAAGCGCAATGGCGGCGTCAGCGGCACGGCCACCATGTCGGCCGCCAGAAAGCGGCCCATCCGGATGCCCGCGTCGAAGCCGCCCTGGGCGAGATCGACCAACTCCTCGCTGGCGGCCACCTCCACCTCGATTTCCGGATAAGCCTTGCAGAACGACGCGATCAGCGGTTCGAGCAGGATCGGCACCACCGCGCGCGGCACCGACAGCCGCAGCAAGCCGGCCGGCCGCTGACCGAGGCCACGCGCCACTTCGCTCGCCGCCACGAGTTCCTCGAAGGCGGGCTTGGCCCGCGAAAGAAACCGTTCCCCGGCTTCGGTCAAGCCGACGCTACGCGTCGTGCGCGTGAAAAGCGCCGCACCGATGCGCGCCTCGAGCACGCGCACGGCCTGGCTGATAGCCGACGGGGTCACGCCGAGCGCGGCGGCCGCCCGGCGAAAACTGCGGTGCTGAGCCACGCTCAGAAACGCCTCCACCCCATCGAGGGCGCCCTGCCTGACTGTGAAGTTTTGCTTCATGGCCCGTCAACATTGTGAGGAATATTCACCCGCGAGCGGCCATGGTACACCTATGCCCATCGACCAAAATGCCCGCCGGCCCCTCGCCCGAGCGCGCCTGCATTCGGCTCGCCCCCGCTGTTCATGGAGAATCGAAGATGACCGCTACCCCGCTTTCAATCGACATTGCCTCGCCTCGTTCACCGTGGCGTTCTGTACTATGGCTCGTTCTCGGGACGGCGATTTGGATCGCGCTGATCTATCGGCTGCCGATCATCCCCACGAGCGGCGTGCCGACCACCACGCATCAGTTGAGCGTGCACCTCGTTGTCGCGCTCGGCGCGTGGCTTGGCCTATCGCGAACCGATTTGAGCTCGAGTGAACGCCGTACGCTCTGGTTGGCGCTGATGATTCCGTACACGCTCTGGTTCGCGCTTGTCTGGAGCGCCTCGATCAACGGCGTCTTTCACGCCGACTTGCCCTCGCGCGTGCCGTTGCTGCCGCTCGCGATCTTCTTGCCGGTCGTGATCGGCGCACCGCTGCTGCTGCGCTCGTCGCGCGTGGGACGCGTCCTCGACGCCATGCCCGCGAGCTGGCTCGTTGCGCTTCAGGTCTATCGCGTGTTCGGCAGCTTCGCGCTCGCCGCGTGGCTGCGCGGCGCGATGGCCGGCGCATTCGCGCTGCCGGCCGGGGTGGGCGACGTGCTAACCGGTCTCCTCGCCCTGCCGGCGGCCTTCGCCGTTGCGGCCGGCACGGCGCAAGGCCGCAAAACCGCGATCGCATGGAATGTGCTCGGCCTCGTGGATTTCGCCGTTGCGATCACCATGGGAATGATCACCTCGCCGGGCCCGCTCCAATTGATCGTGCCCAGCGCGCCCAGCATCGGCGCGGGCGTCTATCCGGACGTGCTGACACCGGCGCTCGTCGTGCCGAGTTCGATCTTGCTGCATGCGCTGTCGTTGCGTCAGTTGCTTCGGCGATCGAAAGGCTGAGTCCGGCAGCGAGATCACAGCACGACGCAGGCATCGGGCTCCGGCGGCGACAACGCCATGTCGTCGCCTAGCATCTCCTTCATCTCGCGCTCGACATGTCGGCAGAGCATCGAAATGGGCACGTCGTTGGCGCCGCCTTCGAACGGATTCTCCGTACTGCCTCCCACTTGCTCGAGCGACGTATACATCCACGAAACCATCACGCTGAAAGGCACGACGAGCCAAATCATGTTGCCGTGCATGAGCCCTGTCACACCGCGATTGAGCGAGTCGAATTCCTGCAGTAGTCCGAACGGAAACACCAAGCAGAAGAAGCGCACGAACAGGAGATTCACCGTCGCATACTGGCGTGGATAAGGGAAATTCTTGAGGCGCTCGGCCTTGGCTTGCTGGTCGATCAGATCCCGCAGCGCGCGCTCCATTTCCATGTAGAAGTTGCCGCCGATCTGCCCCGACGCGTGAAGTCTTCTGATCGCAGCGCACTGCAAGCTCATCACCTTAGTGGCCTTGCTCGCGCTCGACAAAACCGGCATGAGTTCGGCTTTCGGCAAGTACTCGGGCATCAATACGTCGATGGCTATCTCGCGTTCTGGAATGCGGTAAAAGCGCAGGTATTCGATGTTGAACGACTGATTCATGCTCTCCCAGACACGCGGCTGCCGCAGCTCGTAGCGCAACGCAGTCATCCACGCCAAATGACGATTGACGAGCTCCTTCGAGCGTTCGACATCGTCGAGAAAATCCCTGGCGATCATGCCCCAGAGGCGGCTCCCGCTCTGGATCGACGTCCAGACCGCTTGCGCTTCCATCGCGCGGTTGTAGGTCTGGACGTTTTTGAAACCGACGATGAACGACGTGGCCGTGCCAAGTAGCGCGACGACCGGCATCGGCACGGAAAGCCAGGTCAAGCCCAGGCATTGATACAGTACGACGGGCACGCTCGCCCAAATAAAGAGCCAGTAGATCTGACGCCTGGTCCAGATCACGAACTCGGAGAACTTGTACGCTTTTCCCAAATGCATGGTGAATGGGGCAAGCACGCCCCCCGTAAATCGCCGGCCTCACTGCGCGACGAGCTTGCGCACGTCTTCGCCGGCCACGGCGTCGTTGATGGTTCGCATCGGATCGAGTTCGAAACCCGCCAAGCGCCACGCATCGATACCGCCCGCAAGCGGCAGCGCGAGCTTGACGCCGGCCAGCCTCAAGCGATTGGCCATCCATGCCGCAGAGATCTCGTTAGGGCAGGAGCAATAGATGACCAGCGTTCGATTCGCGCCGTATCGCGGCACGACATCCTGCAGCTGTCTTTCATCGGCCAGCACCGCACCCGGAATGACAAACGGATCGAGCGCCCGCCGTTCGGGTGAGCGAATGTCGAACACGATCGGCCGCGGATGGCTCGCCAACAATGCATGCAGTTCGCTCACGCTTATGCGCGCTTTTTCGAGGGCCTTCGCAAGCAGAATGCGCCGGCAATACCGATATAGCACGTACGACGCAAGCGCCACGCCGATCACACCGAATGCTTGCCAGCCCAGATGCGCGACGTGCTGAAAGAGCACGTCGATCTGCGAGGCGAACACCGCGCCTACTGCCAAGCCGACGAACGACCACAGCGCCACCCCCAAGCAATCGTGCACGATGAAGGCGAGCAATTTCACCGCCATCGCCCCGCATAACGGCACTGCGACGAGCGACAGCCCAGGCACGAATCGCGCCACGACCAAGACGCGAACGCCCCAGCGTCCAAAGAAACGTTCCGTCTTTTTCACGCAGGTGTCCCGCGATAACGAGAGCTTGCAGACCGTGTGCAGCGTGCGCTCGCCATAGCGCCTTCCGCCTTGGAACCAAACGAGGTCTCCGATCACGCCGCCTAACACGGCCGCGCCTAAAAGGAGCATGAAATGCAGTGCGGCCGAGGAAAATCCGACCGCCGCCACGGCGATGCTCGCGCCGATCGTGATCAAGGTCGGCATCGCGGGCAACGGCAGGCCGATCGAAGCCCCCAACACGTTCAGGAACACGACCGCAACGGCGTACCTAGCGATCAACTCATGGGTCAACATGATGCGGGTGCTCCTTCGTGCTTGTTCGATTCGATCTGCAAAGCGCTACTTCGCGGCACTCACTCGCGGCACTACTTCGCGGCCGACATCTCCTCTTGCGGCGAAGCGTCGGTCTTCGGCGAAGCCTGTTCTACCGGCTCTTTGGCTTCGGCCTCCTCGGGCTTGTAGCGATGGACGTCGCGCGTGACGAAGCCCACGTCGCGACTGGGAATCTCGAACCACTCGGGGTGGCCGAACGAGCGTCGAATATCGTCCAAGCCGCTCGCCCAGTGCTCGCGCATCGTGCTTTCGCTGAATTCGTAGTCCTTGTAATGCCCCTCGAACGTCTTGTTCTTGTAGATCAGGTGCACGACGTTAACCGCGCTTCCGTTTGCCGTTTTTTGCGCCTCGCGAAGCAGCGGATGTGCAAGCCGCGTCTTTTCGGGGATATGCTCGAGCAGCGCCCGGATCATCTGTCCATACTTCTGGTGCTGCGACATGAACGCGGTAATGGCTCGGGTTCGACTTGAATACTGAATGTCCTTCGTACGCTCGCTCACGTCCAAAAAATTGCCCGGAAGCTTTCCTCTCGAACTCCATAGATCGACCTGAAAAACGAGCGTGTCCTTATGCTGGCACTCCCTGACGATCTCGGTCAGCGGCGTGTTCGAGACGAGCCCGCCGTCCCAATAGAATTCGCCGTCGATTTCCACCGCCGGGAAACCCGGCGGCAGCGCGCCCGATGCGATGAAATGTTCCGGGGCGAGCTGCATCAGCGAATTGTCGAAGTAGACGAGGTTGCCGGTGCGGACATTGACGGCGCCGACCGACACGCGAATGTTGCCGTCATTGATACGATTGAAGTCGGCGAATTTCAGCAATGTCTCGCGCAGCGCGGCGGTGTCGTAATAGCTCACCTCGTCGGGACGCTTGCCGACGAAAGCCGCGAACGGCTCATGCATGCGCGGAGAAAAGAATCCCTGCTGACCTTCGAACAGCGTGCGCGTCGCGGCCCACGCGCTCGACCAGCGACGCGTCATGTCCTCGAAGCCCGGCCATGCCGGAAGGCGCGCGCTCAGATGCGCGAATAGGTCCGCACGCTGACTGATGGTGCGCCAAAACCCGCTCAATGCCTCGACCCGGTCAGCCGGCGCGTTGCCGGCAATGATGGCGGTGTTCAATGCCCCGATGGAGATGCCCGATATTCGGCTAGGCTCGACGCCGACCTCCGCCAGGCCTTCGTAGACGCCGGCTTGATAGGCGCCTAACGCCCCGCCGCCTTGCAGAACGAGTCCGATCTCGTCATAAGCGGGAAGCGTCACGCGGTTCGGCCGTTCGAGCTTGTTGCGTTGACTCGTCTGCATGGTCGTCTCCTTATTGCATGAACCAGCCGTGACTGACCACGATCGACTGGCCTGTCAGCGCGCTCGATTCGAAGCCGGCGAGGAATGCGACGGTGTCGGCGACATCGGCGACCGACGTGAATTCGCCGTCAACGGTGTCCTTCAACATCACGTCGCGCACGACTTGCTGCTCGGAGATGCCGAGCGCCTTCGCCTGCTCGGGAATTTGCTTATCGACGAGCGGCGTTCGAACGAAGCCCGGACACACGACGTTCGCGCGCACGCGACGCGGCCCGCCTTCTTTCGCCACGACGCGCGCGAGGCCGAGCAGGCCATGCTTGGCGGTCACATACGCCGATTTGAGTTGCGACGCCTCGTGCGAGTGGACCGATCCCATATAGATCACGGCGCCGCCTTTGCCCGATGCGTACATATGCTTGATCGCAGCCTTGGTCGTCAAAAACGCGCCGTCGAGATGGATCGCCAGCATCTTTTTCCAATCGGCGAACGCGTAGTCTTCGATCCGGTTGACGATTTGAATGCCGGCATTCGACACGAGCACATCGAGACTGCCCAGGCGGCTCACCGTTTCGGCCACGCCGGCTTCGACCGCTTCTTCGCTCGTCACGTCCATCGCAACGGCCATCGCCTTGCCGCCCTGTTCGGCGATGCTCTCGGCTACCTTGCGCGCGTTGTCGATGTTCAAATCCGCGATGACGACCGTCGCGCCATCCGCCGCGAGCTTGCGCGCGCATTGTTCTCCGATACCGCTTGCCGCGCCCGTCACGAGCGCAACACTGTCTTTGAGTGACATACGTCCTCCTTTAAGAGGTAATGAGGGGTGACGTGGAGCTATTTACTGGTTCACCGCGAGCTTCACGGGTTCGGCGGGCGCGAGATAGTCATAGGCCACCTCGCCCACGTCGAGCGTCAGATTCGCGACGATGTGACGCGCGCCGACGATCCTGCGCACGGGCAGATCGGCCACCGATGCCAGCGCATGCGGGTGCAGTTCGAGCGCCGCGGGCCCTTCCCACGCGCCGATGACGTCGACGTCGCGCAAATAGAAGCGCACGAGTTCGCACACGCGCGTCGTGCCGTCGACGTGCGGAATGACCTTGAGCAGATAGTTGGGCGTATCGGCGAGCTTGCCGCGCTCGGCCGCCGTATCGATCTCGCGATACTTGTAGCCCATCGTTCCGGTGGCGATACGCTGGCTGCCGTAATCGAGCGTGCCGAGCAGCGTGTCCTTGCCGTCGATGCAGAGCTTCGGAGAAGCGAGCTTCTTCGGAAAGCCCCAGATCTCGCGGCCGCCGGCGATGGGGCCTTCATCGTCCAAATACATGGCGTGTGTGAAGTTGGCGCGATTGCCGTCTTCGTCGAGGACCGAGATGACTTGGCCGCTCTCGGTGTAGTCGCCGAAGCCCGACGAGTCCGGCATGCGAATGAACTCGTAGTGAACGATCGCCTTGTCCACCGTGAGCGGCTCGGGCACGACGGCCCTGACGGCAGCCATGTCGCTTTCGTACGAAATGATGAAGTACTCGCGATGCATGAAGCGAAACGGCGGACGTGGATACGCCGGATTGAGTACCGGCATCGCAAACGCGTTTTCTCGGATGTCTTGTTCTTTCATGGGGCGGCCCTCGGATTGGAAGCGATGCGTGTCGAACATCGCAATGGCGGGTACGTCGGGACGAATCGTAGGCGGGGCGCTCGATCGGCGGTAGCCATTGGCGCGAGCGCACAGTGTTGTGCGGGCAACAACAATCGACACGGGCCGTCGCGAGAACGCGCGCAAGAAAGCTTCCGGCTTGCACTTCTTTAATCGCTCAATGAACGAACGTTCGCATAGGCCGATCTCATGTTCGGATTTTTGAAGCGGTTGCTGACTTTTTTCGCCGAGACGCTTCGATTCGCGCGGGCGTATTTAGAACCACGAGGTCGTAACCGATTTCAAAGTTCGTCACCGCTTTCAGCCATCGGCTCGCGAGCCCGTCACTACGACAACTCGTGGCTTCGGGATATCGAAACCGCTGCGTTTCAGGTGCATCGGCAGGGCGGCAAGCCAAGCCAGCATCCGCTGTTACTAAGCTGCACTATTGCCAAATAAAAAATGGCATGATCCAATCCGCCCAGCCATTCCTATGCACATTAAATAAAAGGACGCCCTAGCGGTTCGAAAAGGTGCAGTACGTAAGCTTCATACCTGGGCCGGATGAAGCAATGCGGCGTTGACACGCCCCTGACATGAAAGAGCAGTCTCGCAGTGGAAAGATTCGACCTCCGGATTCGATCGGGGCGTCGAAGGTATTGGCACGTCTCGAGGCCGCGATCGATTGGCACCCACAAGGGCCATAAAGATCGCGTTAATCAGTTGCGTCACTCTTTTGCGTCGCCAACATAAAAATGGCCAAAGCGCACTTTTTACCTGTAGAGAACGAGGATGTAAATGTTTCCATTTCCGCTCACGAAGCGGTAATTGCATCCTCCGTACAAATGCTGGGTCATTACGCCAGATCGATGCGACGGGTCGATCGGGTAGTGGAACGCGATTCCCTTATTTTGATCGCTGCATTAGCCGCGATCGAAACGAGTGCGCGATTGGGCCGCTATTTGCCGATCAACGTCGATAGCCGGCATTTACGCGGCGCCGTGGGCTCCCCTTTCGCCCACTCGGTCGCGGAAAGCGCCGCCCGTTCGGAGGTCGCGCATTGGACGCAATGGCCCGACGACGCCATGAGTCGCCTGCCCGTTGCCCAAGCACTCTCGGTGCTCGACGCCACGCGCGCGGCCGAACCCTGCGCCCGCGCGTTGCAAATCGACTTGATCGATCGGCCCGTCGAACTCAATGCCGGCTCCGCGGCCATGCGCATTCTTTGTCGGCTCGGCGACGAGATGCTCTCGGTCATCGCCGTCTGCGCAGAAGACGACACTTGGGCGCAAGCCTGTGACGCCGTCGCCGAGCTCTATGCGGAAATCTTCCACGCGTTGCTGACCGATCCGGACACCGCTGCGGGGCAAGCGCGCGGTCTCGGGCCATCGTCGCGCCAAATGGTGCTGGGCGAATTGGCCGGCAGCGCCCATGACTACGGGCCTTGGTGCGCCATTCCGCGGATGATCGAGCGCAATGCCCTGCGCCATCCGGATCGCGTCGCGTTCTCGTTCGAGGAGCGCGCGCTCAGCTATCGCGAGTTCGACGGCTTGGCCAATGCCTATGCCGCGCAGCTCGCGGCGCGCGGCGTGGGCAAAGGCGCGATCGTCCCCGTCCTGCTCGTCAACAGCCTGGAAATGCCCGTGGCCTACCAAGCGCTCATGAAGCTCGGCGCCGCGTTCGTTCCGCTCGATCACGCCTGGCCGGACGAACGTTTGCTGCAGGCGCTCGAGGTGCTGGATAGCGAGGTGGTGGTCTGCTCCGGGGAGCACGAGCTGCCTGCCGCCTTCCGTCGTTGCGCCGCCGCAATCGATATCGACGCGCTGACGCCGGAGCCGACCGGGCCGTGCGTGGACGTCGGTCCGGACGATGCGATCTACGGCATCTTCACCTCGGGCACGACGGGCAAGGCCAAGTGCGCACTCAATCTTCACGGCGGGCTCGCGAATCGCTTTCACTTCATGTCGCGCTACTTCAACCGTGACGAGGGCGAGCGACGCATCTTGCAGAACAGCCGCCACACGTTCGATTCGTCGGTGTGGCAGCTGTTTTGGCCGCTGTCGCTCGGCGCGCACGTGGCGATCCCCAAGCAAGGCGCCTTCCTCGATCTCGAAGCGACGATCGACACGATCGCGCGGCACCGCATCACGATGACGGACTTCGTGCCGAGCGTGTTCAACCAGATCGTGGCGCTAGCCGAGCGCGATCCCGCTGTCGGCGCGAAGCTCGCCACGCTGACGGAACTGATCGTGGGCGGCGAGGAAATCACGCCGCCGATGGTGCACAAGCTGCGCGCACTGCTGCCTCGGTTGCGGATCACAAATGCCTACGGCCCGACCGAAACATCCATCGGCATGGTGTTTCATCCTGTCGAAGCGGCCGACGGCATGGCGATTCCGATCGGCCGGCCGATCGACAACTGCTATGTCGTGATCGTCGACGACGCGCTGCGGCCGCTGCCGCTCGGCGCCAGCGGGGAAATCCTCGTCGGCGGGATCTGCGTGGGTGCGGGCTATGTCAAGCAACCCGAGATCACCTCCCGCGCCTTCGTCGAGAACCCGTTCCCGACGATTCCGGGCAGCCGCCTTTATCGCACGGGCGACCTCGGCTATTTCGACAGCCGCGGCAATCTGCGCTTCGTCGGCCGCAAGGATTTCCAAGTGAAGGTGGGCGGAGTGCGAATCGAACTGGGCGAGGTCGAGGCCGCCGCCGAGCGCTGCCCGCAAGTTCATCATGCCAAGGCGCTCGTGGCCACCCACGCCGGCGCGAAGACGATCGCGCTGTTCGCGGCAGGCGAGCGCGAACTCGATCGCGCGACGCTCGAGCGACATCTGCGCGGCGTGCTGCCGCGCGCCAGCCTGCCGCGCCACTATTTCGTGCTCGCGTCGATGCCGGTCACCGATAACGGCAAAGTGGATCGCAGAAAACTGCAGGCGCAACTCGACGCGTATCTCGCCGAGCAAGACGAGACCCACGCGCGCACGGCGCCTGCGTCGAGCGACAGTGTGACCGAGCGCGTAGTGGCCGTGTTGCGCAAGCTGCTCGCGCAGCCTGGACTCGATGCGCACGACGATTTCTTTGAAGCCGGCGGCGATTCGCTGCAAGCGCTCGCCGTCACGCTGGAACTCGAGCGGCTCTTCTCGGTACGCTTGCCCATTCACGACTTTCTCGCGCACGCATCGGCGGCGAAGGCGGCCACGCGAATCGAGAGCCTGCTGGCGGGCAACGAGTCCGGCGAAACCGAAGAGGCGGCGATCGAGCGCGACGCGCGCTATGTTCGCACCGCGTCCGCCGAACTCTTCGGTTCGGCTTGGCATGCGAGCCGTGCGCTGTCCGAACGCTCACTCGCGGGCGCGGCGCCCCGTGCCGTGCTGCTTACGGGCGGCACGGGCTTCGTCGGCAGTTATCTTGCCAAGGCACTGCTGGACCGGCGCGACGATTTGGAAATTTACGTGCTGATGCGGGCGGAAGGCGACGCTCAGCGCGCGCTCGTCGACGTGTTCGAACGCAAGCGTCTTTGGAGCGATCGGTACGCCGGCCGCCTGCATGCCGTGAAAGGCGACCTCGCCGCGCCGGGGCTGGGCCTTCACGTCAGCGACTACGACAAACTGGCTTCGCGCTGCGACACCATTCTTCACTGCGGCGCCCTCGTCAACTTCGTCTACGACTACCGAGCGCACCGCGCGGCGAATGTGCTGGCGACGCAATCGCTGCTGCGTCTGGCTTGCGCGGGGCCCGCGAAGCCGTTCTTCTTCATCTCGACGCTAGGCGCCCTCGAGGCGCAAGCCGAACGCCACGGCTCGCCGCTCGAGGAAGCATTCGATCCCGAGCTGGCGGCGCGCCCCAAGTCGGGTTACAGCCGCTCCAAATGGGTGGCCGAGCGCATGCTGCTCGATGCACGCCGGGAAGGTGCGCCCGTCACCGTATTTCGGCTCGGCGAAGTCATGCCCGCCGCGCGCGAGGGACTGCCGAACGGCAGGGCGCTAACGCACTTCCTGATGACGGCGTTCGCGTTGCTCCAGGCGAGGCCGGCCGCGGAAATTCGTTCGGATTGGTCGCCGGTCGATTACGTCGCGACGCGCGTCGTCTCGGCGATGTTCGATACGGACGCCTGGAACCGGACCTACCACGTGTTCCATCCGCAAAGCGTCTGCTTCGCGGGCGCGCTCGGGCAAGCGGGCATCGAACTCGAGACGCTGAGCTGCGAGCAATGGCTAGGCGCGTTGGACGCGCGCATCGCGCAAGGCGGCCCGCGCGAGCTGAACTATCTGCGCAATCTGCTGCCGCGCGAGCGCCGCGACGAAGCTGCCTTAGCGAGGGCGTTCGCGAACGTTCTGACGAACAACCCGGCGCTCTTTGCCCGCACGCAATGCGCAGCGCTCGAGCGCGTGCATGCCATCGCCGAGGTCGATCTCGTCGATGCGATCGTTGCATACGGCCGTCACCTTTCGCGAGCGGGTTGAACAGCGTTTGTTTTGTCGAGCAGCACTAGTCTTCAATGACGAAGGAGCATGTATGCACTACCGGAGAATGGGACGCCTCGGCTGGGAAATCAGCGAGATCGGCTACGGCATGTGGGGCATCGCCGGCGGCCCCGGCAATTTCACGGGGGCCGACTACGACACCGCGCCGCTTTGCCTGAACGCCGCCGTCGAGGCCGGCTGCAACTTCTTCGATACGGCATGGGTGTACGGCCGCGGCGTCAGCGAACGCATGCTCGGTGAGTTGCTGCGCGCTCATTCGGACAAGCGTCTCTATGTCGCGACGAAGATCCCGCCCAAGAACCGCGAATGGCCGCCGCGCCCGAGCGATCGGCTCGAAGATGTCTTTCCCGCCGATCACATTCGCGAATACACCGAGCGAAGCCTCGAGAATCTCGGCGTCGCCAAGATCGACCTGATGCAATTTCATGTTTGGGAAGACCGCTGGGCCGAAGACGAAACATGGCAGCGCACGATGAGCAGCCTGCGCTCGCAGGGGCTGATCGACGGCATCGGGATCAGCGTGAATCGCTGGGAGCCCTCGAACTGCCTGAAGGCGATCGAGACAGGCCTCATCGACGTCATTCAAGTCATCTACAACATCTTCGACCAAGCGCCGGAGGACGAGCTCTTTCGCGTCGCGCAAGAGAAGGACATCGGCATCATCGCGCGCGTGCCGTTCGACGAAGGCGGCCTCACCGCCACGCTGACGAAGGCGACGACGTTCCCCTCGGAAGACTGGCGCAGCACGTACTTCGGGCCGGAAAACCTCGGGCCGACCGTCGAGCGCGCCGACGCGCTCAAGCGCATCGTGCCCGCCGGTTCCACGCTGCCCGAACTCGCGCTGCGCTTCATCCTCGATCACCCTGCCGTCTCGACGGTCATTCCGGGGATGCGCAAGATGGCCCACGTGCACGCCAACATGGCCGTTAGCGATGCGCCGCCCTTGCCGCGCGAACTCGTCGAAGAGCTGCGCAATCACCGCTGGGACCGCAAGCCGACCGCCTGGTCGCAATAAGCAAGGGGACGACGTTGAACAAGATCATTGCGATGTGGGCGCACCAGCGGGCGATGTCGACGGCATTCCTGCGCATGGTGATCGAACGGGGCGATGTGACCGTCATTCACGAACCGCTCGTCACGCTCATCGACGAAGGCCGCGTGAGTGTGCCCGACGGCGCCGGCGGCACGGTGGAAGTCGATTCCGAGGCCGCGCTGTTTCAGCACATGCGCGAGCTTGCGCGTACGCGCACCGTGTTCTTCAAGGACACCGTCGAGCATCGGTACGACTACCTCTTCGATCATCCCGAGGAGATCGCCGATTTCGAACACACGTTCATCGTGCGCGAGCCGCATCGAACCATCGCCTCGCTTTACCACATGAAGCCGACGATCACCTGCCCTGAGGTCGGCTACGAGCATCTTTTCGAAATTTTCGAACTCGTGCGCGGCCTAGAGCGCCGGCAACCCATCGTCATCGACGCCGAGCGTCTGCTGTCGAGCCCGCGCGAGGTAATTAGCCGCTGGTGCGAGCAAGTCGGTCTGCCGTTCCTCGAACATGCGCTGACCTGGGCGCCCGAGGACCGCCCCGAATGGCAGCGCACGAAACAGTGGCATGCGGCGGTCGCGCAAAGCTCGGGGTTTTCCGCGCCGAGCCGCGAGTACGACGCGACGGCCGACAACCATCCGATCCTCAAGCAGTACTTCGACTATCACCTGCCGTTCTACGAAAAGCTGATTCGTCATGCCGTTCGTTGATCGCACGAGCCGTCTTCGTTTCGTTCTTCTTCTTCGTTTCTTTGCATAGCGAGGCCTTTTCATGTCCGACACCCTCCGCGCCGCCGCGCACCCCGACCGCTCTTCCGGAGAAGTCTTCGCCAAAGCCTTCATGGAGCAGGGCGCGAAAACGGAAGTCCATTTCGACTACACGATCACGGAAGCGTTCAAGCCCACGCAAGACCGGCCTCGGCTGATGGTGAGCCAGCTGTTCAAGAAGCGGCTCATCGAGGAACCGACGAGCCGCTTCTGGTCTGAAAGCCGGCCGCCCAAGGACGAGGCAAGCGGTATTTTCGAAGGCGGCCTGCGCCAGGAAGCCACGTTCCGCTTCGGCACGAGCGAGGCGAGCGTGCGGCCCATCAACGCGTGGGTGCAAATCCCGCAAGCGCTGTTCGGCGACGAGCGTGCGATTGCCGAGTTCATCGACTATCGCCTGCTGGTGCGCCTCGCCACGGCCGAGAACCAGGCGCTCACGCTCGGGCCGCACGGTCTCTTGAATTGCGAGGGCGTGACAAAGCTGCGCTATGCGGGCAGCTATGTCGAAGGCGTCATGGCCGCTTGCAACGAGATCGAGCAGAACGGTGCGACGGCCCACGCCATGATCGTCAACCCGGTGGATTACTATCACAAGATGATGGCCAACGGCGGCCTGCTGGCCGATCTGAAAGCGAACGGCACGGTGATCGTGCGTACGCGGATGGTCGCGCCGGGGTGCGCCCTCGTCGGCGATTTCGCCGTGGCCGCGCGCTTGTTGCATCGGGGCAAGTCGGTGATCCGGGTGGGCACGCCGCCCGAAGGCACGTTCGCCTCGGAAGGGCTCGCCGTCTGCGCGGAAATCTACGAAGGGCTGGCCGTGCATCTGCCGACGCACTTCTTCCATGCCATGCCGGGCTGAGCTTTTGCGCTCGCGCTCGCGCGAGCGCTTCCCGCGGGCATCGAACACGGCCGAAGACGGCGCAAGGAAATAGGAGGCAACGTTGAATAGGATCGCGGAAGGAGCATCGAACAACGGCGCGAGCGCGGCCACGAACACGGGGCTGCGGTTCTATCGGCCGTATATGCCGCTGTTTCTCGGCCTGTTTTGCTGCCACTTCGGGATCGGCGCGACGCTCGGCGCCCTGCCCTTCTACGTGAAGGGCGTGCTGGGGGGCAGCGATGTCGAAGTCGGCACGGTGATCGCGGCGATCGCCGTCGCGGTCGTGCTGACGCGGCCGGTGGCCGGACGCCTGTCCGATCGCATCGGGCACAAGGTGCTGATGCTCGCGGGTGCGCTGCTTTGCGCGCTTGCGGGCGCCGCCTACGCGCTTGCCGCCGGCGTCCCTGCGTTGATCGCCGTACGGGTGCTGCACGGCATCGGCGAGGGCGCCGTGTTCACGGCGGGCGCGACTTGGCTCGTCGCCATTGCGCCGCCTGAGCGGCGCGGCAAGATCGTCGGCTTGTATGGCGTGAGCATGTGGACCGGCTTGACGTTGGGTGCGCTCGCGGGCGCCGCGCTCTCGAAAGCGGTCGGATTCGGGCTCGTGTGGACCGTCTGCGCCGCCGCGGCGCTCCTCGGTCTGCTGCTGATCGCGACCAAGGCCGCGCCGGCCCGATCGAATTCGACGAAGAAGTCCGCGCTCTTTCCGAGCACGGCCATGGTGCCCGGCGTCGCGCTCGCGCTCGCGTCGATGGGATACGCGGCGCTCGCCTCGTTCGTCGCGCTTTACATGGCGAAGAAAGGCGTCAGCAACGGCATTCTCGCGTTCAACGTGTTCGGCTTCGCTTATGTCGGCTCGCGGCTCTTTCTCGGCCATTGGCCCGACAAGCTAGGCCCCTATCGCGTCGCATTCGGCGCCGCGCTCGTCGAGGCGCTCGGGCTCGCGCTCGTCGGCATCGCGCCGAACCTCGCGGTTGCCGTGGCGGGCGGCTTCGCGATGGGCATGGGTTTGTCGTTGCTGTACCCCTCGCTCGCCCTTGCCGTGATCCGCGCAACCGATGCATCGCAACACGGCGCGGCCCTCGGCATGTTTACGTCGTTCTGGGATTTGGGCGTGGCCGCCGGCGGTGTGGTGGCCGGACTCATCGCCAACCGGCTCGGCTATTCGGCGATCTACGTCGTCATGCTTGCACCGGCGCTCGCCTCGGCGGCGCTCGTCCTCTCGCTATGGGCGCCGCGCAGAGCCGCGACCGCCTCGCAATCTTGAACCCGCGTCGACACACAAGGAAGGATTCGCCATGAGCGGAACCCACGTCGTCTGGCAAGAAGTCACGATCAATCAAGCGGCGCGCGCCGCGCAAAAGAAACAACGGCCCTTCGTACTCTGGTTCACCGGGATTTCCGGCGCTGGCAAATCGACGATCGCCAATCTCGTCGATGAGCGGCTCTTCGAACACGGTCGCCATGCGTTCGTACTCGACGGCGACAACCTGCGCCATCGGCTCAACCGGGATCTCGGTTTTTCCGACGCCGATCGCCGCGAGAACGTGCGGCGCGCGAGCGAGGTGGCGCGGCTCATGGTGGATGCGGGGCTCATCGTGCTCGTCACCTTCATCTCGCCGTTCCGCGACGTGCGGCTCGCCGCGCGGCAGCTCTTCGGCGAACACGAATTCGTCGAGATTCACGTCGATACGCCTATCGATGTAGCGCAAGCGCGCGATCCGAAAGGACTCTATCGGCAAGCGCGCAGCGGCGCGATCAAACAGTTTACGGGCATCGATTCACGTTATGAAGCGCCCGAGGCTCCAGAAATACGCATCGATACGACACGCCTCACCGCCGACGCATCGGCCGATGCCGTGATCGATTATCTACGCGCCGAGGGATTGATTTGAACGTCGAGGTCGTCGTGGTGGGAGGCGGCATCGCGGGCGCCGCCTGTGCCTATTTTTTGGCGGAGCATGCGAGCGTCGTCTTACTCGAAGGCGAAGACGCCTACGGGTATCACACCACAGGGCGTTCGGCCGCCTTGTTTTCGGAGTACTTCGGCAACCGGCCGGTCCGCTTGCTGACCGCGGCGAGCCGTGCCTTCTTCGATACACCACCGGCGGGCTTCACAGCCGAGCCGCTGCTGTCGCCGCGCGGCGTAATCGCGTTGGCCAGCGCGGATGACATGGAGACGGGCCGCTTTGACGAAGCGCTCGATTCCGGGCGCGACGCGCGGATCGCGGCGTACGAAATTTCGCTCGACGATGCGCGGGCGATGTGCCCGATCCTCGCGCTGCATGACTATGTCTGCGCGATCGCGCGCCCCTCGGTCAGGGACATCGATGTCGACGCACTGCATCAAGGCTTCCTGCGCGGCGTGCGCGCGCGCGGCGGAAAGACGATTGTCGGGCAGCGCGTCAACGCATTGCAATGCGAGGCCGGGGGTTGGCGCGTGACGACGGGCGACGGCGAGCAATACCTTGCCCGCCGTATCGTCAATGCGGCGGGCGCATGGGCCGATGAATTGGCGAAGCTCGCCGGGGCCGCGCCGATCGGGCTCGTGCCGAAGCGACGTACCCTTGCACTTGTCGAAGCCGCCGCCCATGCTCCCAACCGCGAGGTCGCATCGAGCTGGCCGATGGTGACGAACGTCGTCGATTCGTTTTATTTCAAACCCGAAAGCGGCAAGCTGATGGTGAGCCCTTCCGACGAAACGCCCAGTACGCCCTGCGACGCCCAGCCCGAGGAACTCGATGTCGCAACGGCCATCGATCGCCTTGAGTCGGTAACCACATGGCGAGTGGGCCGAGTAAGCCACAAGTGGGCGGGCCTGCGCAGCGTGGTGGCCGACGAAACGCCCGTGCTGGGCGAAGCGCCGGACGCGCCCGGATTCTTTTGGGCCGCTGCGCTGGGCGGGTTCGGCATTCAAACGGCGCCGGCGGTGGGCCGCGCGGTTGCCGCGCTCGTCACTGGCGGTAAGCTGCCGGGCGACCTATGCTCGAACGGCGGCGACGCGTTTTGCGAAGCGGCGCTTTCCCCCGCGCGTCTCGCACGCATGCGTGACGAGAATCTGGAATTGAAGATCTGAAATCCGAAATCTAACGAGGACCCATAGCAAGATGAGCGCAAAAAGAGCGATGCAAGTGAAGCGCCTGATGTGCGGGACCGCATGGTCGATCGCGATCGCCCTGGCCAGCCACACAGCGCTGGCCGACAGCGCCGACCGATCGAACTTCGGTAACGACCCGTTCTTTCAAATATCGAGCGCGGTCGCCAACTGTCCCGTTCCTCTCGGGCCGTTCCAGACGAAAGAGGAATTCAACGAGGAAAGCCATTACCGCATCGAGCGCGGCAACAGCTGCTGGATCGAGGGGCGCTGCCGGCTATCGAACAGCTATTACTACGACAAGGAGATTTCCGAAGCGGTGCAGCGGCGGCTGGCGAATATCAGCTATACGACCCACTGGCGCGACCATACGTCGTTGTGGCTGATGTTGCAGCGGCGCTTCATCTATGTGGAAGGATGCGTGGCGCCCGACTTCGATAAGGACAAATTCTTGTTCGAGTTGGGGAAGACGGCGGATGTCGAGCGCGTGATCGACAATACGACGACGACGCCCGACGCGGCAACACTGCCGTATCGGACGCGAGCCGAACCGGACAAGGCGGCGGCGCCGCCGGGGTACGACGGGAACGCGGTCAATGCGGCTAATGCGGGCAAGTAGTGAGTCGGACGCGTCGCGCCAAACGGCGCGATCCGATCCGATGAAGCGTCGCAGGTGCAGGTTCAGCGGCGGGTCGGCCGTTGGGCCGCGCCCCCGCCGCCGATTCGTACAGTCCTTCCCACCATCGGGCATAAGCGCCAAAATAGTCGCCAAACTAGTCGCCACGTTTTCAGACGATGACTCATATATCATTGAAAAATAAACATTTTTTGCGGTAGAATCGGCCCCATCTCTTGCAAAAATAGTCGCCAACGGACGCGCCACGACGCCTCCCGAGCCGCTTCCGTCCGTGACTGAAACCGCCGGTTCCTTCCCTTATAGCAGTCCGCATCAGATGACTCCGATGTTGCCGGGCGAGCACAAGCTGGACGCTCTACGCCTGCTCGCAGCTGACGTTATTCGCGGCGCCGGCGACCTTGCGGCACATGGCATGCCGCGGCTGCGCGCTTTGCTGCGCGACGCACTGCGTCCGATGAATTCGTATTACACGAATAAGATCGAAGGCCAACATACCGAGCCGCTCCTCATTCAACGGGCCATGCGGCGGGACTTCTCCGGCAGCCCTGACGAAGCACGCCGCCAACGCGTCGCCGTCGCGCACATCGAAACGGAGCGCTGGAGCGAGACCGTCTGGACGTCATTCGATTCCGAGGCCTTCTTCGCACCCGAAACGGTGAGCGACATTCACCGGCACTTGCACGCTCAACTTCAGCCTGAGGATCTCGCTCAAGAGGGCGACAATGGCGACGCGGCCGCGGTGACGCCCGAAGCCTGGCGCACGCACGGCGTTCGCGTAGGGCGCCATGTGCCACCGGGTCCCGCGGACATTCCCGCCTTTATGCAGGCATGGCAGGCCGGCTACCGGTATGCCCGAAGTGGGGAGACCGCCGTCATCGCACTCGCGGCGGCCCACCATCGGCTCGCGTGGATCCACCCGTTTCTCGACGGCAACGGTCGTACCGCGAGGCTACACACGCATATCGGACTTTCGGCGCTCGGGCTGACGCACGGGCTATGGTCGCCCATGCGCGGGCTCGCGCGATCTCAAACGCAGTACTACGAGCACCTGATTGCCGCGGATCAGCCGCGCCGGGGCGACTTGGATGGGCGAGGCAACTTGACCGAGGGCGGCCTCGTGGAGTTTATCGAATACTTCCTGGGAACCTGCCTCGATCAAATTCGGTTCATGGGCGGCATGCTCGATCTTCACGCTTTCGAGCTGCGTCTAGCGCAAATGTTGGCTGCGCTTAGCCAAGACGAGAAAGGCAAGCATCTGCGCGCGGATGCGGCGATACCGCTGGCCTACCTCGCGACGGTGGATGCGATGGAGCGGACACGTTTCAAGGCAATGACAGGGCTTGCCGCGCGTACGGCCGATCGAGTCCTTGCCGATCTTCTCAAGGCTGGCATTTTGGTTTCGCACAGCCCTCGTGGCCCGGTTGAACTCGCGATACCGCTGTCTCTTTTTCGGTGGCTGTTTCCTCGACTTTGGCCCGAGGCGGAAGGCATCGGGGCTTGAGCCTGCCTCGGGCTTCAGTCTGCCGTCTCGACGGTCTCATTCCATCCGCATGAGGGCCCTTAATGTCTCCACCTTCGTTCACTGTCCGGGCCGTTGCGCAGACAGATGTCTCATCGTGGTGTTCGCTGCGGCATAGGCTCTGGGCAAGCACGAGTGCAGATGATCACGCGCGTGAGGCTGAGCAACTACTTGCCGAACCGCATCGTTTCGCGACGGTTATCGCAGTGTCGCCAGCAGGCGAAGCGTTTGGCTTCGCCGAGGCCGCTATCCGTCATGACTATGTCAACGGCTGCGATACGTCGCCAGTGTCGTTTCTTGAAGGCATCTACGTCGTCCCCGCGATGCGTCGTCGAGGCATTGCGCGCGCGTTGTGTACATCGATTCAGGAATGGGCTCGAACGTATGGATGTTCGGAATTCGCTTCCGATAGCGCCATCGACAATGCCGATGCGCATGCGTTACATCGCGCGCTCGGCTTCGAGGAGACGGAGCGCGTCGTGTTTTTCAGGAAGCGTTGTTGACTTGCGGATGCGCGAATGGATCGTCGATGCTATTCGCGCCGAACACGGTGTTCGCGCCGCCCATCTTGAACGCGTGTTGACGCAGCCTGAATTCGCCAAAGACTTGCGCACGCATGATATGTCGGCGCCATTGCTCGGCCGCTGGCGTCGGCGGTATGGGGCATATTTGGATACCGCTAAACGTGTCCGTATTCGTAGCGCCATGAAGCTGACGCTCGCGTCGCTCTTCGCGGGGATTTGTCTGGGCCTACCTCTGTATGCAACCGGGACAGGCTACTACGACGGACGTTTCGGAATTGCCGATCTCGCCATTTTCCTCGGAGCTCTCGTTCAGCTACGCGACGGCCTTGCGGCAATTGTCTACAACATCGGCGATCTGATCGGCGTTTGCTACAACGTTCGGCCCTACCGGAAACTGCTTGCCGAGAACGCTTCCCATCAAACCATGCACCGCCAGCGGATAGGCGAGCAAGCGAACGACGCGTCGCCGGGCGCGGCAGGCATAAACCTTTCGGCAGTCACTTTTTACTATCGCGATGCGGCGAAGTCTGCTTTACGCGGTATCGATCTATGCATTCGTGCAGGGGAAACCGTTGCACTCGTTGGCGACAATGGGGCGGGCAAGTCGAGTCTCATGAAACTGCTCGCGGGCTTGTACGCGCCGACCGCAGGCAAAGTCGAATGGCGAGGACTGAATCGCCAGCCTCGCATCGTCGCCCTGTTTCAAGATTTCGCCCCCTTTCCGCTGAGCGCGCGATAACCTGGCTGCATGCGATGGAGATGAACCGCGCACTCGCGATGCGCTGATAACCGGTGGACTACCGCACCTGGCACTGCAGCCGGACCTACCACTGACGATGGAAGCGCAAGGCGGCACCGATCTCTCAGGAGGCCAGTGGCAGCGGCTTGCCATCGCACGCGCGCTCGCGCATGCCGTTGAAGCGGACCTACCGCTCTTCGACGAGCCCACCTCCGCGCTCGATCCCGAATCGGAAGCCGAAATGATGCACCTGCTCTTACGGACGGCGGTCGGCAAAATGGCGCTCATTGTCAGCCACCGCCTCTCGCTCACGCGCTTCGTCGATCGCATCGTCGTGCTGGAAGACGGGCGCATCGTAGAAAGCGGTTCGCACGATGCGCTCATCGAAGCAGACGGTAAGTATGCTCGTATGTTTCAGGCGCAAGCGCAGTTCTATCAGTGACGTTCGGGTGCGAGGGACAGTCGTACGCAAATAAAGTACCGCTCCCGCGGCGTCACCTAGTCATCGCCCCCCCAGTCTCCCGCTGCAACGGAAGCCAAAGCGTAAACCGCGTCCCTTGCGGCCCCGCAGTCCAACTCACGTCAGCCTCGATCGCACGCGCGCGGCGTTGCTGGTTGCGCAGGCCGCGCCCCTTCCCCGCGCTCAATGCTTGCTCCACGTCGAAGCCCTGACCGTCGTCTTCGACCACGACCGCCACGCCGCCTGACGCGAGCGACGTGCTCACGCGAATCGCATTCGCGCGCGCATGCGCCAGAATGTTGGCGATACTCTCCTGGACGATGCGCAGAATGTGCAGCGCGCTGGATGGATCGAGCCAAGGCAGCGAAGGCACCGTTTGCACGTCCCAATGCAACGCCACGCCGGAACCGTCCAGCTGCGGCTCCAAGCGATACCGCAGCGTCGCCAGCAGCGCCAGCAAATCGGCCTCGACCGGCTCCATCGAGTCGATCGTCAGCTTCAAATCGTCCAGACAGCTTTTCAGAATGTGCGAGACGCGAGGGCCACTGGCATCGCCACGCTCGACCGAACGAATCGCGCTGATCAGCGACGAGCCCAAGCCGTCGTGCATGTCCTGCATCAACCGCCGACGCTCATCGCTAATCGTGCGCCTGCGCTCCGCTTCGCGCAGCAGCCGGTGGCTCTCTTCGAGTTCGGCCTCGCGCGCGGCAAGGCGTTCGGCGAGGCTGACGTTGAGCTGTTCGGCCGCGACGATCGCATTGACGTAGCGCCGATAAATGAGCAGCCCGAACCCACCAAAGGTCACCGCATTCATGTACGCGCCGAGAAACCATCCCTCCAGACTCACCACATTGTTGTGCATCGCCCAATCGGAGATGCCGAGCAACGTGCACAGCCCCACGGCGGCGGCGACGAGCCTGGCTTCCCACGAGCGACGCCAACCGGCCGTCACGCCCACGGCGGCCACGACGGCGCTCATGACGATCGCGACCGCATAAATCAGCGGCACGACGACCGGCGTATTCGGCAGCACCGGCAATAGCGCAACCGGAGGCAAGGTCAGCAAGGAAATCGAACCGCTCACGCCTACCACAGCGCAGGTCAGCCAACGAAGGGAACGCCCGTGAGTTTGGCGCAAAAAGAAATGGACGACCGCGACCATCCAAAAAAGCCCGTTGAGGGTCAGCCATGCAAACCAATCGTCGGTGATCGGCAAACCCGCGTAGTAATGCATATGCGCGACGAACGACGTGGCCGCCAGATTGAAAAACAACAGATAGCCCGTTTCTCGCCTGCGTCGAAACCATACGAACAACGCAAAGACACCCACCATCAGAAAAGCAGCGCTGAGCGTGGCCGGCAATTCCCGCTGCAGCCATTGACGCGCGTAATAGCGCCCGCGTAAAGCGTCGGCCGTGCCGAGCCATATCGAAGCGAGGCCCACGCCGGTCACGCGCGTATGTTCGAGTCGAACCAGGATCTCGCGCGGCGGCGGCGCGCCTTCGGGGCTGTCCAGTTCGATCCATAGCGGCGTGAACAGGCTATTCCACAACGGTCCCTGCCGCTGCGCGCGATAGGCGAGTACGCCGTCGACATAGACCGCAACGGTGCCATCGGTTTTGACGCGGCTGATATACAGCACGAGCGGTTCCGACCGCACCTGCGACGCGTGAGTCGCGATGCGAATCCAAGTCACGCTGCCGATGGTCGTGGTGTCGGCGAGCGAGCGCCCCGCGAGGAAGTCGGCACTCACCTCCGCCGCCGGGGGCAACGCATGCGGCAACACGGTGTGACGCCAGGTGCCGGACAACGCATCGCTGTCGACGACGCGCGGCGGAGCAGTCATCCCATTGGCCGTCGTCGTCAGCCAGTCCGCCCGCGTCAAATGCAGGCTCGCGTTCGATCGTCGTGAGCCGTCGCCAGCGATGTACCACGACCCCGCACCGACGAGCAATGCGATCGACACGAACAACAAGACCCCGGTGGCGACAGCCGCACCGCCCACGGAGAGGCGCGCCCGCTTATGCGCCTTGCGCAGCCAATCCCCGATTCGAACGCCGCGCAACGCAGACGAACGTTCGTCACTCGCGCGACAGCCCGAGCGCTCTAGCTTCATAAATGGCTTCCGCCTTGGAGGTGACCTTCAACTTGCTGTAGATGCGCCGCACGAAGCTGCGGACCGTGAAGTGCGACAGCGCCATCAGCTTGGCGATTTCCTGTGTCGTGAAGCCCTTGACGATCAAATCCAAGACTTCCGCTTCTCGTGCCGACAACGGCGAAGGCCCTCGCGGCGCAGAAGCCGAATCGCCCTGCTGCAACCGTAACAAGATTTGCCGAGCGATGATCGGGCTGATGGGGCTGCCACCGCTTGCAACGCTGCGAATCTCGTCCGCAATGCGAGCGGGTGAGCCGTCCTTCAGCAAATAGCCCGCGGCGCCGGCCTCGATCGAGCGCATGACATGCGACTCGTCGCCAAAATGCGTACTGACCATGATGTTGCAGTCCGGCCACGCGCGAACCGCCGCGCCGATGACATCGATGCCCGAGCCATCCGGCAATCCGAGATCGACCAGCAAGACGTCGGCCGACGGCCCGCGCAGCAAGGCCAATGCGTCGGCCTTCGTCCCCGCCATACCGACGAGCCGAAAATCCGGCACAGCCTCGATGATCTTTCGCAGGTCGTCGCAAAACCCCGCGTCGTCTTCGACGACTGCGACGCGGATCGTGACTGACACGGAATCGGAAAGCGTGGATGGCATTTGGGGCGAAGTGTAATGGGGACCGATCTATCCGTGTAGCACATTTGCGCTACAGAAATGAACCTGTTCCCCTGAATATACTTCGCCCAAACAAAAGGTACGGAAACGGGGCCGTCACGTCACGCCTTAACCCCCTGTTGTCAATTCAATCCGACGCCCGCGCCGCCGCGTGTCATGGCTGATGCTCGCGGCAACGGGCGCGCACGCCCATGAGATATAAAAATGACCACACCTAAATTCGCAGTGCTCGTCTATGTCGAAGGCATCGGGGACATCACCGTCGGCCCGGACGAGTATGCCGGCGCACGCGACAAGAACAAGACCGTCGATGGCTTTCAGATCACGCTCTCCCAATCGGCCCGTTTCGGGCTGCGTTACATGGCGCATTTCGCCGGCAGCGGCGATACGGACTGGGTCAAGGACGGCGTATTTATCGGCAGCCGAACCGCAAACGCCGCCTTGGAAGGCTTTGCAATTGAATTGACTGGCGACGACGCCGGCCGATACAACGTCTTGTACAAGGCGTACAGAAAGGACGGCAGCGAAACCGCCTGGTGCTCGAACGGCGCGTTGTGCGGCACGCGCGGCGCAACGCAGAGCCTTTATGCCATCGTCGTCAAGCTCACACCCCGATTCAAAGTGCTGGTGCACGTCCACGACATCGGCGATATGACCGTGGACCCGGACGAGTTGGCCGGTACGGACGACAAAAACAAGCCCATCGAAGGATTCCAGATCGACTTCCCGACGCCCGTAGGCCTAGGGTTGCGCTATATGGCCCACGTCAGCAAAACGGGCGATACGGGTTGGATCACAAACGGAAATCTTGCGGGCAGCCGCGGCCAAAGCGCGGCGGTGGAAGGCTTCGCAATCGAGCTGACCGGGGAAAAATTCATCGAATACGACATTTTGTACATGGCGTACAACCAGAGCGGCGTCGAGACCGGCTGGTTTGCGAACGGCGCCTTTTGCGGAACCCGCGGCCAATCGTTGGGACTCATCGGCATGGTGGTCAGGCTCGCCAAGCGATCGCCCAATTACGTATCCATCGTCTCGAAGGCGCGCGCTCATTCGGGGCGGATGCTGGTCATCACCGGGCGCCCGCTCGATAACGCCGTGACGGTCGAGGCGCCCGGCGACGAGGCATGGCAAAGCTGGGACAAGCGCCCGGTCAAAGCGGGCCAAGGATACATGCTGATCAGTAAGGCGGACCCCACCAAATGCATCGCTCGCCGCGGCGGCCGCGAGCCGACCGCACTCGCCGATATCCGCACGGCCAAACTCGACGATTGCATTTGGCGCGACGACACGGTCCGCGGCCGATACAACGCGATCAATTGCTGGACCGATTGGGAATTGAAATTGAACGTGCGCGGCAACCCGCCGTATCGCGATCGCGGCACCACTCTGCTCACTTGGCCCTGGGCTTGCGGCGCGGACAACGAATTGTGGCGTACTGCCGCGCAAACCTATAACGTCGTCGCCGGGGGGGACGAGGTAGCTTTGAACGGGGTGGCGCAAGCCATTTACCGAGGCTGCTATCCCAGCGTGTTCAGGGAATCGTTGACGGTGGGCCGCGAAGGACTCAACACCGTTGGCTTCGACATCACGACGCCCCCGGTATTGAGGCTCGCGCCATCCGTGCTTTATGAGCAGCAATTGGAAAGCAAGCAGGCCGTATCCGCCATGGAAAAAGCGGCGCTGCGGCAAGCCAACGCGGCGAGTTTTTCCGCGCGCGCCGATCACGTGAAATTAAAGATCGGCGGGAAGATCACGGCGGAAGTGGAGGCGGTGCTGGATGCGTCGGCGGCGGTCCATTTCGACCCTGACAATCGCTTGACCCTTCGACTGAATAGCGGAGTGCTGCATATCCAAGAAGGGCAAGTCGACGAAATTACCCGGATCGCGCTGGAAGGAGCGCTTAATTTGGCGTTCTTGCCGCTTCTACTCGACTATTTGAATAAGAACATCCTGGAGCGCATCGCCATCCCCAAGCTCGAGCTGAACGGCATCCAATTCGCCGCTCCCGTCATTTCCCTGCAGCAGCCCTACTTGCTCGGTTCGACCAGCATGGCGCCCGACACGGTATTTCCGCCGCCAGCGTCGCGCTGGCCGCAACGACGCTTGTTTTGCGGCGTCGATACGCCGGCGTTGGAAGCGGTCGCCGCCAGCTTTTTAAAAGATATTTCGCCGCGCGATCGTTGGAGCGCCAATCTCGGCATCGGGTCCGTGTCGGCCGAATACTATCTGGAATTCAAGAATCCTAGCTTCATCGTTTCGGGGCACCGGGGCAACACGTACCAAGTCCGAATCGACGTCTCGGGGGGCGCCAATTTCAAATTCCTCGGCATCGGGCCCAGCGCGGACGCCGACGGCTTCGTGCTCGCCACCGCGTCCGTCGTGGTCACGCCGGAGCGCAAGGTGAAAATCGTCTTCCGGTCGCTCGACTTCATCGTCGTGAACTGGCATTTCGGGGGGCTGCCGCCCTTCATCGACGACGCGATCAGCGTCATCTTGAACGCGTTCAATCCGGTCGTCATGGGCGTCGTCACGCTAGCGCTCGGCGGCAAGGAGTTCGACGTGTACACCATCCCCGAGATCGACACGACGATCGGCGGAAGGAAGGTCACCATCACGCTGCAGGGCCTCGCTCTGGATTCCATGGAGGATGGCGGGCGAAAGCCGCTCGTGCTCGCCTGCGGCGACGTCGACGTCAAGCTTCATTAGCCCCCGGCAAAACCATTGCCCGCCTGCTAGCCGGCGTTCGGCCTTCCGCCATGCGGGGCCGATCGCCTCTGGAAGCGCGCGGCTCATGCGGAGAAAAACGCCGTGACAGCATTGAATCGCATCGATCATTTCATCGTGCTGATGTTGGAGAATCGTTCGTTCGACCACGTGCTCGGTTTCATGAAAACGCCCGACTATCCGATCGACGGATTGCAGGGCGACGAGTTCAACGCTGTAAATCCGAACGATGCCGCGTCGCCTCGCTACACGGTCGCGCGCGACGCAGCCTACAGCGATCCCCCCCTCGACCCCGGGCACAGTTTCAATCCGGCGGCTGTCACGCAAATGTTCGGATTGAGCAAAGCGGCGCGGCAGGAACTCACATGGTTTCCCGACATGCCGCCTGCAAACAACGGGTATGTCTACGATTATCAGCAGCGCGTACTGGGCAACCCGGCCGACATCATGAAATGCTTCGCGCCGGAACGCCTGCCCGTGCTGACCACGCTGGCGCGCGAGTTCGCCGTTTGCGACAAGTGGTTCAGTTCGGCGCCGGGGGCGACCTGCCCGAACCGGCGGTTCGTTCACTCGGCCACGTCGGACGGCTACTTAGGCGGCACACAAAAGGTGTCCGCGTCCCGCACGATATTCGAATCGCTAAAGACCCGCGGCCTCGGCGGCACGGTCTATTTCCATGACATACCGCAATCGCTAACGATGCTTTCTGTGCTGGCCCACGGGAAGTTCAAGCCGATCGACGATTTCTGGATCGACCTCGAACAAGGCGATCTTCCCCACTACACGTTCATCGAACCGCGATATTTCAACTACGGGGACGTTCGCGCGAACGATCAGCATCCTTCGAACGACATGCACGAAGGCGAGAAGCTGATCGCTTCGATCTACAACGCGGTGCGCCGCTCAACGCTCTGGGAGAAGACGGCCATCGTCATCACGTACGACGAGAGCGGCGGAACCTACGATCATGCGCCCGCGCCGAAGACCGTCAACCCCGACGGCAAGATCGGCCAGGACGACGACGAAGACAACAAGCTGATCAAGTTCAACTTCGACAGGCTTGGCGCGCGCGTACCCGCGATCGTCATCTCCCCCTTGATCCCGCGGATGACGATCGACTCGCGCGTACATGACCATACGGCAATTCTCGCGCTGCTTGAAAAGCGATTCGGACTGCCGGCGCTGACCGAGCGCGACAAATGGGCAGCAGAAAACGACCTGTCTTCGTTGTTCTCGCTGTCCGAGCCGAGAGCCGATACGCCGCGCACCGTCACGCCCACCGGCGATCATGCGGCGATGTCGTGCGCGCAAACGAGCCTGCTCAACGGACTGCAGTTCGAACTCGTCGAGGCGGCCGCTGCTTTCGTCGAGCACGACGACGCGCTGAACGCGCTGCGGCAACGGGCGTTGGCGAGCAGGGAGCAAAGCGATGCGGTGATCTACTTGGATGAAGTCTTGCAGCGGGCGGACGTTGTCGAAGGCGAATAGGAATGCGCTCCTCGCGCCAGCCCCTCTGTGCGAGAATGCCGAACAATCAAACGGGGGCCGATCACTCAATGAAACGAATTGTTTTGCTTGCCTTATGTCTGGCTTCGGCCACCGCCTTTGCCGGCGAGCGCAGAAAGGTTCTACTCGAAACACCGGTGACTTATGCTTCGGGCGCCGGCGTCGTCGAGCGGGTCAAGGACGAGTGCCATATCGACGATCTGCTCGCGCATCGCGTCGGCGATGCCCTTGCTCGTCTGAATCGAACCGGAGAAGGGACGATCGACGTCAATAGCGCGCCTGGCGACGCCCAAGTGCTGAGACTGCAAATTTCCTACGTCATGGGCGTAGGCGGCGGCGCATGGACGGGGCCGAAGGCGATCTCGTTGACCGCCGATCTGATCGACAACGGCAAGGTCGTACGCCATGCGAAGTTCAAGCGCTGGTCCGTCGGCGGCGTGTGGGGCGCGTTCAAGGGCACTTGCTCGATACTCGATCGCACGTCCCTCATCATCAGTAAAGATCTGCGTCGCTGGGTGCATAACCCGCGCTACGTCATCAAGGACGACGACACGCCGCCCGAGGCCGCCTCGGCAACCGAGGCGGGCGCTTCCGCCGCGACGGCTCAGGACAGCGGCGACAACGACGACTGAGTTCGATAACGAACAGTGGATACCAAAGCGTTCTTCACGATGGTCCGCACCTACTGGGACATCTCCGAAGAGGCAGAGCGAGCCTGGGCTTCGCTGCTGCAACCCCGGCAATACCGGAAGGACGAGTCGTTCATCGTCGCAGGCCAAACGCCGACACGGTTGGCGTTCGTCCTCGAGGGATTGTTCTTCCAACACCATGTCGGCCCCGAGGGGGACATGGTCATAAAGTACTTCTTTC
>DATJJH010000102.1:0-11752 GCA_035492395.1 Trinickia sp. | reverse complement strand
ATCAGAGTTCACGCTTGAGTTTGGCGGCGAGCCGCAGCGCCAGCGCCGCGATCGTCAGCGTGCAATTGACCGACGCGGCGCTCGGCATCACGCCGCTCGTCGCGAGGAACAGGTTTTGGTGATCGTGCGTCCGGCAATCGGCGTCGACGACCGAATCGTTGGGGTCGCCGCCCATGATCGTCGTCCCCATGATGTGGTTGTTCGGGGCGAAGCGGTCGTCGAACGCCACTTCCGTGCCGCCGAACAAGTCGGCGATCTGCGCATAGAGCTCGTGCGTGTTGGCCGCGCTTTTTTTGACGTAATCGTTGATCGAGTAGTAGATCTCGGGCTGCGGTATGCCCAGCGCATCTTTGCGATCGGCGGCCGGCACGATGCGGTTCTGCGGTTCGGGCAGATGCTCGTGGAAGCTGTTGATCGTCAACGTGCGCGCCGCGCGGTCGCGAATCTGCCGGTCGAGTTCCGCCCCGGTCAGGCCTTTGCCGATCAATGCCGAGGCGACCGCCATCGTCGGTACGCCGTTCGACAAATGCAGCTTTTTCGATGCGTAATCCGAACGGAACGCCCCGTCGCGAAAGTTGACGACGGAAGTCATCTCCATCGGGCCGCGCCCCGGCCAAAGCGCTTCGTTCGCCAGAAAGCTCACGCCCGTCCCCGGATGGTCCATCAGATTGCGGCCGACTTGATCGGATCGATTGCCGACGCCGTGCGGAAACTTGCCCGATGTCGACATCAGCATCAGTTTCGGCGTTTCGATGCCGTTCGCCGCCAGCACGAACAACTTCCCCGTCACACGCGTCGTGCCGCCCGAGGGGTCTTTGTAATGCACCGCGGAGATGAGGCCCTTGTCGTCCGCTTCGATCCGATAGACGACCGCCTGCGCAATGAGCTTTGCGCCGGCCTTTTCCGCTTTCTCGGCATGGACGACGCCGTTGTACATCGCCGCGATCGGGCAAATCGGCATGCAATTGTTGTTGCCGCAGCAGGTGGGGCGCTCGTCGTACGGCCGGCTATTGCGCGCGACGGGTTCGGGCACGACCGTGAAGCCGTTCCCGTTGAGCACCTCGCTGAAGCGCGCGTCCATGTAGGAAAGCGGCAGCTGCTGCATCGGATAGGGCTTCGAGCGCGGCGAGCCGAGATCGATCGCGGTGTCCGGACCGGATACGCCCAACTCGACTTCCGCGGCGTAATACCACGGCTCCAGCGCTTCGTACGGAAACGGCCAATCGCGGCCCACGCCGTAGGCCGTTTTCAGCTTGAAATCGGACGGCAGCAAGCGCCACGCTGCCGCGGCCCAATGCCAAGTCGTGCCTCCGACGAGACGCAAATACTGCGAGTTGTATGGATAGTCGCCTTTTTGGATCAAGTACCCGTTTTCAGGCGCGTATTCCGGATGCGGCGCATAGGGCATCGACGGATACGGCGTCGCGAAATCGTTCTTGGCGGGCGAATTGCGGAAATTTTCGACGATTTGCCAACGCGGAATGCGTGGGCCGGCCTCGAGAATGATGACCGAGGCGCCCGCCAGCGCGAGCTGATGCGCGACGAGACCGCCCGCCACGCCCGAGCCGACGATGACGACGTCGGCGGAAGGGTTGTTTGCCATGAACGCTTCGCCCAATTCGTTGTTCTGCCATGCTCAATGCGGGGACGACTTAGCTCGCGCGGCCTCAAACACCCACCGGCTTTTGCACCCAATAAAACGGCACATCCCGGCAATACGACGGAATCGTGAGGACATCGCTGACGGGATCGAACATCAACGCGTGCTCATAGGCGAGCACCTGAACCGTCGGCTCTTCGCCGACGAGCCCCAGATACCACGCACGCATGATATGGCCGACCGTCTTCGACAATCGCGCATCCTCGCTCGCGAGCGCGGCCGTGACGGTGTCGCTCGGCACGCCGGCATGCGTCTTGAGCCAGGTGTTCAGCGCGGCGACATCGGAGACGAAGGCGCTGTCGGCCTTGGCAAGCGCGCCATAGATACGCGAGGCGAGCGCCGCATCGAGGTGCGTCCGCCCCGTCAGTTGTTGAGAAAGCGCCGTGAACGCGTCCAGCCCGCCGCCGGCAGGCGGCGTAAACGCGAAAGCTTGCGATGCAGCGAAGGGCAGCCCGATCGCGGCTGCGAACGCAAGCGCCCCGGCGCTCGCGCCGGTGCTCAGAAGAAATTGCCTGCGAGTGGAAGCCGGTTGCACCTCGTGTGGCCGGCTGGTTCGCGCATCTGTCATGTGGGCTCCAGCATCGTGTCCAAAACACCCTCGGCCTCTCGCCGACGGTCTTCGCTCCCCGACTCCGGTCTTTACGCCACCCTCGCCCTGGCGGTCTGTTCTCATCCCTCATCATGCGCGGGCGAGGCCCACTGGCAGCGACTATAGCCGCGTCCTAGCATTTAGACAATCGGCATACGGAAATTCATAGCATCGGCTGCTTAACGCTCCAACCATAGATGTAAAAAAGGGGCGGCGGGCTGTCACATTTACAGCAAACCGCCTCGCTTGAGGCCGGCGCGCTCCGCCACGAAGGCTAGCGCATGGCCGCGCGATCCGCACTATCCGCACTGTACAGGCCGTCCCATCGCCTCCCCTCGCTCGGTGCACGAAAGCGCATGCCGGCTTCGCACGACGCGCGCATACTTCGCGATATCGACGCCATCCGTTCGTCGAACGCGGGCCCCGCTCGGGGCACGGCGGCATGCATCGTGCTTCCCCGCTCTTCGCGCGTTCATGCCGCCGCGCCTTCGGCCACATGCCCGCGCCGGTGCGCGGATCATCGAGCGCCGCCTGACAACGCGATGCGATCGCACCGTAGGGCGCCACTTGGGGGCCCTGAACGCGCATCCACATCGCCGACGAACCGGAACGGACCGATGGAACATCGTCAAACGTATGCGCCGCGGATTTACTTTCTTCACCCTCTCCTCGTCGGCCCCCTCGAGGCCTGGCCCGCTCAGTTCGAGCGAGCCGCCGCGCTCGGCTTCGATCATGTCCTGATCGGTTCGCCGTTCGCGACGGGGCAGGCCGCCCATTCTCAGCTCACGGCCGATCACGCCAAACCGCACCCGGTGTTCGGCACTTCGCGCGACGCCGACGAGGTGCTGCGGCAGCTCGCGCAAGCCGCGCGTGCCGAAGGCTTGGGGCTGCTCGTCGATGTCGTGCTCGACCGCGTGGCCGCCGACGGCGAGTTACTCCGCGCGCACCCCCAATGGTTTCATGCCTACGAACCGGCTCGGGTTCGGCTCGATCCTCGGCACGTGCGGCACGAGGACAATGCGGCGTATGCGAATTTCGGCGACCCACATGCCGCCGCGCAATTCGCCGCTTGGTGGAGCAAGCGTCTGGTGGCGATGACGGACGCGGGTGTCGCCGGCTTTCGGTTCGACTCGCCGCATCACGTGCCGGTCGATATCTGGCACGAGTTGCGAGCCGCTCTACGCGCGCGGCAAGGGCAAGAAGAAGTTCGCATGCTGGCCTCGACACCGGGCCTTGCGCGCAGCGATCTCGCGCGCCTCGCGCCGGTGGGGTTCGACAGCGTCTTCTCGTCGGTGCGCTGGTGGAATTTCCGCGACGACTGGATTGCCGGCGAACATGCCGCGCTCAGTCGTGTCGGCGCGCCCATCGCCTTCCCGGAAGCGCCTTACGGCCCACGGCTCGTCAGCGAATTGGCGTACGCGTCCGACGCCGCCGTGGCCGAGCGCGCATATCGGCGCGCGATTGCAACGAGCGCGGCGCTCGGCGCCGGATGGCTTGTGCCGATGGGATTCGAATACGGCATCGCCGAACCGCTCTCGCATACAACCGGCAGCGCCGACCGGTATCGCGAAGCTTGCGCCGCGGCGCGCTTCGACCTGTCCGACGTCCTGCGGCAGGCCAATGCGCTGCGCGCGCAAACGCCTTTACTGTCGACGGTGGGCGAAATGCGTCAGCTCTCGCCCGCGGGAGCGAACACAGCCGCTGTGCTGCGCGGCGAATGCGCCGATCTGCGCGATGCGCGCGAAGCCGTACTGCTCGTCGTCAATCCGGATCTGGACCGGCCCGCATTCGTCGAAGCCGCCCGCTTTCTCGACGGCGTGCCGGGCAATTTCATGGCGTTCAAGCCGCTGGCGGATCCTTGCACAACGCAGCCGGAGCCTTTGACCGCCTTTGCGCTCGCGCCGGGCGAAGCGCGCCTCTATCGCGCGCAGCCGTGTCCGAGCGTCGCCGCGCGGCGCCCGTCCAAGCGCGCCTCCAGCACCTCGGTGAATGAAGCGCTCGCGGCGCCTCGCGTCGCGATCGAAAGCGTGACGCCCTCGGTCGACAATGGCCGCTTCGTGGTGAAGCGGGTCGTGGGCGAAGAGGTCGAGATCGGTGCGGCGATCTTCGGCGAAGGGCACGACAAGATCGCCGCCGCGGTGATCTGGCGCGCCGTCGACGAAACGGCGTGGCGCGAAACGCCGATGCGGCCCGCCGAGCCGGCGGGACTCGATTTATGGCGCGGCCGCATCATACTCACGCGCGTCGGCCGTTACGAATTCACGGTCGTCGCCTGGCGCGACGATTTCGCCTCGCTCGTCGATCACATTCGCAAAAAGGTCCATGCGAATCAGTCGGTCGAGCTCGAACTCGAAGAAGCCCGCCACCTGCTCGCCCGCGTATTGGCCGAAGCGGAAACGGCGGAGGACACGGGCGCGCAGCAGCAGATCCATCAAGAGCATCGCGAACACGAAGCGCAGCGTGCGGCCATTGCCGAGCTCAAACGCATCGCGACGCGCTTTGCACGAGAGAGCCCTGCCGCACGGCTCGAAGTCGTGCTCGCGCCAGAGACGGCCGCCGCGGTTGCGAGCGCTCGACATCGTCCCTTCTTCACACGCGACACGACGACGTATCGTATCGACGCCGAGCGCGCCGCCGCCCGCTTTGCGAGCTGGTACGAAATCTTCCCGCGTTCGATGAGCGACGACGCGAGCCGCCACGGCACGTTCGACGACGTTATCGCGCAACTGCCGCGCATTCGCGACATGGGCTTCGACGTCCTTTACTTTCCGCCGATCCACCCGATCGGCAAGATCAATCGGAAGGGGCGCAACAACACGCTGAACGCGCAGCCCGGCGACGTGGGCAGCCCCTACGCGATCGGCAGCGACGAAGGCGGCCACACGGCCGTGCACCCCGAGCTGGGCACGCTCGACGACTTCAAGCGCATGCTGGCCGCCGCCCACGCGCACGGCCTCGAAATCGCGCTCGACTTCGCCATTCAATGCGCTCCGGATCACCCTTGGTTGGCCGAGCATTCGACCTGGTTTGCCTGGCGTCCCGACGGCACGCTGCGCTATGCGGAGAATCCGCCGAAGAAGTACCAGGACATCGTCAATCCCGAGTTCTACGCGCATGACGCCAAGCCCGCCCTGTGGCTCGCGCTGCGCGACATCATCGCGTTTTGGATCGATGCGGGCGTACGTATCTTTCGCGTCGACAATCCGCACACGAAGCCGCTGCCGTTTTGGGAGTGGATGATCGCCGACATCCGCTCGCGCGATCCCGACGTAATTTTCCTGTCGGAGGCGTTCACGCGTCCGCGCCTCATGTATCGGCTCGCGAAGCTCGGGTTCTCACAGTCGTATACGTACTTCACTTGGCGCGAATCGAAGCGTGACTTTACCGACTACCTGACAGAACTCACGCAAACGCCTGTGCGCGAATTCTTCCGCCCGAATTTCTTCGTCAATACGCCCGACATCAATCCGCGCCACCTGCAGGCATCGGGGCGGGCCGGCTTCATGATTCGCGCGGCGCTGGCGGCGACGCTATCGGGCTTGTGGGGCGTCTACAGCGGGTTCGAACTGTGCGAATCGGCCGCGCTGCCCGGCAGCGAGGAATACCTCGACTCGGAGAAGTACCAACTGCGCGCGTGGGACTGGCACCGGCCCGGCAATATCGTCGATACGGTCACGACGCTCAATCGTATCCGGCGCGCGAATCCCGCGCTGCATTCGCATTTGGGCCTGACGTTCCTGACCGCCCACAACGATCGCGTGCTCTTCTTCGAGAAAGCCACACCCTCGAGGGAAAACGTCGTTCTCGTCGCGATCAGCCTCGATCCGTTCACGCCGCAAGAAGCCGACATCGAACTGCCGTGGAGACTGTTCGAACATTGGCGCATGCAGGAATGGGATGCGCTGGCCGTGACGGAACTCGTCACCGGCACGCATCTGCAATGGCGCGGAGCGCGCCAGCATGTGCGGTTGGAGCCCGATGCCCAGCCCTTCGCCATCTGGCGGGTCGCCCCAGCGGCAGGCTTGCCGCACGATGAGCGCGCCTACGGCTATGCATCGCAACATGGTCAAGCGCAGGCAAGAATCGGCGGTATGAGCGGCACGAGCGGCCACGGTGGGCGCGACGCCTCGGAGACGCATCATGAAGCGTGAAGATCAACCTCTCGATCCGGCCGCCGCGCAAGCGGAACTGGAAAAACGCTCCCGCGCGTCGCGGCGCGCTTCCCGCGTGACGCTGTCGAACGATCCGCTCTGGTACAAGGACGCGATCATTTACCAGGTGCACGTGAAGTCGTTTTTCGATGCGAACAACGACGGTGTGGGCGATTTCGCGGGACTTATCGCCAAGCTCGATTACATCGCGGAACTCGGCGTCAATACGATCTGGCTGCTGCCGTTCTACCCGTCGCCGCGCCGCGACGACGGCTACGATATCGCCGATTACCGCAACGTGCATCCCGACTACGGCACGCTGGCCGACGCGCGCCGCTTCATTCAAGGCGCGCACGCGCGCGGCATGCGCGTGATCACGGAACTCGTCATCAATCACACGTCCGATCAGCACCCGTGGTTTCAGCGCGCACGCCGGGCGAAACCCGGCTCCAATCACCGCAATTACTACGTCTGGTCGGACTCCGACAAGAAGTACGAAGGTACACGGATCATCTTCATCGATACGGAACCGTCGAACTGGACGCACGACCCTGTCGCGGGCGCCTACTACTGGCATCGCTTCTATTCGCACCAGCCCGATCTGAACTTCGACAATCCGGCCGTGATGCGCGAAGTGCTGCAGGTGATGCGCTTTTGGCTCGACATGGGCATAGACGGGCTGCGGCTCGACGCGGTGCCCTACCTCGTGGAACGCGAGGGCACGAGCAACGAGAACCTGCCCGAAACGCACGCGATCCTCAAGCGCATCCGCGCGACGATCGACGCAGAGTATCCGAACCGAATGCTGCTGGCCGAAGCGAACCAATGGCCGGAAGACGTGCAGGAATACTTCGGCAACGAAGACGAATGCCATATGGCATTCCACTTCCCGCTGATGCCGCGCATCTACATGGCGATCGCGAGCGAGGACCGCTTCCCGATCACCGACATCATGCGGCAAACGCCGGAGCTGCCGCCGACGTGTCAATGGGCGATCTTTCTGCGCAATCATGACGAGCTTACGCTCGAGATGGTGACCGATTCCGAACGCGACTACCTGTGGAACACCTATGCGAGCGATCGGCGCGCGCGGTTGAACCTTGGCATTCGGCGGCGGCTCGCGCCGCTGATGGAGCGCGATCGGCGCCGCATCGAACTCATCAATTCGCTGCTGCTGTCCATGCCGGGCACGCCGGTCATCTACTACGGCGACGAACTCGGCATGGGCGACAACATCCATCTAGGCGATCGCGACGGCGTGCGCACGCCGATGCAATGGTCCTCCGACCGCAACGGCGGCTTCTCGCGCGCGGACCCGGAGCAGCTCGTCCTGCCGCCCGTCATGGGCACGCTTTACGGGTTCGACGCGATCAATGTCGAATCGCAGACGCGCGACCCGCACTCTCTGCTCAATTGGACACGGCGCATGCTGGCCACGCGCCGATCCAAGCACGCGTTCGGGCGCGGCACGATTCGCTTTCTGCGCCCGTCCAATCGCAAGATCCTGGCGTATCTGCGCGAAATGGAAGGCGAAGCGCCGATCTTGTGCGTCGCGAACCTATCGCGCGCCCCGCAAGCGGTCGAACTCGACTTGTCGGAATTCGCGGGCCGTGTGCCGGTTGAAATGACGGCCGATTCGGTGTTTCCGGCGATCGGTCAACTCACGTACTTGCTGACGTTCCCGCCGTACGGTTTTCTGTGGTTCCTGCTGTGCGACCGCGAGGACCGGCCCGCGTGGGCGCAGCCCGGTTCGGAGCAATTGCCCGAGTTCATCACGCTCGTGCTGCGCACGGGGCAGACGGGCCCGACGCCCGAGAACGTGCGGCTGCTCGAATCGGAAGTGCTGCCGTCGTACCTCAGCCGTCGCCGCTGGTTTGCCTCGAAGGATCAAAAGCTCCACTCGGTGCGGCTGGCCGCGCTGACGACGATCCCCGACGCGGGCTTCGCCTTCACCGAAATCGAAGCCGACGTCGGCCGCCATACCGAGCGCTATGTGCTGCCGCTCGCAATCAGCTGGGGGGCAGACACGACCGTGCCGCTGTTCATGCAGCTTGCGCTGGCCCGCGTGCGGCGCGGCCGCAACATCGGTCACTTGACCGACGCCTTCGCGCTGCCGCTGTTCGCGCACGGCGTTCTGCACAAAATGCGCGAGCAGGCCGCGATTCCCACCGTCCAAAAGAGCGAAATCCGTTTCGTGCCGACGGCGCGTTTCACCGAGCTCGATGAGTTGGGCGACACGCCGGAGATTCGCTGGATCTCCGCCGAACAAAGCAACAGCTCGCTCATCGTCGGCGAACGCGCCGTGCTCAAGCTCGTGCGCCGCCTGATCGGCGGTATTCATCCCGAAGCCGAAATGAGCCGCCACCTGACGGAGATCGGCTACGCGAATACGGCGGCGCTTTACGGCGAAGTCGTGCGCGTCGATCCGCAAGGCGTGCCGCATACGCTGGCGTTGCTGCAAGGGTTCATCGACAACCAAGGCGATGCCTGGAATTGGGCGCTCGACTACCTGCGCCGCGTGATCGATGAACTCGCGCTGGCTCCGGACAGCGAGGAACTCGAGCCCGAGAAGTTCGCAGGCTATCGCGCACTGGCGGGTTCGATCGGGCGGCGGCTCGGTGAATTGCACGCCGCGCTCGCGACGCCCTGCGACGATCCCGCGTTCGCCGCCGAGACGATCACGCCCGACGACGTGCGCAGCTGGATCGCGGGCGCGCGCTCGATGCTCGAGCAAGCGCTGGATGTGCTGGCGACGGAAGCGGCCAAGAAAGAAGGCAGCGCGATGGACGAAGCAACGCGCTCGCTCGCTCAGTATCTGGTCGATCGCCGCGCTGCGGTGATCGAAGCGCTCGAGCGACACGTCCCGCACGATGTCGATGCGCTGCGCATTCGCGTGCACGGCGACTTCCACTTGGGCCAAGTGTTGATCGCGCAAAACGACGTCTACCTCATCGACTTCGAGGGCGAGCCGGCCCGCCCGTTGGACGAGCGCCGGATGAAACGCAGCCCGCTCGTCGACGTGGCGGGCATGCTGCGCTCGCTCTCGTATGCGAGCGCGGCCGCTCAACCGACGTCGGAAAACGCGCCCCAACAAACAGCCGACCGCAAGCGCGCGCTGTTCGACCGGTTCCGAGACGAAGGCCAGCAAAGCTTCCTCGACGGGTACCGAGAAGCAGTCAGCCACGCCGTGCATCCGCTCGTCTCCCCCGAAGCCGAGGCGGTGCTGCTCGATCTGTTCCTCGTGGAAAAGGCGGCCTACGAGGTGCGCTACGAGGCCGCGAACCGGCCGTCTTGGCTCGGCCTGCCGCTGCGCGGCCTCGCCGCGCTGGCCGCGCGCCTGCTGGGCGAAACGAGCCATCCGGGCCACGCGCACCCCACGCAAGAAAATGAACACGACGAGGGCGGCGATGAAGACAACGGCGGGGCCTCCGCACCCGATCAAACATGAGTATTGACGAGAGTATTGCCGAGATGGGATCCATCAACGACCAATCTTCACGCGTCCGCGAGCTCGCCGATCGCGATCCGACGTTGGGCTTGCATTCCGTCGACATCGAAGCGCTCGTCGACGGCCGCCACCCCGACCCGTTCTCGCAGCTCGGCATGCATCGCACCGCTGCCGGCCACGCCGTGCGCGCGATGCTGCCGGGCGCCGCCGGCGTCTCCGTCGTCGCGCGTGCGAACGGCGAATGCATCGGCAAGCTCGTGCAGATCGATCCGCGCGGCCTGTTCGCCGGGCTCGTCGAGCGTGCCGAGCCCTATCGGCTGCGCATCGATTGGCACGGCGTCGAGCAGGAAATCGAGGATACCTATTCGTTCGGCTCCGTGCTCTCGGAGGATGCCCTCGCCCGCCTCGCTCGCGCCGATCCCTATGCCGTGCTCGATTGCCTCGGCGCGCGGCCCTGCACGCTCGAAGGCGTGCGCGGCGTACGCTTCGCGGTCTGGGCGCCCAACGCGCGGCGCGTATCGGTCGTCGGCGACTTCAACACATGGGACGGCCGCCGTCATCCGATGCGGCTACGGCACGTCGCCGGCGTGTGGGAGTTGTTCATTCCGCGCTTGGGGGCGGGGGCCAGCTACAAGTACGAGATCGTCGCGCGCGACGGCCGCACGTTGCCGCTCAAAGCCGATCCCTGCGCGCTGCAAACGGAACGAACGCCGGCGACGGCGTCGGTCGTCGCCGATTGTAGCGAGATCGAGCAATTCCCTTGGACCGACGGTACGTGGATCGCGAACCGGGCCGCGCTGCAAAACGCGCGTGCGCCCATTTCGATCTACGAGGTGCACCCCGAGTCGTGGCTTCGTATCGAGGAAGACGGCAGGCGCGGGCTCGACTGGTATGAACTGGCCGACCGCTTGATCCCCTATGCGCTAGGGATGGGCTTTACGCACGTTGAGTTCTTGCCCATCGCCGAGCATCCGTTCGGCGGTTCATGGGGCTATCAGCCGCTTTCGCCGTTCGCGCCGTCGGCGCGTTTCGGCGCGCCGCAAGGATTCGCGCATTTCGTCAATCGTGCGCACGAGGCCGGGCTCGGCGTGATCCTCGATTGGGTCAGTGCGCATTTTCCGAACGACGCACACGGGCTCATCCAGTTCGACGGAACGCCGCTTTACGAACATCAAGATCCGCGCGAAGGCTATCACCAAGACTGGAACACGATGATCTACAACCTCGGCCGCAACGAGGTCAGCGCGTTCCTCGTCGCCTCCGCCCTTGCATGGTTGCTGCGCTACCACGTGGACGGCCTGCGCGTCGATGCCGTCGCGTCGATGCTGTACCGCGACTACTCGCGCGCCGAGGGCGAGTGGGTGCCGAATATCTACGGCGGACGCGAGAACCTGGAAGCTATCGCCTTTCTGAAGCGCGTCAATCATGAAGTCGTCTACGCTCCCGGCGTACCGGGCGCCATTACGATCGCCGAAGAATCGACGGCGTGGCCCGGCGTTACCGCGCGGCCCGAGGACGGCGGCCTCGGCTTCCATTTCAAATGGAACATGGGATGGATGCACGACACGCTGCACTACATGCACGAAGACCCGGTCTACCGCCGCTACCACCATCACAACATGACGTTCGGGATGGTCTACGCCTACTCCGAGCGCTTCGTCCTGCCGCTCTCGCATGACGAGGTCGTGCACGGCAAGGGCTCGCTGCTCGGCAAGATGCCCGGCGACCGGTGGCAGCAGTTCGCGAATCTGCGGGCCTACTTTGGCTTCATGTGGACGCACCCGGGCAAGAAGCTGCTCTTCATGGGCGGCGAGCTCGCGCAATACGCGGAGTTCGATCACGACGCCTCGCCGCATTGGCACCTGCTCGACGAGCCGATGCACCACGGCGTGCAATCGCTCGTG
>DATJJH010000101.1:0-12103 GCA_035492395.1 Trinickia sp. | reverse complement strand
CGCCTACATGGCGCCAACGGTCACGCGCAATCCATGCGACTTGAATCGAACCCCCGGCGGCTCTTCGTCGGGCTCCGCGGCGGCGGTGGCTGCCGGCCTCGTGCCGTTCGCCATCGGCACGCAAACCGGCGGGTCCACGATTCGGCCCGCATCGTTTTGCGGCGTTGCCGGCTACAAACCGACGCTCGGTATGTTGTCCACCGTCGGGATGAAATGCTTCTCGTGGTCCTTGGATACGGTGGGCCTGTTTGCCGCCGGAGTTCCGGACGTGGCCTACCTTGCCCAGAGTCTTTCGGGGCGACAACTCGCCGTCGACGGCTCGACGACCCGTCCGGTATTCGGAATCCCCGAGCAGTATCCCTGGACCGAACCGTCGGCGAATGCGAGTGCCGTGCTCGAGGCCGCAGTGCGCGCGATCGAGCGCGCCGGCGGCCGTGTGCGTCCCGTTCGCTTTCCCGCGTGGATGACGGATATGATCGGCGCTCACCACACGATCCAGAGCTACGAGGCCTGGCAGGCACTGGGATACGAGTACGATCGCCATCGGGCCATGCTTTCGCCCATGCTTGCCGATTTTCTCGAGCGTGCGGGCGATATCGATACGGCCGCTTACGTCGCTGCATGCGCGCTGGTGAAGGAGGCGAAAGAGGGACTGTCGGCGCTGTTTCACGGCATGACGGGGCTGTTGACGCCGAGCGCACCGGACGAAGCGCCTGACGGACAGAGTTCGACCGGCGATCCGGCGTTCAATCGCAACTGGACGCTGCTGGGATGCCCGTGCGTGAACGTGCCGGGGCTATGGGGCGTAAGAGGCGGCCCCATGGGGGTGCAGGTCATCGGCCGTCCTTGGGAGGATGCGCGATGTCTCGATGCGGCAGCCTTTGTCGAACGCGCGATCGCCGTATGCGCGGCCTGACCGGGTACAGGCGCTCGGTCCTCAAATTGTAGGGAGCAATGCCATGTCCATCGAAAGCGCTCAAGACGGTTCGGCAGCGTCGGCCTCGGAACCGGCGGCTCCGAGCGAAAGGCCAGCTGACGTGAAGCGCAATGGTCAGCACAACGATGGCTGGCCCATCGGCGTGTTGTACTCGCGCACGGGGGTGACCTCCGCGACCGAATCGGAGCATTTCTTCGGCACGGTGCTGGCGATCGAGGAAATCAATGCGGCCGGCGGCGTCAACGGGAGATTGCTCGACCCGGTCGTCTACGATCCCAAGTGCGATGCCGACGAATATCGGCGGCTCGCCACGCGCATGCTGCAGGAAGACGATGTGACGGTCATCTTCGGATGCTCGACGTCTTCGAGCCGAAAGGCGGTGCTGCCCGTGATCGAGCGCAACAACGCGCTGCTGTGGTACTGCTCGATTTACGAAGGATTCGAATATTCGCCGAACGTCATCTACACCGGCGCGGTACCGAATCAGAACAGCATGCAGTTGGCGGCTTACCTGCTCCACAATCGGGGCAAACGCTTCTTCCTCATCGGGGCCGACTACATCTATCCGCGCGAGTCCAATCGAATCATGCGCGACATGGTCGAGGAGCACGGCGGCGAAATCGTGGAGGAGGTCTACTTTCCCAGCGATGCGGATCCTTCCGCCCTGGAGGAAGCGGTGCGGGAGATCGAGCGCATGGAGCCCGACGTGGTGTTCTCGACGTTGATCGGTCGCGGAGCGCGCGCCTTCTACCGGCTTTACCGCGAACACGGGATCGACCCCGCCCGCATCCCGATCGCCAGCCTTACGATGACGGAAGGCGAAACGCAAATGATCGGCGCGCCCCTGTGCGGCGGGCATATCGTGTCCGCCACCTACGTCAACACACTGAACAATGAGAGCAACGCACGCTTCCTGAAATCGTGGCGGACCCGCTTCGGGGATCAGCCGGCCAGTATGTGGTCGGAAATGGCGTACAACCAGGTGCACCTCTTTGCGCTCGCCCTGGCGCGCACCGGCAGCCTCGATACGAGCAAACTCGTGGAGGCCGCCCGTGAAGTCGAATTCAATTCACCCGAGGGACCGCTTAGAATCGATCCTGAGAACAACCATGCCGTTTTGACGCCGCGCATTGCGGTCTGTCGCCCGGATGGCCGGTTCGACGTGGTGTGGGAAGGCGCGAGCCCGGTCAAGCCGGATCCATATTTGACGGCTTACGGCTTCACGGAATTCTGGATCGACGGGGAACCCTCATGAATACCGGGTTGCGTCGTATTTTCGACGACTTGCGCACGCTGCGCGTCGTTGTCATCCATCCGCCCGGCGAGGATCGCGGCGTGCTGGAGGAGCAGTTGCGCCGGATCGGCTGCCCGGTCCGGACCGTCTGGCCGTTTCCAGCGCAATTGCCGCATGACGCGGATGTGATTTTCTTCCTCGTCGGCCCCGAGCTTCGCACAGCGGGGCATTGGTGCGCCGTCGATACGCAGGCGACGCTGATCGCGCTGTCCGACTATGAAAATCCGACGGCTTTGAAAATGCTCGTCGATACGCAGGCGCATGGCGTGATCACGAAGCCCTACCGGTCCACCGGTATTTTGAGCACGCTGGTGCTGGCGCGCGCCAGTTCGAGCTATCAGCAGCGGCTTCATCACAAAATCGGCAAGCTCGAGGACGCGATCAAAGCACGACGTCATATCGAGAAAAGCATCCGCATCCTGATGGATGCTCACCGGCTCAGCGAAAACGAAGCGTATGAGCATATGCGTTCGCGTGCGACCAACCTCCGAGTCACCGTGGGAGAGATCGCGACAATGGTCATCGACGCCTATGAAGCGATGGAGAAACTTGGGTTGGGGAAAGCTTCCAAGTCCTGACTTCCCGCGAGAGGGGCGGGGACGGATCGGGTCTGTCCACCGGACTCGGCCAGGAATCCGCTTGACATAGTGCATATGCACATATAGAGTGAGAGACATGAAACTCCCGCTCCTTCACGACGAGTGCAACTGTTTCGCGCTGCGCCAGGCGGCGCGGCACGTCACGCAGATATACGAGCACCATCTTGGTCAGGTGGGACTGTCGGCTGCGCAGTTCACGCTGCTTGCGAAACTCGCACGCAAGCCTCAACGGGCGATGGTCGAACTCGCCGATGCCATGGTCATGGATCGTACTACGCTGGTCCGCGCGATGAAACCGCTGCAACGCGACGACTTGGTCACGGTCGAGCCCGCCCCGCATGATGCGCGGACGCATTTGTTCAGTCTGACCGAGAAGGGCGAAGCGACGTTGGCTCAGGCGCTGATCGCCTGGCGGGCCGCGCAGGACGAGTTCGAGAAAAAGTTCGGACGTGCGCGTGCAAAGGCACTGCGTGCCGAACTCTTCGACGTCACTGCTTAGGCCCATCGAAGGAGTCCGTTGTAGCGGGTAGGGTGATGATTTTCGGTGTGCGTATGCACTTATCGCGGCGCTAAAGAAAGAAAGCGCCGTTTTTTTAATTTTATTGGTGCATATGCACATATAAATACCATGTCGACTACTCCTTCGGCTATCGCGCCTCCGAGCACAGCGAACGCGGCCAAATCCGCGAGAGGCGTCCCGTGGATGCTGATCGCCATCCTTACGGTTCTGATTGCGCTGGCGCTGGCCGCGACGTACTGGTTCTTCGTCGGCCGATTTGTCGAGACGACCGACGATGCCTACGTCGGTGGCGATGTGACGGTGATGGCGCCGAGGGTGAGCGGCTTCGTGACCGAAGTCCTGGTGCGCGACAACGAATACGTGCACGCGAATCAAGTTCTGGTGCGACTCGACGCCCGCGACTATGACGCCCGCCTTGCACAGGCGAATGCCGAGGTGGAAAGCGCTCGCGCGGCCGTCACTGAACTGGAGGCTAAAAAGTCTCTTCAATTGGCGGCGATCAATGAGCGAGCCGCTGAAGTCCGCGCCTCGAGCGCCGAACTGACGCGCAGCGCCGCCGACCAAGCGCGCTATCGCGCGCTCGTGAAGGATGACGCGGTATCGAATCAGGTTGTCGAGCGCGCGGATGCCGATATGCGAAAAGCACGCGCGGCCGTCGATCAAAACGGCGCGTCCTTGCTTGCCGCGCAGCGGCAAATCGCGGTACTCGATGCGCAGCTCGGCGACGCGAAAGCCCGTATCGCCACCGCGCAAGCCGCGCAGCGCATCGCGGCATTGAACGTCGAATACACGACGATCCGCTCGCCGATCGACGGCTATGTGGGCAATCGCACCGCACGCGTGGGACTGCTGGCGAATACGGGCGTATCGCTGCTGACCGTGGTGCCGGCGAGTGGACTGTGGGTCGACGCGAATTTCAAGGAAGACCAGTTGAAGCGGATGCGCGCGGGCGATACGGTCGACGTCGAACTCGATGCATCGAGCAACACGTTGCATGGTGTGGTGGAGAGCCTTGCGCCGGCGACCGGCGCAACGTTCAGCGTGCTGCCCGCCGAGAACGCAACCGGCAACTTCACGAAGATCGTGCAGCGCGTACCGGTGCGCGTGCGCCTCGATGTGCCGAAGGACATGCAACGCGTATTGCGTCCGGGTTTATCCGCGATAGTGAAAGTGCATCTCGCCTCTGCAAGCGCGGGCGCACGAGGATAAGTCGATCATGACGCGCGCTTCCGTCCATCTTCCCGACAACCCCGCCGACCAGCCGACGCGTACGAAAGCTTTCGCGTTCGCGCTGATGTGCGTCGGCTTTTTCATGGCGACGCTCGACATACAGATCGTCGCGTCTTCGCTGCGCGACATCGGCGGCGGGCTTTCCGCGAGCCAAGACGAATTATCCTGGGTGCAGACCTCGTACCTGATCGCGGAGATCATCGTCATCCCGATGTCAGGGTGGCTCACGCGCGTGTTTTCGACCCGTTGGCTCTTCACGTTTTCCGCATTCGGCTTCACTGTCTCCAGCATGTTGTGCGGACTCGCGTGGGACATCCACTCGATGATTCTGTTCCGCGGCGTGCAAGGCGCGCTTGGCGCCGCGATGATTCCGACCGTGTTCACCACCGCATTCGTGCTGTTTCCGGGGAAGCAGCGCTTGATCGCTTCGACCACGATCGGGGCGCTCGCATCGCTTGCCCCGACGATCGGCCCGGTCATCGGCGGGTGGATCACCTCGCAATGGTCGTGGCACTGGCTGTTCTATCTGAACCTCGTGCCGGGCGTGTTCGTCACGGCGATGGTGCCGAAGTACGTCCACGTCGACAAGGCCGACGTGTCGTTGCTGAAGAACGGCGACTATCTCGGCATTGCGCTGATGTCCGGCTTTCTCGGCTGCCTGGAATACGTGCTCGAAGAAGGGCCGCGTAAAAATTGGTTCGGCGACGATGTGATCGTACTGTGTGCATGGGTCGCGGCGATTTGCGGATTTCTGTTCATCGTGCATGCGTTTACGGCGAAACAGCCGGTCGTCGATCTGCGCGCGTTGGCGGTGCGCAATTTTGGCATCGGCAGTCTGCTGTCGTTCATTACCGGCATCGGGATTTTCTGCACGGTGTATCTGACGCCCGTGTTTCTTGCCCGGGTGCGCGGCTTCGATTCGCTGCAGATCGGGCTTGCGCTGCTGTCGGTCGGCTGCTTTCAGCTGATCGCGCTCGTGGCGTATTCGACGCTTGCGCGCTTCGTCGATATGCGCCTTTTGATGGTGGTCGGCCTCGTGCTGTTCGGCATTGGCTGCTATCTGTACGTCCCCCTGACGAGTCAATGGGGCTGGCAGCAATTGCTGATTCCTCAGGCATTGCGCGGTATCGGGCAGCAGTTCTGCATTCCGCCCATCGTCACGATGGCGCTGGGCTCGTTGCCGCCGTCGCGGCTGCGTTCCGCGAGCGGGCTCTTCAATCTCATGCGCAATTTAGGCGGTGCGATCGGTATCGCGGTCAGCAGCACGATGCTGAACGACAGGCTGAACTTTCACTACGAGCGACTCGACGAACACCTGAGCGCGGGACGCCCCGTCGTCGAATCGATCTTGCACATGCAGGCCGCGCGTTTGTCGGCCGCGAGCGGCGATGTGCTGAACGCCGCGAACGCCGGGCTCGCACAGTTGCACGCGCTGCTCATGCGCGAAGCGCTCGTGCTCACATTCTCCGATGCGTTTCTCGCCGTGTCGCTTTGCTTCGTGGTCGGCCTGTTGAGCGTGCTGTTCTCACGTCCGTTCGGTAATGCGGCGCCGCCTGCCGACGCCCACTAGGAGTTCAAATATGAAACGGATGATGATGATCGTCATCGTGAGCGCCGTATGGTTGACGCTATCGGCTTGCGCGGTACAGCCGGCGTCGCACGCGGATCTAAAACGGACGGTGAGTCAGATCTCGCCAGCTGCGTGGAGCATCGATGCGCCGCAGGATAGCGTGACCGCCGAAGCATGGTGGGCGCAGTTCGGCGATCCCGTTATGCACCGGCTGGTCGAAACCGTGCTGACAGGCAACCTCGACGTGCAAGCCGCGGTGGAGCGCGTGAAGCAGGCGCAGGATCTGGCCACGCAAAATCGCGCGGCGCTCGTGCCGGAGCTGAACGCCAACGCCGGTGCGTCAGACGCACGGCAGAACACGCCGCCGCCGCTAGGCTATGTGCGGCGCGCGGGGTTCGGGGTGTCCGCTAGTTGGTCGCCCGACGTATTCGGAGGCGAGCGTCTCGCGGTGCTGGCCGCGCAGGCCAGGGTATCGGGACGCGAGGCAGCGTTGAACGAGTTGCGGCTTGCGCTCGCCGCCAATACGGCGGCCGCCTATATCGACCTACGCTGGGCCCAGGCGCAATTGCGGATTCTCGACGAGAACGAACAGATTCGCAGCCGCGCGTTGAAGCTCACGCAAGAGCGCCTGCATTACGGATTGTCGACGCAGGTCGACGTCGTGCGCGCGCAAAATCAGCTCGAAGAACTTCGTGCGCAGATTCCAGGCATGCAATCGACCGTCCAGCATCAATCGAGTTTGATCGCGGTGTACTCGGGGCGCACACCCGAGAGCGTCGATAGGGCGCTCTTGACCGAGGCGCACGATATCCCGGTCCCCGCGCAAGACGTGCCGGCCGTGCTGCCTTCCGATGCGCTGCTACGGCGCCCGGATGTGCGTACCGCTTATGCAACGGTGCAGCAGCGCGCCGACGAGGTGGGCGTGTCGAAAGCGCAGCGTTATCCGCAATTCAGGCTCGATCTGGCCGACGGCCTGCTCGCTTCTTCGTACCTCGGGTTGCCGACGCTGACCGATAACCTCTTTAGCGCCGCATTGAATGCGGCGAGCCCGATCTTCAACGCCGGGCGCATCGCGGCCAATATCGATGCGAGCGAGAGCCGGATGCGCGAGTCGCAGCTCGCCTTGCGGCAGACCATGCTGCTGGCGCTCAAGGAGATCGAGGACAACCGCAGCGATCTTGTCAGCGGCGCGGCGCAGACGGAGCGGCTGGGCGCGGCGCTCGATGCGTCGAATCGTGCGCTGCGCTTGTCGAATGAACTTTATAAGGGCGGGGCGACGGATTTTCTCGATGTACTCGCCGCGCAGGAAGTGTACTTGCGCGACGCTCAGTCGTTGAACCAGGCTAAACGACAGCATGCGCTGGCAGCCGTCGCGCTGTATCGGTCGCTCGGCGGCGGCTGGGATGCGTCCGGTACGTTCGCGGCCGCATCGCTCAATTAAAGCCGGAGGTTCGCCTCACGCCTCGCTGCAAAATCGTCCAATACTTTCCGTGAGCACGGCTCTAGCATGCTTTCCGATGACGCTATTTCTGGAGAGAAGCCGTGCTTTTGCAAACCGAATCGCTCCCTTTGAGCGATAGTCCGACCGCCGTCGAGCCGCAGCGTTGCGTGATCGTCGTCGACGAAGCGCTTGCGTCCGGCAAGGCATCGAATGCCGCCGCGGTCGTCGCATTCACCTTGGGGCAGCGCCACGGCCACCTCGTGGGAGCGCAACTGCTCGATCGCGAGGGCGTGGCTCACCCCGGTCTGATCCCCATCGGTATCCCGGTTCTCAAGGCAACGGATCGACAGCTGATCGATCTGCGCCGGAAGTCGATCGTGCATTGCGATGTCGTCGGCTTCCCGGTGGAGGGACAAACCACGACGGACTACGACGCCTTCTTGGCGGCCGTGCGCGCGTTGCCGGGCGAATCGATTCGATATTTGGCCGTCGGTTTGGTGGGCGGAAAAAAGAAAATCGGCAAGCTGGTCGGCGGCTTCTCGTTGTTCTCATGATCGAAGCGAGCGTCGAAATGATGCTCGGCCACCCATCGCATTGAGAGACCCCATGGCTAAAATTCACGTCGTCCATGCCCACCCGGAGCCGCGCTCCTTCTGCACGGCCATGGCCCATGAGGCCGTGCGCGTTTTGAAGGAGCGCGGCGACGATGTGAGCTTCTCGGATCTCTACGCGCTCGAGTTCGATCCGGTCGTTCGCGCGACCGATTTCGCCGAGCGCGCCGACAGCGATTACCTCGTTTATGCGCTGGAGCAGCGCCATGCGTTCCAACAAGACGCGCTGGCGCCCGACATAGCGCGGGAAGTTCAGGCGCTTTTGTCGAGCGATACCCTCGTCATGGTGTTTCCTCTCTATTGGTTTTCGGTACCGGCGCTGATCAAGGGCTGGATCGATCGCTGCTTCGTTTCGGGCGCGATGTACGGCGGAAAGCGCATCTACGGCCGCGGCGGAATGGTCGGCAAGCGGGCCGTGATCGGCGTGAGTCTGGGCGGGCGAGAACACATGTTCGGCGCTCGGGGGATTCACGGTGAATTGGCGGGCGGCATGCTGCGCCATCTGCTGCAAGGCACATTGGGATATGTCGGATATGAGGTGTTGGCGCCGTTTTTCGCCTGGCACATTCCGTATTGTTCCGCCGAGCAACGCGCGGACACGTTGGTGCGCTGGCGCGACTTCATTACCCGCATCGACGAGGGGGCGCCGATGTCGATGCCGCGGTTCGAGGGTTATGATGACGTTTTCCAACCCATCGCACGTTCCGCCACATCATGAGAACCGCAGCCTCCGCGCGTTCGATCAAGCTCTGGCGCGCTCCGGACGTCATGGATGCGCTGATGCTCAAGGGCGAGTTCGTCGGCCACCGGTATCCGCCGCATGCGCATGACACGCACTGCCTGGCGGTCGTCACGGGCGGCGCGTTGGCCGTCGAGGTCAGCGGCCAACGACGCGTGTGTCGCCGGGGCGATGTGATCGTGATCGAGGCCGGCGTCGTGCATGCCGGCGCCGCGGCCGGCGAGGGACGCTGGAAGATGCGTGTGGAACACGTGCAGCCCTCGGCATTGGCGTCGTACTGCGAAACACTCGGCATTGCGCGACGCGAGCGCTTCGGAGCGAAAAGCCCTTTCATCGCCGATGCGCAATTGGCGAAGCATCTTTACGGCGTGAATTGGTGTTCCGAGGTGGACGACGATCGCTTCAAGCGCAGCGAAGCGTTGGCGTGCGCTGTGTTGGGTCTTTACGCCCGACATGCGGCTTCGCCCGTTGACCTATGCGCCGTGCGCGGGGAGCCGGAGCTGGTTCGTGCCGTGAAGCGCCGTTTACGCGACGATTTGCATGCGCGGCCGACCTTGTCGACGCTTGCAAGCGAGTATCGGGTGACGCCGTTCGTGCTTTTGCGCGCCTTCGTCCGCGAGACGGGGCTGAGCCCTCATGCCTTCCTGCAGCAGGAGCGCATCCGCCGCGCCATGACGCTGCTGCGCGACGGCAAGCGCATCGTAGAGGTGGGCGCGTGGGTGGGCTTCTCCGATCAGTCGCATTTCACACGCGTTTTCAAGCAGCAAACGGGCGTCACGCCGAAGGTGTATCAGGCCGCGTTTTTGTAAAGCCGGAGAAAGCCCGGCTGCCTTAGTCCGGGGCTTTCTCGTCTTTGCTGCCTCCGTTCTCGCCGTCCGATACGCGGCAGCCTGTTCTATTTCTCGGCGGTAGGGATGAAAGGCTGGGGCCGCCTGCCCGCATCCTGGCGCTCGAGCATCCAACCCGGATACGAGGGAGGAAGCGCGCTCACGGCGTCTAGACGCGCCAGTTCGTCCTCGGTCAGTACAACGTCCGCCGCGCCGAGATTGTCTTCGAGCTGTTCGATGCGTTTAGCGCCGATGATCACGCTCGTGACGTGGGGCTTGGCGAGCAGCCAGGCGAGCGCGATCTGCGCGACCGAGACGCCGTGCGCGGCGGCGATCGCGCGCATCTGCGCTACGCATGCCCAGGCTCGATCGAGGTCGACCGGCGGAAAATCGAAATGACCGCGCCGCGCGCCTTCCTCGGTGGAGGCGCCGGGGCCGAATTTTCCGGAGAGCAATCCGCCGGCGAGGGGCGACCAGACGAGCAACCCCATGCGCTCCTCGGCGACGAGCGGCGCCAGTTCGCGCTCCACGTCGCGGCCCGCAATCGAGTAGTAGGCCTGGAGCGTCTCGAAGCGCGTGGCGTGCAGCGCTTCGCTGAGCCCGAGGGCTTTACCGATTCTGCCCGCGCGCCAATTCGACACGCCTACATAGCGGACGAGCCCTTGCCGTGTGAGATCGTCGAGTGCTCGCAGCGTCTCTTCGATTGGCGTCACCGAATCGTTAGCGTGAATCTGGTAGAGATCGATATGGTCGACCTGGAGGCGTTCGAGACTTCTTTGAACGGAATCCATGATGTGACCGCGCGATGCGCCCTGATCGTTCGGTTTCGGGCCCATCGCGCTCGCGGTCTTCGTTGCCAGCACGATCTCGCTGCGCGGCACGCCGATCTCTTTCAGCGCCTGTCCGACGAGGCGCTCCGACTGGCCGAAGGAATAGACGTCGGCCGTGTCGATGAAATTGATCCCCGCGGCCAGCGCGCGGCCGATCAATCTATTCGTCTCTTCCTGACCGAGCGAGCCGATCGCCTTCCACATGCCGGCGTCGGCATTGCCGCCCAGCGTCATGGTGCCGAGGCACAGTTCGGAGACATACAGGCCGGTGCGGCCCAGTTGCTTGTACTTCACGGCCATCCTCCTTCAAGGTGGGTTGAACATTGCGCGGCGAGTGCGATCCGTCACAGTCGCACCGCGAGTCTACTGAGGCGCAACTGCGTTATAAATAACGACTAATGGAACGTTCTGTTACTCCTCGGGTGAACAATGCAAAACCTAGACGCACTCATGTATACGAGACATGGATGGCAGAAAAGCATTGGCGGTATATGGGGGCGCGGCCTCGAAGACATCAAGCCCAATGCCAAGCCGGGAAAGACGGCGCCGGCTCCCCTGCGTGAACAGATGGGTATGTCCCATCCCGACCCGACGGCACAACGCAAGGAACCCAACCGTTACGCCAACCTCGATGGCGCGTTCAGCCATAAATCGCGGTAGGCCAACCGCGGGTTCCATCCCACAGGCTGGTTAAGCTCAAGCTCGCCCTTTCGATCGGTAAGCCGCCGTGCCGCTCCCCTCAGGCACGCAAACTGCTCGCTCTTCTGGTTGCCTAATAAATAGGCATGAAGACGGTGGCCGCTCTCGTTGCGCCGGAAGGCCTGGTCTCCCTCCAAGCCGGCAGGAGCTTGCGTAGGGGGCCCTCGTCGTTTCGACAATTTCAGGTCGTACCTTCCCCCAATTCCTCAAGCCGCCGGGAGCGATCGATGGACACTGAAACCACAGAAATAAAAACAGCCCCAACGGGTGTACCGGGTCTCGACGAGGTGCTGATCGGCGGCCTCGCGGAAGGAAATATTTTCCTGCTGGAAGGCGCCCCCGGTACCGGAAAAACGACAATTGCCTTGCGGTTTTTGATGACGGGCGCGGAGGCGGGCGAGCGCGGGCTCTACGTCACCTTGTCCGAAACCGGAAGAGAGCTGCGCCACGGCGCGGCCTCTCACGGCTGGCATCTCTCCGACTTCATCGATGTTTTCGAGGTGGTGCCGCCGGAGAGTCTGCTCGGTGCCGACCAGCAGCAGAGCCTGTTGTATTCGTCCGATCTTGAGCTTGGCGAGACCACGAGGGCGATTCTGAGCGCGTTCGAACGCGCCCAGCCCAAGCGCGTCGTGCTCGACAGTTTGTCGGAAATCCGCTTGCTTGCTCAGAGTTCGCTGCGCTACCGCCGGCAAATCCTCGCCTTCAAGCATTATTTCTCTCGATACGGCGCAACGGTGCTGCTGCTAGACGACCTAAGCGCGGAAGCGACGGACAAGACCGTGCATAGCATCGCCCACGGCGTGATC
>DATJJH010000100.1:0-5149 GCA_035492395.1 Trinickia sp. | reverse complement strand
AATTGGCCGTGCGAGAGCCAGATCGCGACGACGACGACGAGCACGTTCACGCCGAGCAGGAAATTCAACTGCCGGTCGCCGAACCATTTGCCGAGTACCAACGAGCCTTTCATTGCAAGCCCTTCCCTTTTGCTCTTTTGCCCTTCTTCCTCTTCGCCCTTTTCCGATGCGGGCCCCGCACGCCGCTAGGCCGGCATGGCCGATCCCGCGCCGATCAGCGCGTTGACTTCGGCCAAGCTCGGCATCGACGGCGCCGTGCCGGCTCGCGTGACCGAGATGCCCGCGAGCGCGCAACCGAAGCGCATGGCCGCGAGCGGCGTGTCGCCGCGTGCGAGCGCCGCCGCGAAGCCCCCTGTGAAGCCGTCGCCCGCGCCTGCCGTTTCCACCACGGGGCCGCAGCGAAACGCCGGAACCAGCGTCGATTCCGTCCGCGAATGCAGCAGGGCGCCCGCTTCGCCGAGCGTCACGATGACGGCGCCCGCGCCCTTGGCGAGCAGCACATCGGCCGCGCGCCGCGCGTCGTCGGGCGAGGCGATCTCGACGCCGGTCAGCGCCGCGGCCTCGGTTTCGTTCGGCGTGACGTAATCGCACAGCGGAAAGATGTCGTCGGGCAGAGGCAGGGCCGGGGCCGGGTTGAGCACGGTCGTCACACCATGCTTGCGCGCGAGTTCCAAGCCGCGCCGCGCCGCCGCCACCGGTTGCTCGAGCTGCGTGACGAATACTTGGGCGCGGGCGATGTCCGCTTCGATCGCATCGGCGTCGGCCGGCCCCAGCGTACCCGCGGCGCCCGCCGCGACGATGATTGCATTCGAACCCGTCGTCGCATCGACGAAGATGTGCGCGGCGCCCGTGGCCATGCCGTCGACGAGCGTCGCGCGCGCCGTGATCCCCTCCGCACGCCACGTCTCGCGCGCGATGGCGCCGAACGCGTCGTCGCCCAGCCGTGTGCAGAACACGACGTCGGCGCCCGCGCGCGCGGCCGCGACCGCTTGATTGGAGCCCTTGCCGCCGGGCCCCATCGCGAACGCCGAACCGGCGATCGTCTCGCCGATCACGGGCATGCGTTCGGCCCGAAACGCCAGATCGGTCACATAGATGCCGAGGATGACGACGCGCCCGTTCATTTGCCGCGCTCCTCGCTCTGGCCGAGCGGTGCGTCCGGGGCGAGAATGACGCCCTTCGTGAAGATGAAGCAGCCGTACCCGCGCGTCTCGCCCGTCGCGATCACGCAGTAGGCCTTGCGCGCCCGCGCGTAAAAGGCATGGCGCTCGATCGGCGCGAACGGCACCGCTCGGCCTTCGGCACGGTCGACTTCCGCTTGCGCTTCGCGCTGAACGGCGGGCAGCGCCTGCGCGTCGCCGACGACTTCCATCCGCATCGCGGGCGCTTCGACGAACGTATCGAGGGGCAATACCGAGAGCACGGCTCGTACGGCGCGGGCCGCATCGACGCCGTCCATGCGCAGCAGCTGGCCGAGCACCGTCGCGCGCGCGACCGAATCGCCCGGAAAATTCGCGTCGCAAACGACGACTTCATCGCCGTGTCCCATCGCGCGCAGGGCATGAAGGATGTCGGCGTTCAAGAGCGGGTCCAGATGTTTCAGCACGGCGTCTCCAAGATGTAATGTGAAATCCGTGACACGGCTTATGTGCGGCCCAGGCGCGGCCGCTCAATCGCCGTACGGAATCCAGATGTTCTTCACTTGCGCCGCTTGACGCAAGAAGGCAATGCCCTCGCTCTCACGATCGAACCAATCGATGCGGCGGCCATAATCGACGAACGTGCGTTTGAGATTGCCGACCGATTCGCGTTCGACGCGTTCGGAATCCGCAGCGCGGCCGAAGCACCACAGGGCGTCGACGTCGTCGTGCTTGGCGAGCGGCGGCAGCAGCGCGTCGCGCGCGCCCGTGACGATGTTCAGCGCGCCCGCCGGCACATCCGACGTCTCCACGACTTGGTACAGATCAGTGGCCATCAACGGGCACGCTTCGCTCGGCAGCACGACCACGCGATTGCCTAGCGCGAGCGCCGGCGCCACGAGGGACATGAGCGCGAGCAGCGGCGCCTCGTCGGGGCAGGCGATGCCGATCACCCCGAGCGGCTCGTGCATCGCCAATGCCACGCCGCGCAGCGGCGGCGTATGCACGGCGCCGTCGAACTTGTCCGCCCACGCCGCGTAGGTGAATAGCCGCGAGATCGATGCCTGAACTTCAGCTTCGGCCGCGCTCGCGTCGCACTCCGTGCGCCGGGCGAGCTGACGCGCGAATTCGTCCGCGCGGGCCGAGAGATTTTCGGCTAGGTAGTAGAGCACTTGCGCACGGGCATGCCCGTTCATCTGCGACCACTTCGCCGCGCCTCGCGCCGCCGTGACGGCGTCGCGCACATCCTTGCGGTTGCCGTCCGCGACTTCGCCGACGCATGCGCCGCTCGGCGCGCGGACCACGCGCGAATCGCCGCCGTCGGCGCGCGCTTGTTTGCCGCCGATAAAAAGCTTGGCCGTTCGATCGACGAACTCGGCGCCGAGGACAGCATCCGCCGACGCGCCGGCCGGCGAGACGGCCCCCGCCTCGCGCAACGGACCCTTGCCCCAGCCGACCGGCTTCAAGTATTCGTAGACGCCCTCGCGCCCGCCTTCGCGGCCATAGCCCGATTCGCGGTAGCCGCCGAAGCCGACGCTCGCGTCGAACAGATTCGTGGCATTGATCCAGACGACGCCGCACGCGAGTCGCGGCGCGATGTCGAGCGCGCGACCGATCGTCTCGCTCCAGACGCTCGCCGCCAGCCCATAGCGCGTGTTGTTGGCGAGCGCGACGGCCTCCTCGGCCGTGCGAAAGCTCATCGTCGTCAAAACGGGCCCGAAAATCTCCTCTTGCGCCAGCGTGCTGGACGGTGCGACGTTCGTGACGAGGGTCGGCGGATAGTACGAGCCGCCCGCCGCCGGCAGCGCGACCTCGCGCGGCTGCCAGATGGCGCAGCCCTCGCGCCGTCCGGCTTCGACGAGCGATTGGATCCGTTCGAGCTGGACCGGATCGACGATCGCGCCCATGTCGATCGTCTTGTCGAGCGAGGGCCCGACGCGCAGCATCGCCATGCGACGCTTGAGCTTGGCGATGAAGCTCGCCTCGACGCCTTCCTGCACGAGCAGGCGCGAGCCCGCGCAACAAACCTGCCCCTGGTTGAACCAGATCGCGTCGACGACACCCTCGACCGCGCCGTCGAGATCGGCATCGTCGAACACGATGAAAGGCGACTTGCCGCCGAGTTCGAGCGTGAGCGATTTACCCGAGCCGGCCGTGGCCGTGCGAATCGCGCGGCCGACCTCGGTTGAACCCGTGAAGGCGATCTTGTCGACGCCGGGGTGGTCGACGAGGGCCGCCCCCGTGCGTCCGTCTCCGGTCACGACGTTCAAAACGCCGTCCGGCAAGCCCGCCTGCTTGGCGAGTTCGGCGAACAGCAGCGCCGTGAGCGGCGTGTACTCCGCCGGCTTGAGCACGACGCAGTTGCCGAGCGCGATCGCGGGCGCCACTTTCCACGCGAGCATCAGCAACGGAAAATTCCACGGCACGATCTGACCGATCACGCCGAGCGGCGCCCACCCCGCAAATTCGCTGTCCTGCAGCTGAGCCCACCCCGCGTGGTGCAGAAAGTGGCGGGCCACGAGCGGCACGTCGATATCGCGCGTTTCGCGAATCGGCTTGCCGTTGTCGAGCGCTTCGAGCACGGCGAACAAGCGGCTGTGCCGCTGCACCATGCGAGCAAGCGCGTAGAGATGCCGCGCACGCTGCGCGCCGCCGGCGGCAAGCCAGGCGCCCTGCGCCGCGCGCGCGCAAGCGACCGCCGCGTCCACGTCGGCCGCATCGCCCTGTGCCGCGTGCGCCAACGTCTCGCCGGTGGCGGGGGCATGCACCGCGAAGCGCTCGCCCGACGCACCCGCGCGCCATTGCCCGCCGATGAAATGGCCGAACCGCGCCTCGTGCCGGGCGAGCCAGGCGCGCGCGGCTTGATCGTCCTCGGGGGCGCTCGCGTAATCCATCGTTTGAAAATACTCGGCAACGCTCATCGTGACTGTGCTCACGCTACGGGGTGACGGTTGAAAGCCGAATAGCGGCCGGTGACGTGATGCTCGAGCTGCCGCTCGATGTCGGCCAGCAGGCTCGATGCGCCGATGCGAAATAGCGACGGGTCGAGCCAAGGGCGGCCGAGCTCCTCCTTCATCAGCACTTGGTAGGCGAGCACGGATTTCGCGCTCGACACGCCGCCCGCCGGCTTGAAGCCGACGCTTTCGCCGGTGCGCTCGCTGAACTCGCGAATCGTCCGGACCATGACGAGCGACACGTCGAGCGTTGCATTGACGTTCTCCTTGCCGGTGGACGTCTTGATGAAGTCGGCGCCCGCCATCATGCAGACCATCGATGCCTTCGCCACGTTGGTCAGCGTGCGAACGTCGCCCGTCGCGAGAATCGCCTTCAGATGCGCGGCCCCGCAAGCGGCGCGAAAATCGCGTACTTCGTCGTAGAGGGCTCGCCAATTGCCGGTGAGGATGTGCTCGCGCGTCACGACGATATCGATCTCGGCCGCGCCGTCGGCCACCGACGCCTCGATCTCCTCGAGCTTGAGCCGATGCGGGTTCAGGCCGGCCGGAAAGCCCGTGGACACGGCGGCCACGGGAATATTCGTGCCGCGCAGCGCATCGACGGCGGCCGCGACGAAGCGGTGATAGACGCAAACGGCGCCCGTGGAAATCGAATCGGGCTCGAGCCCGAGCGCCTCGATGAGATCGGCGCGCACAGGCCGGCGCGCTTTCGCGCACAGGCGCCGCACGCGGCCCTCGGTGTCGTCGCCGTTCAGGGTCGTGAGGTCGATGCAGGTGATGGCCTTGAGCAGCCAAGCGGCTTGCGCGTCTTTCTTCACCGAACGGCGTGCGGCCAGCGTGGCGGTGCGCCGCTCGACCGCGGACGGGTTGACGCGCACGCTATCGAACCAGGCGGCGTCGAACGGCACGCCTTGATTGCGCCCGTCGAGCGAAAACGCCAGGCCGTGCGGCAGAACGATCGAATGCGTTTGAGCGTCTGACATGTGCGGACGTGTTGTGCAATGCACAACACACCATGATGGTTTGCTTGCACCGATCCTAGCCGGATGAAACGAT
>DATJJH010000099.1:0-18699 GCA_035492395.1 Trinickia sp. | reverse complement strand
GATCTTGTACGCCTTGTTGTAATCGGCGCGGAACGCCTTGTCCTTCGGCAGGTCGAGCCCGTCGGCGTAATGCAGCGTGGTGAGCAGGCCCTGCGCCGAAGCGCCCTGCGCCTCGAGCGTGCCGTCGGTGAGGAAGCCGGGGCCGTAGAGGGGAATCGTCTTGTTCAGGCCGGCCGCAGCATAGTCCTTGACGAACTTGACCGCGCCTCCGCCGGCGAAGAACGCATAGACCGCATCGGGCTTGGTGGCCGCGATTTCGGTCAGCAGCGCCTGGAACTCGACGTTCGGGAACGGCAGCGTCAGATCCTTCACGACTTCGCCGCCCGACGCCTTCAGGCCGTCCTTGAAGCCCTGCACCGATTCGTCGCCCGCCGCGTATTTCCACGTGATGGTCACGACCTTCTTCGCGCCTTTCTCGCCCGCCACCTTGCCCATCGCGTAACCGGGCTGCCAGTTCGAGAACGAGCTGCGGAAGATGTTCGGGGCGCACATCGGGCCCGTCACCGCGCGCGCCCCTGCGTTCGGGATCACGAGCAACGTGTTCGTGTCTTTCGCGACCTTCGCCATCGCCATCACGACCCCCGAGTGCACCGTGCCGACGACGACGTCGACGTTGTCGCGCTTGATGAGCTTGTTCATGTTGTCGACGGCCTTCGACGGCTCCGACTCGTCGTCGACCTTGAAGTACTCGAGCTCACGGCCTCCGAGCTTGCCGCCTTGCTCCTGCACGTAGAGCCTGAACCCGTTCTCGATCGCCGTGCCGAGCGCCGCATACGTGCCCGTGTACGGCAGCATGAAGCCGATCTTGACCTTCGACTGCGCGTCGGCGCCGGCCGCGCCGACGCACAACGCCACCGCGAGAATCGTGCGCGCGAGCGCGGGCTTTACGTCTGTCATTACAGGCCTCCTTGAGATGTCAGCGCCAGCGCGTGGCGCCCGATGAAATCCGTCACGGCACGAGTCAGTGCCGCAGGCTGGTCGCGATGCGGCGAATGGCCGCAGTCGCGCAGAACCACGAGTTCGGTGCCCGCCACGTGCCGCCGGATGTCCTCGACCTGCGCGACCGTTCCGTACTCGTCGTCCACGCCCTGGACAGCGAGTATGGGGCATCGCAGACGCGGTAGCAGCGCCTCGATTGACCATGTCCGGAACCGCGGGTCGAGCCAGATGTCGTTCCAGCCCCAGAACGCCGAGTCGACGTCGGCGTGATAACGCGCGAGCTTCTGCCGCAGGTCCGTCGTGCGGTACGTATCGCGCGCCGCGGCGATGCTCGCGACCGAGATGTCCTCGACGAAGATGTGGGGCGCGACAGCAATGACGCCGCCGACGGCCTGCGGGAACGTCGCGGCGTAGATCAACGCGATGGATCCCCCGTCGCTGTGGCCAAACAGCCACGGCTTCGACCGCGCCGCGTCGACGCCGAGTGCGGCGAGCAGCCGCGGCAGCACCTCGCGCGCCTGCGCGTGCATGAACTCCACCGGCCAGCGCTCGTCGGGCGCGCGCGGCGTCGACCGACCGTAGCCCGCGCGCGAGTAGACGAGGCCGCGAAAACCGCCGGCCTCGCACAGTCGCCGCGGATAGTCCTTCCACATCGCGAGCGACCCGAGCCCTTCGTGGAGAAAGACGACGAGCGGCGCCGCGCGGCGGTCCGGCGCGATCCACGCATATTCGATGCGGATCGTGCGTCCATCGAACGGCAGCTCGACGAACGATGCGCTCGTCCTCACCCGCGCTCGCGCAATCGGAAGCGCTGGATCTTCCCGGTCGCCGTCTTCGGAAGCTCGGCGATGAACTCGATCGCGCGCGGGTATTTGTACGGCGCGAGCTTGTCCTTGACGAACGCCTTCAGCGTGTCCTCGAGCCCTTCCTGCGCGGCGCCGGGCTTCAGCACGACGAAGGCCTTCGTCTTCGTGAGTCCGTCGGCGTCAAACTTGCCGATGACGGCCGCCTCGAGGACCGCCGGATGCTGGACGAGCGCCGCCTCGACCTCGAACGGCGATACGTACAGCCCGCTCACCTTCAGCATGTCGTCGCCGCGGCCCGCATAAACGTAACAGCCGTCGGCGCGGCGTACGTACTTGTCGCCGCTCTTCGTCCATTCGCCCTGGAACGTGGCGCGCGACTTGTCGCGGTTGGTCCAGTACATCAGCGCAGCGCTCGGGCCGCGGATGTAGAGGTCGCCGACTTCGCCGTCGGCGACCGGTCCGCCGTCCTCACCGCGCAACTGCACGTCGTATCCCGGCACCGGGACGCCGGTGGTGCCGTAGTGGACGTCGCCCGCTCGGTTCGACAGGAAGATGTGCAGCATCTCGGTCGAGCCGATGCCATCGAGAATCTCCGAACCGAAATGCGCGGTGAAACGCTCGCCGATGTCGCGCGGCAGCGCTTCGCCCGCGGACACGCAGACGCGCATCGCGACGGCGTCGCGCTTGGGCAGATCGGGGGCAGCCAGCATCGCGGCATAGAGCGTCGGCACGCCGAAGAACACCGTCGGCTGCTGCTCGACCAAGCGCCGGAACACCGCCTGCGGCGTCGGGCGTTCCGCCATCAGCACTGTCGTCGCGCCGGCGGACAGCGGGAAGGTGAGGGCGTTGCCGAGTCCGTAGGCGAAGAACAGCTTGGCGGCCGAGAAGCACACGTCGTCCTCGCGCAGGCGCAGCACGTTCTGCGCGTACAGCGCATTGGTCCAATAGAGGTTGGCGTGCGTGTGCAGCGTGCCCTTCGGCGCCCCGGTCGAGCCGGACGAATACAGCCAGAAGGCCACGTCGTCGGCATGCGTGCGCACGGGCTCGGCCGGTTGCGCGCGCTCGAGATCCGCGTTGAAGTCGCGCCGCCCGGCCGCCGGCGCGCTCGTCGAGCCGATGACCCAGATGGTCTCGACGTCGTGCTCGCCGCGCTGCAACGCCTGCTCGAACGTCGGCATCAGCGCCGCTGACACGATCGCCGCCCGGGCACGGCTGTGCGACAGCACGTACGCGTAGTCATCGGCGGTGAGCAGCGTGTTGAGCGCGACGGGTACGACGCCGCCGTGAATGGACCCGAGGAACGCAATCGGCCATTCGATGCTGTCGTGCGCGAGCAGCAGTACGCGCTCTTCACGGCGCAGGCCGTGCTCGCGCAGCACGCCGGCGAACTCCGCGATGCCGCGCGCGAGCTCGCCGTAACTGAGGCGCGTGCGGTCGTCGATGTATGCGACGCGCCCGTCGCGCGGGGCGTTGCGCGTGATCAGGTGCTGCGCGAAGTTGAATGCCGATGGGGGTGCGGACGCAGTAACCATGACTCTTCGCTCACGCACGTTGCCGCCCTTATCATGGCGTGGCGGCGCAAATGCGAGGCTGCATTATAGTGTCACGAAGTCCCCCTCGAAAGCTGAAATATAGTGCACTGCCCGATTCCCGGATGCACTGCTGCGTGGCGGACGCGAACGGACCGCGCGACATGACCTGGTCGATCGTCGCCCGGAACCGCGACGGAGAACTCGGCGTCGCGGTCGCGAGTCGTTTCTTCGCCGTCGGCGCGCTTTGCCCGTACGCGCGCGCCCGCGTCGGCGTCGTCGCGACGCAGGCGCTCGTCAACCCCGGATACGGTCCTGCCGCCCTCGATCTGCTCGCTTCCGGTTTGCAACCGGCACGCACAATCGAGGCGGTGATCGCGGCGGATCCGGGACGTGACGCACGGCAGCTGCACCTGGTCGACGCGCACGGACGCGCCGCGGCATACACGGGGAGCCAATGCATCGAGTGGTGTGGTCATCGCGATGGGGACGGGTTCTCGGTCGCCGGTAACATGCTTGCAGGTGCCGGCGTGCTCGATGCGTGCGCCGACGCGTATGACGAGCATGCGCATCTCGATTTCGCCGAGCGCCTGATCGTCGCGATGCAGGCGGGCGAGGCGGCCGGCGGCGACAAGCGCGGCAAGCAGGCGGCCGCGCTGCGCATCGTCGCCACGGAGGCGTATCCGGTGCTGGATTTGAGGGTCGACGACCACTGCGATCCGCTTGCCGAGCTGCGACGCCTCTACGAGCGCAGCTTCGAGCGCTTCCAGCCTTTCGTCCGCTGTCTGCCGACGGGCGCCGATCCGGCGGGCATCACCGATCGCGCGGCGATCGAGCAGGCGATCGAGCGCTTTCACGCGGTGCGTGCCGCGCGCGCGACAGCCGGCGCGAAGCGATGAAGTTCGCCGATTTCCAGCGCGGGCAGGTGCTGCGCTACGGACCCGTGACCGTATCCGAAGCGCAGATCATCGCTTTCGCGCGCGAATACGATCCGCAGTGGTTCCACGTCGATCCCGAGCGTGCGGGCGCCAGCCGCTGGAACGGGGTCATCGCGAGCGGCTGGCACACGTGCGCCATCGCGATGCGATTGATTGCGGAAGGCGCGCTAGCCGGCTCCGAGTCGTTCGGCTCGCCGGGGCTCGAATACCTCAAATGGCTGGCTCCCGTGCGCTCCGGTGACGCGCTGACCGTGCATGCCGACGTACTCGACGTCCGGCGATCGGAGCGCCAGCCGACGCTCGGCATCCTGCGCTGGCGCTGGCGCCTCGTGAATCAGGACGATGTCGGAGTGCTGGACCTCGTGGTCACGAGCCTCTTCGATCTGGCCAACCCGGACGCTGCAACATGAACGACATGTCCGAACGCGGCTCGGCCGGCGCGTGGCCGCGCGTCGGCGCGACGGGCTCGCGTAGGAGGAGTGGGCCCGGCTGGGATCGAACCAGCGACCAAGCGATTATGAGTCGCCTGCTCTAACCGACTGAGCTACGGGCCCTTCGAACTTTCGAATCTATGGCTGCAGCGCATTCGCGCTCTCCCACGCCTCACTATAAGCGCACGCTGTAGTGTCACGTGGGCACCGGATCGCCCAACGCTCGCGCGGGGGATTCGGAGATCATCGGCGAGCCCGACGCGCGCGAAAGCAATGGGCGCGCTGCGTAGTTGCGGCCGTTGGCGCCGCGAGGAGCGCGCACTCTCCCGCGCTTCCGCTTTCCGCACTACGAGCGGCGGTGATGAAGCGCTGCGCGACTTGTCGCCATCGGGTCGTGCCGCAAGAAAGCTCCGTCCTACGTTCCCGTGCTTCGCGGGAGTTTCTGCCGAAGCACGCCTTGCAGATCCACCATGGTGAACGGCTTCTTCAAGATTGACGCACCCGTTGGAACCACGTCGTCCGACGTGATCGGCAGTCCGCTCATCAAGATTATCGGCAGCGCCGGGAATCGGTGGCGCAAAACGCGCAACAGGTCGAAGCCGTCCACGTCCGGCATCCGAATGTCGGACAGCACCAGATCTATCGGCATTTCATCCAGCAGGTCAACGGCTTCCCGTGCTGAAAATGCCGAGATTGCCGAATGTCCCGAGAACTGGAGCAGCTTCGCTATGGCGAGAGCCGAGTCGCGGTTATCGTCCACGACGAGAATCGTAGCGTGCGATTCTCGCTCTGCGATGTCCGGAGGGATTGTAGCCACGTCATTTCGTGCAAGGCCACGCGCGGCTGGCCTCGCGAACGATGATCATACGCCTAGCGGCCTTTCGCGAACGCGGAGGCGGCGCCCGCGCTTCCGCTAGAATCGCGGCGCCCGCATGCGTCACTATCTCGCGCCGCTGCTGCACCCGAAGTCCGTCGTGCTCGTCGGAGCTTCGGAGCGCGCGGGCTCGCTCGGACGCACCGTCTACGAGAACATGCTCGCGGGCGGCTACGAGGGACCGCTCTACGCCGTCAATCCGCGCCATGACACGATCCTGGGGCGGCCCGCCCACGCGTCGCTGGCTGCGATCGGCGCGCCCGTGGACCTCGCGATCATCGCGACGCCGCCGCATGCGGTAGCCGACGTCCTGCGGTCGGCGAAGCCCGCGAAGCTCGACGTGGCCGTCGTGATGACGGCGCCGGCCGGCGTGGACACCGAGGCGGTTCACGCATGGTCCGACGACGTCGCAGCCGCGGCGCGCGAAAGTCGCGTACGCGTCGTGGGTCCCGGCGCGCTCGGCATCATCCGGCCCGCAGCGAAACTCAACGCGACGTATTGCGCGCCCACCGCACTGCCCGGGCGCCTCGGGCTGATCGCGCAGTCGGGTGCGGTGGCGACGGCGATGCTCGATTTCGCGTCGCCGCTCGGCATCGGCTTCTCGACGGTGGTCTCGCTCGGTGGCGGCATCGACGTCGGCTTCGGCGAACTGCTCGACCTGCTGCTCCTCGACCCGGCGACCGACGGCATCCTGCTGTACGTCGAAGAGGTACGCGACGCACGCACGTTCATGTCGGCGCTGCGCGCGGCGGCGCGCACGAAGCCCGTCGTCGTGCTGAAATCCGGCCGTTCGCTCGAGCCGCCGCTCGGCGTCACGCCAGATGCGGTGTTCACCGCCGCCATGATGCGGGCAGGCACGGTGCGGGTGCAGACGTACACGCAGCTCTTCGCTGCCGCGCGCATCCTGGCGCCCGGGCGCATTCCGCAAGGCAATCGCGTCGCGATCGTGTCGAACGGGCGTGGACCGGCGTTGCTCGCGGCCGACAGCGCGGCGGATCGCGGCATCGCACTCGCGCAATTCACCCCCGATACGGCCGCGAAGTTCGACGCGCTGCTCGCCGACGGTGCGCCGCGCATCGACCCGATCGACGTGCGCGACGCGGCACCCGAGCGGCAGGCTGCGGCCGTTCGCATCGCGCTCGACGATCCCAACGTCGACGTCGTAGTGGCACTGCACGTGCCGCGGCCGAATACGCCGGCGCTGCAGGCGGCGCAGGCGCTGTCCGATGCGGTGCGCACGCACGTGAAGCCGGTGCTCGCGGGCTGGCTCGGGGCGATCAACCGTGGCGACGTTCACGCCGCGCTCGAAGCGGGCGGAGTGCCGAACTTCTACACGCCCGAAAACGCGATCGATGCGCTGTCCTTCCTCGCCGCGTATCGCAACAACCAGGCGTGGCTGCTCGAAGTTCCTCCGCCCCAGCCCGAGCCGGAGCCGCTCGACCTCGCACCCATCGAATCGTTGCGGCTCGCCCTGGGCGACGCCGCTCGCACGACGCTCACCCGAAGCGAGGCGGCGCTGCTGCTCGCGACGTTTGGACTCGGACGTTACGCGATCGCCGAGTCCCTCGACGCCGCGATCAACGCGGCCGCGAAGTTGCCGTTTCCACTGTCGCTGGAAACCGATGGTACGGTCCCGGGTCGCATCGTGCGGTCGCGTCGCTCGTTGCGCACCGCGTGGGCGGAACTCGCCGCGGCAGACCAGGCGCTGAAGCCGAACGCTGCGCACTGCGCGATCTTGCGCGCTGCGCCGCGCGATGCCGCTGCGCCTGCGATCACGCTCGGCATCGTCACCGATCGGCGCTTCGGGCCGGTGATCTTCGCGGGTCCGGCGAGCGGACGTTCCATCGCGACACGCCAGGCGCTCATGCTGCCGCCGCTCAACGCGCGACTCGCTGCCGACCTCATCGCGAGAACGGTTGCGGGCGCCGTCGCTTCACTGGAGCCCCGCATGCTCGAGGCGATCGTCGAAGCGCTCACGCGCCTGTCCGCGCTCGCCTGTGCGCTGCCGTGGGTGCGCACGCTCGTTCTCGATTCGGTGCAGGTCGACGGCGGCAAGCTGTACGTGGGTGCGATGCGCACCGAGGTCGAGCCGCGCGAGAAGCTCCTGCGCGGCTATCCGCACATGGCGATCCACCCGTATCCGGTCGAGTTGATCGGCGATGTCACGCTCGCCGACGGCACGCTGCTTCACGTGCGCCCGATCCGCCCGGAAGACGCGTCGCTGGAGCGCGCGTTCGTCAACGGACTCTCGGAGCAGACGCGCTATTACCGGTTCTTTTATCGGCTCGCCGAGCTCACGCCGGCAATGCTCGCGCGCTTCACCCAGGTCGACTACGATCGCGAGCTCGCGCTCGTGGCGGTGGCGACGACCGAAGCCGGCCCGGCGTTTGTCGGCGTTGCGCGCTACATCGCCAATCCGGATCGCACGACCGCCGAATTTGCCGTTGTCGTCGCCGATGCGTGGCAGCGGCGCGGTGTCGCGCGCGTGCTGATGCGGGGACTTATCGTGTGCGCGAAGCGCCGCGGCTTCGAGCAGCTGAGTGGTGCGGTGCTGCGCGTCAACGAGCCGATGCTCGCGTTCGTGCGCGCGCTCGGCTTCCGTGTCGACGACGATCCGGAGGATCCGGCGCAGGTCTACGCGACGCTGCCGCTCGCCTGACGCATCACGAATTACGGCCCGGCCGCCTCCGGATCATAGCGGTCACTCGTCTGCCGATGCGCCGACGTTGTCGCAGCGTCGCTGCACAAACACCAGGGACGCTTTCCGGCAGCGTTGGCCGCGCTGCGTAGCGCGCTGTTCGCTACACGGCTGGAGCGGTTCGGCGTTGCGTTCTGCATAGCCCGCGGCGGCGCATGAGGAACCGCCTTTTATCGACTGACTCGGCGGTGGAACGCGAGCCAGCCGCTGCCGTCGGTCGCCGCACGAAGCAGCCCCCGCAACGCAGGCACGGTCGATGCGTTGAGATCCAGACTGTTCTTTCGCGATCACTGCATTTCCCTTCGATGATCCTCATTGCCTGCGCGATCCCCGAGCTTCTCGGCCAATGGGAACATGCGCTGGAAGGAGGCGCGGGCCTCGTTGGCGTTCGCCAGTTCGATTCGCTGAAGCAAGGTGCGGCGCGGCTCGTTCCGAACGTGCTGCTGCTCGATCTCGAATTGCCGGGTCTCGACGGCGCGCGTGGAGTGGCCGCCGTCCGACGGGCGAGCCCGGCAACGAAGATCATCGTGTTCTCGCAGGTCGCTTCGGACGAGCTCGAGATTGCCCTGCTCAAGCTCGGCGTGCGTGGCTGCGCACGGCGCGACATCGACCCCCAGTTGCTGAAGCGCATCGTGGCAGCGATCGAGCAGGGAGAACTGTGGATCCGGCGGTCGATCACGTCGCGTCTGCTCGACGATCTCGGTGCGCGATTTCGCGAGAACCATGCCGTCTCGACCACCGGGGACGAGCTCGCGCTGCTCACCGAGCGCGAGCGGGAAATCGTGCGCCTGATCGGAAGTGGTGAAAGCAACAAGCAGATCGCGCGCGAGCTGTGCATCACAGAGCGCACGGTGAAGGCGCATCTGACGGGCATCTTCCGCAAGCTCGGCGTCGCCGACCGCGTGCGGCTGGCACTCCGGGTCGCGTCGCGCCCCGACTATAGAAGCGAACGCGTCAACTAGCCGCCTCTCGCACGACGGACACTGTACTGAAGTACAGGGGTACCAACGTCCAGTAGTTGGCGGGCGCGCTACCGCGTAGTTTCGGTTGACGCGCAGTACGCGGCGCGCGTCTTGCGCGCGAAGGCGTCATCGAGGGAACGGGGAGCCCACATGAATCGCACGGACGAGATAGCCAGCGCGCGCGCTGCATCCAAACGCGCACGGGTCATTCGACAACAGGCTGCATCGGTGCTCGCGCTCGCCACGGCACTGCTTCTCGCGGCGATGTTGTGGCCAGTCAAGGCCTTCGCACAAACCGAAGCTGCCCCACCGGCGCCTTCGTCATTGATCGTCAAGCTCGTGCCGGGGTTGACCATCGATCAGCAGGCGGCCGTGATCGCGCGGAACGGCGGCGCGGAGACTTCGACGGTTCCGGCGCTGCGGTTGCATGTCGTCGAGGTCGGGGCGGCGCAACTCGATCAGGCGCTCGCAAGATACACGGCCGACGTGCAGGTCGCACGCGTCGAGGTGAACGCAGTTCGGCAATCGAACACGGTGCCGACCGACCCGCTCTATTCGCAACAATGGGCATTGCCGCGCATCGGCTGGGATCTCGCGTTTGGCACCACGAATCCGATCGCGAACGTCGTGGTTGCAGTGCTCGATACAGGCATCGACGGCGCGCATCCGGATCTCGCGGGCAACGTCATCGCGGGCACGTCGATTCTCGACGGATCGAACGGGCTCAGCGATCCCAGCGGGCACGGGACGATGGTCGCCGGCACCGTTGCGGCGCGCACGAACACGGCGTCCCCGGAAGGCATCGCAGGCGTCGGATATGCCGGCGTGCGCCTGATGCCGGTGACCGTGCTCAACGCGGACGGCCTCGGGCAGGACAGCGACATCATCAACGGCGTCGTTTGGGCTGTCGACCATGGCGCGGACGTCATCCTGATGGCATTCAGCAATCCCGGCTTCAGCGCGAGCCTGCAGGAAGCGATCGACTACGCGTGGTCGAGCAACGTCGTGCTCGTCGCCGCGACGGGCAACGACGGCATGAACGCCCCGACATACCCGGCCGGAGACCGCGGGGTCATCGGCGTTTCGGCGACCGATGAGAGCGATCAACGCGCGTCTTTCAGCAATTACGGCGCATCGGTGTTCCTCGCGGCTCCGGGAACGAGCATCGTCACGACCGATGCCGGTGGCTCATACGTCACGATCAGCGGCACGTCGAGCTCCGCTGCGATAGTAGCGGGCGCGGCCGCGCAGATGATGGCGGTCGATCCGTCGCTCTCGAATGGCGTGGTGGTCGGACGCCTCGCGCGCACGGCGGATCCGGCCGGGACGCAGGAGGAAACGGGTAACGGACGCATCAATCTCGCGCGAGCGCTCCTGGATACGGGGATCGACTTCGTTCAGCCGGCAGGGGCCGGTGCAGCAGGCGGGCCGTTCGTAGGGCCGTATCGGGCGGCGGCCACATCACTAACGTCAATATCCGTCGGATCACAGAACGGAACGGTTGCCTCTGGTGTCGGTGGCTCCGTCACGTTCTCCATCGTCGTCAACAGTAATGGCAACGGCAAGCTTACGAACATCTCGGTAACCGGTTTGCCGAGCGGCGCGACGTTCGCTCCGACTCCGGCTCTTCCGATCACCTGCAATGCCAGTGGCGCCGGCTGCAACTTTACGCTGACAGTCACAACGTCAGCCTCCACCCCTGCCGGATCCTTTACGTTTACGGTGACAGTCCAGAGTGATAGCAACAATAACAATACTGCAAGCAGCACCGGGACCTTAACGATCGGCAAAGGCAACCAGACGATTTCTGTCACGACGCCGGCGCCGGGGAGCGCTGCGTTCAACAGCAGCTTCGGAGTCGCAGCTACAACTACTTCCGGCCTCGCCGTTGCCATCACGACGACGGGCGGTTGTTCGGGAGGCGGGAACGGCTCGGCCGCCATCACGATGACGAGCGCATCGACCGCGTGCGTCGTCCACTACAACCAGGCAGGGAATGCCAACTTCAACGCCGCACCCGAAGTCACCAGCACAACGGTGGCCACCAAGGCGAATCAGACGATAACCGTTACGCAGCACGCGCCGGCGAGTGCGACGTTCAACGCCAGCTTCATCGTGAAGGCAACGGCGTCGTCGGGCCTCAACGTGTCGGTGGCCGGCTCAGGCGTGTGTTCGGGGAGCGGCACGGATACGGGCAGCGGTGTATCGATCACGATGACGGCCGGCTCCGGCTCGTGCACGGTCACCTACAGCCAGGCGGGAGACGCGAATTACAGCGCCGTGACGCCGAATGTCGTGGAAACCACGACGGCTCTCAAGGCGAATCAGACGATCAGCTTCGGCGCGCTGGCGGACAAGACGTTCGGCGATCCGGACTTTTCGGTCAATGCCACCGCCACTTCCGGCCTGGCGGTGAGTTTCAACCCCTCCGGCAATTGCGCGGTGGCGGGGAATTTCGTGCATATCACCGGCGCGGGTTCGTGCACGATTACCGCGAGCCAGGCGGGCAACGCCAATTACAACGCCGCGCCGGACGTACCTCAAAGCTTCAACATCGCCAAGGCCGGCTCCTTCACCGCCGTGAGCTGTCCGGCGAGCGTGACCTACACGGGCGTTCCGCAGACGCCTTGCACGGCGACAGTAACCGGCGCAGGCGGCTTATCGCTCGCGCCGACGCCGACCTACGCGAACAACACGGATGCCGGGACGGCAACGGCGAACTACACATACGCCGGCGATGCGAACCACACCGGCAGCAGCGACTCGAAGAATTTCACGATCGACAAGGCCAACACGGCGACATCAGTCGTTTCCAGCCAAAACCCGGCCACGGCCGACCAGAACGTTTCGTTCACAGCCACCGTGACGCCGGGTGCAGCAACCGGCACGGTTCAATTCGTCGTCAACGGCGTCAACTACGGCAGCCCCGTTGCCTTGACGGCAGGCGCGGCCACAATCGGGTTCACGAACAAGACTGCCGGTACGTACACGGTCAGCGCCAGCTATTCCGGCGATACCAATTACAACGGCAGCGGCGCGGCGCTTTCTCCGGACCAACAGATCAATCCCGGCGCACCGTCCAAGCTCGCGTTCGGCGCGCAGCCCACGGACACGCAGGCGGGACAGGCGATCACGCCTGCGGTCACCGTCCGTGTCCTTGACGCCGCCGACAATCTCGTACCGACCGACACCTCCACGGTGACGATCGCGATCAGCACAAGCGGCATGTTCCAAGCCGGTTCGACGACGGCCGTCGCCGCGGCGGCCGGCATCGCCACGTTCGATAATCTGAAGCCCACGAAGGCCGGCACGTTCACGCTCAGCGCGATCGATGGAGCGCTGATCGCGGCGCAGAGCGGGAGCTTCAACGTTAGTGCCGGACCGGCCGTCACGTTCGCTTTCGGCGTGCCGCCGACCAAGACGGCGGGCGAGTCGTTCGACATCACCGTGTACGCGAAGGACACGTTCGACAACACGGCGACCGGGTATATGGGCGTCGTGCACTTCACGAGCTCGGACGCGCACGCGGGTCTGCCGGCCGACGCGAACTTCACTGCCGGCGACCATGGCGCGACGACGATCGTCGGCCAAACGATGCTGAAGACTTCCGGGCACCAAACGATCACTGCGACCGATACGGTCGCCTCGAGCATCACCGGCACGAGCGCCACGATCCTGGTCAATCCCGGCAACGCGACGGTGCTGATCGTCACGGCGCCGGCGGCGATCGAAACCGCGGGAGTTGCGTTCGACGTAATGGTCGAGGCGCAGGACGCATACGGCAACACGGCGACTGGATATGCAGGCACGATCCATTTCGACAGCAGCGATCCAAAAGCCGACCCGCCCGACGACTACACGTTCGTGCCAGCCACCGACGCAGGTATTCAAGCGTTCAGTGTGAACCTCCACTCGGCCGGTCAATGGACGGTCAAGGCAACCGACGTTGCGTCGCACTTCTTCGGCGTCAGCGGCACGATCACCGTGCAACCCGGGCCTCCCGCCAAGCTCGCGTTCCGGACGCAGCCGGGCAATACGTTCGTCGGCGTCGCGATCCCGAACTTCAGCGTGGAAGTTCGCGACGCGGACGACAACCTCGTCGATAACGACAACGGCAATTTGCCGATCTCGGTCGCGCTCGGCACGAATCCGACGGGCGTCGCCGTACTGAGCGGGACGACGAGCGTCAACGCGGTCCACGGCGTGGCGACGTTCACGGGGCTGATGCTGAACAAGGCCGCGACCGGCTACACGCTCAAGGCCACGAGCGGGACGCTCATCGAAGCGACGAGCGCCACGTTCGACGTCGGCAAGGGAACGGCGACGCTGTCGCTCAGTGGCCTGAGCCATACTTACGACGGCTCGCCGAAGTCCGCGACGGTGACGACTACGCCCGTCGGCTTGACCGGTGTATCGATCACGTATAACGGCTCGGGCACGGCGCCGACGAACGCGGGGAGCTACCCCGTCATCGCGAGCCTTCTCAACGACGACTACGCAGCGTCGGACGCGACCGGCACGCTTGTGATCGCGAAAGCGTCCAGCACGACGACGGTTACGTTCGAGCCCGCACCATATGTGTTCCGCGGCACCGCGTTCACGGCAACCGCCAGGGTGACCGGAGCCGGCGGACTCGACGGGGTTGTTCCTGTCGTTTACACGGGTGATTGCACGAACGTGTCACCGGGCGGCTGCACGGCCACGGCGACGTTCGCGGGTGACGCGAATCACGAGGGCAGCAGCGACGCGAAGTCGATCACGATCACGAAGGGCGATTCGACCACCACGCTGACATTCGAAAGCGGTCCGTATGCGTATCGCGGGACGGCCTTCACGGCGACCGCGACCGTGACCGGCTCAGGCGGTCTGAACGGTCCGGTTTCCGTGGTTTACTTTGGTGACTGCACGAACGTCACTGGCGCAAACGGGTGCACGGCAACCGCGACGTTTGCGGGCGATCAGAACCATAACGGCAGCACGGACGGCAAGAGCATCACCATCACGAAGGCCGGCTCGACGACCGTCGTGACGTTCGAGAATGGTCCGTACACATACCGCGGCACGGCATTCACGGCGACGGCGACGGTGAACGGCGTGGGAGGGCTGAACAGCGCGGTTTCGGTGGTCTACTCGGGTGACTGCACGAACGTCACCGGCCCCAACGGGTGCACGGCAACCGCGACCTTTGCCGGCGATCAGAACCATAACGGGAGCACGGACAGCAAGAGCACCACTATCACGAAGGCAAGTTCGACCACTGTCGTGACGTTCGAGAGCGGTCCGTATACCTACCGGGCGACTGCGTTCACGGCGACGGCGACGGTGACTGGCGTGGCAGGGCTGAACAGCACGGTCGCGGTCGTGTATTCGGGCGATTGCGCGAACGTCACCGCTGCAAACGGCTGCACCGCTACAGCGACTTATGGCGGCGACCAGAACCACGACAGCAGCACGGACAGCAAGAACATCACGATCACGAAGGCCAGCTCCACGACTGTCGTGACGTTCGAGAGCGGTCCGTATGTGTATCGTGCGAGCGCGTTCACGGCCACCGCGATGGTGAGCGGCGTTGGAGGCCTCAGCGGTCCGGTCTCTGTCACATACTCCGGCGATTGCACGAACGTCACGGCTCCCAATGGATGCACGGGCTCCGCGACGTACGCCGGCGATACGAATCACGACGGCAGCAGTGACGCCAAGAACATCACGATCACGAAGGCGATTTCGGCGACCGTCGTCACGTTCGAGAATGGACCGTACGTCTATCGCGCAACCGCGTTTGCCGCGACGGCCGCCGTGACGGGAATCGGCGGACTGAACGGCCCGGTATCGGTCCTATACACGGGCGACTGCACGAACGTCACCATGGCGAACGGTTGCACCGGCACGGCGACATACGCGGGCGACGCGAATCACGATGGCAGCAGCAATAGCAGGAGCATCACGATCGCGAGAGCGAGCTCAACGACGATCGTGACCTGCCCCGCGAATGTCGTCTATACCGGCTACGCGCAGACACCATGCGCGGCGGGTGTGGCCGGCGTAGGCGGCCTCAACCTGTCGTTGCCCGTGAGTTATGGGAGCAACATCGATGCGGGAACAGCCACGGCGAGCGCGGCCTTTGGTGGTGATACCAATCACCTGGGCAGCGTCGGCTCGACGACCTTCGTGATCGCGAAGGCGGCGACGACGACGGTCGTTACCGTCGCGAATGCGACGTTCGATGGGACGCCGCACGGAGCGACTGCACAGGTGACCGGCCCGGCGCTAAGCCAGGCGCTCCTCGTCTACTACGCAGGCACCAACGGGACGAACTATGCGTCGACGACGCCGCCCACTGATGCCGGCCAGTACACGGCGAGCGCTGCGTACGCGGACACGGCGAACTACATCGGCTCGAGCGATGCTCAGCCGTTCACCATCGGCAAGGCGAACCAGGTGATCGGCCTGATCGGGGTTCCGGCGAGCGCGAGCTACGGTGCGACCTTTACGGTCTCCTCGACGATCACGAACACGCCGGCGGGTCCCGGCTCGGGTAACCCCGTGATCCCGGCGAGCTCCGGCGGTTGCGTCAACAACGATGCGCTCTACACGATGATCGTCAACGTCGCGGCACCTGTGTGCACGGTGACCGCAACGCTGGCCGGCAACGCTAACTACAACGATGCGCCCCCCGTGACGATGAACGTGAATCCGAGCGGCGGCGTCATCGTGCCCGTGCACGGCGAAGTGCACATCGTCGATCCCGGCAAGTGGGGCATCTGCGGGACCAACCCGAGCAACGGGCAGGCGCACGCCGAGTGCAAGCTGTGGCCGGATTCCACCCTCTCGGATGGCTTCCCCGAAGCGGGCGACGTCGTGGTGCGGCTCTACGACCTCAAGAACGCGACGTTGCAGTCCCAGTACGGCAAGGATCCGGGTCCCGACCGCTACCGCGACGTCTACACCTCGAACGTCGGACTGGTCGGCACGTGCATGCCGAAGCGCGAGAGCCCGACGCCGAACAACAACGGCAAGCTCGTCGGCTTCGGCGAGGCGCTCTGCGGTGCGCCCGCGGCCACGGATATCCTGGTCCTGGCCGGGTACAAGGATTTCGCCGACCTGAAAGGCAAGCCGCGCGCGAACGTCGACATCAACGTCGTCTTCGGCAAGAAGGTCGACGGCGGCAGTTTCAAATCGACGCCGACCAACAACAAGCTGAGCGGAAGCCTCAGGACGTCGCCAGTGCCGAGCGGCGCGGGGATTCTCTGGAGCGACGTGCGCGACATCCACGCGCAGAAGACGATCCGCAAGGACCCGAAGGACTGCGTGTACGGCGGAACGAACACCGCCGCAACGACGTGCATCGTTCAGTACGCCGACGCCGGGAAGACCGTCTACACGGGCAGCTACCTGGAAATCATCTATCCGACGTACACGGTCTGGGACGAGGGACAAACCAAGTACTTGTATCCGTTCATCATGAGCTCCGATTCGGAGTGGACGCTCGATGTGTGCGCCGCGGTGCCTCAGGGCTATCAGATCGTCGGTGTCTACGATGCGGATGGCAGCCTCGTGGCGAGCGCGGACTGCATTCAGGCGGGCGTAGCAGGAGAGACGAAGATCGTCGCGTTCGAAGTGCTCGACCTGCAGTCGCCGCCGCCGCGCCTTACGGCAAAGCTCAAGATCAAGCACAAGGGCAAGACGGTGAACGACCAGCTCGACATTCCGGGCAAGCGCAAGGGCAAGGACAGATAGCAAAAGTCGTTGCGCGTCAGGCCACGACCGCCGGATTTCCCGTCGTGGTCGCGGATGCGTGGCAGCGACGTAATGTCGCGCGCGTGCTGATGCGGGGACTTATCGTGTGCGCGAAGCGCCGCGGCTTCGAGCAGCTGAGTGGGGCGGTGCTGCGCGTCAACGAGCCGATGCTCGCATTCGTGCGCGCACTCGGCTTTCGCGTCGACGACGATCCGGAGGATGCGGCGCAGGTCTACGCCACGCTGCCGCTCGCCTGACGCATCACGAATTGCGGCCCGGCCGCCTCCTCGTCAAGAATGCGCCCGGGCCGTTTCAGCTCCCCGAGCTGATGCGGATCGCCTAGCTTCCGGCCTTGGTCGTCGCGCGGCTCGACGTCTTCGGCGCGTTCTTGCCTTCATTTTTAGCGGCCTGCTCGGTGGACTGCGCAAGCTGCAGATGCTGCTCGAGCGTCGGCTCGGTCGACGCGGCGAATTGCCTGACGTCGGCATCCTTCGCCTTGCGCGCCTCGGACTTGAACTCGCTCACATCCTTCTTGTGATCGGACACCATGTGCTTCATGTACTCGCGATCGAAATCCGCGCCCGAGAGCTTCGACAGCTTGTCGATCTCGCGCTTGGTCGAGCGGTCAAGGTCGGTCGGCAGGTTCACGCCCTTGCTCGTTGCGAGTTGCTTCAGCTGATCGTTCGCCCTGCCGTGGTCGTCGACCATGCGCTGACCGAACTGCTTGACTTCGGCCGCCGCCGCCTTCTGCGCTGCGAGCTTGCCGAGCTCGACTTCCGCAATGCCGCCTCGAGCGGCCTTCTCCATGAACTTGCGATCGCCGCTCGAGACGCTCGACGCCGTCGCCCTCGCCGTCGAATTGTTCGAGCCCATCTGGTTCGAACCCGCACGTTGCTCGGCGTTCGAGCTCGCGGCGTCGCTGCGCGTCGCCGGCGATGCGGGCGACTGGCTTGTCGTCGCGGTCGAGCGGTTGGTGTTGTTGCTATTCGACGTACCCGGTGAAGCCGTCTGCGCGCAGACGGCCGCGGCGACGCAGAACGACACGGCGCCCACGATGCGCGCAGGCATCGAGAGACGATTGGTGGACATAACGCTCCTCCGATTCCGGATTGCGGGATCGCGCCGCATCGCGGCGCGCCTGGTATACGCACGTCCGGCGTCACCGGTACGCGCGAATACCGTCGGATCTGCAATATCCGTGCGGATGTGCTGCACGCGTTTGTGCGGGTGCGACGTGCGTTTGCGCGCCTGCGCGGCGTGCGTGCGCGGTCAGTCTTACCGGCGCGCGTGTCAAAGTGGGCCGGACGTCAGCGCAGCATGGCGATTTGTTGACGCCGCGAAAAACAAAACGCCCCGCGATCTGCGGGGCGTTTCGGGGGCGAGCAATTGCGTTATTCGCCTTCGAGGAAGCTGCGCAGCTTCTCCGAGCGCGACGGATGCCGCAGCTTCCGCAGCGCCTTCGCCTCGATCTGCCGGATGCGCTCGCGCGTGACGTCGAACTGCTTGCCGACCTCCTCGAGCGTGTGGTCGGTGTTCATCTCGATGCCGAAGCGCATGCGCAGCACCTTCGCCTCGCGCGGCGTCAGCGTGTCGAGGATGTCCTTGCACACGTCGCGCAGCGATGCGTTCACCGCCGCCTCCGAGGGGGCGACCGTCGACTGGTCTTCGATGAAGTCGCCGAGATGCGAGTCGTCGTCGTCGCCGATCGGCGTCTCCATCGAGATCGGCTCCTTGCTGATCTTGAGGATCTTGCGGATCTTCTCCTCGGGCATTTCCATCTTCACG
>DATJJH010000098.1:0-31285 GCA_035492395.1 Trinickia sp. | reverse complement strand
GAGATATAGAACAGATCGTTTACCCCCAACTGCGCCGCCTGCTGCGTCACGAGCCGATCGAACAGGCTGTAGCGCTGCGATGTATCCAAACCCATCTGTCCGAGCTGCGTCATCGATTGCCCGAAGGTCGGATCGAACGTGCTGGCGCGCTCGGTCAACTGTGCGTGGTGAAAGCTCGTACGGTGATCCCACGCCGTCGTGAAGATGGATGTGCCGATCCCGCCGCACATGATCCGCACGAAATTGGAGAGCCCCGACGCCGCGGCGATCCGATTGCCGGGCAACCCCGACAATGTGATCGAAACGAGCGGGATGAAAAAGCCTGCCATGGCAATCCCCTGGACAAGCGTCGGCAGCGTGAGCGACCAGGTATCGACTCCGGTGGTATAGCGCGAGCGCATCCAGAAGCACAGCGCGAATACGACGAAGGCCGCCGTCGCGATTTTTCGCGGGTCGGTGCGAGGGAGAAATTTCCCGGTCACCGGCGACAGCAGAATCGCGAACACGCCCACGGGCGCCATGACGAGGCCTGCGTCGGTGGCTGTGTAGCCGATGTCGGTTTGCAGCCACAACGGCAGCAGAACGAGATTGCCGAAGTAAAGCCCGTAGCCCACCGATAGCGCGATCGTGCCGCCCGTGAAGTTGCGCTTCTTGAACAGCGACAAATCGACGACGGGGTGATCGGCCGTCAGTTCCCACACGACGAAGAACGCAAACCCGATGAGCGCCGTCAGTGCGAGCGCGACGACCGTCGTCGACGAAAACCAGTCCAGATCCTTGCCTTTGTCGAGCATGACCTGCAGCGAACCGACCCAGACGACGAGCAGAGTGAGACCGACCATATCGATCGGCGCCTTCTTGATGACGGAATCGCGTGTTCGGAAGATCGCCCAGGTGGCGATGGCCGCCACGATCCCCACTGGGATGTTGACGTAAAAGATCCAAGGCCACGAAATGTTGTCCGATATCCAGCCGCCCAGAATCGGTCCCGCCACGGGCGCGATCAGCGTCGTCATCGACCACATCGAGAGCGCGAGCGGCGCTTTGGCGCGTGGGTAGCTCGCGAGCAGGAGCGTTTGAGAGAGCGGAATCATCGGGCCGGCCACGGCGCCCTGGATCACGCGGGACACGAGCAGGAACGGCAGAGTGGGCGAGAGCCCGCACATCCATGACGCGATCACGAACAGCACGATCGATGCGAGGAACAGGCGCACTTGCCCCAGCCGTTCGGTGAGCCAGCCCGTAAGCGGGACGGAAATCGCATTGGCGACGGCGAACGACGTAATGACCCAGGTGCCTTGATCCGCCGATACGCCGAGATCCCCCGAGATCGTCGGAATCGAAACGTTGGCGATCGACGTATCGAGTACGTTCATGAACACCGCCAGCGAGACGGCGATCGTCCCGATCACGAGCTGAGCGCCGCTGAGCGGCGGATGGTGGGCAGCGGGTTGAGCCATTGAGCGGGTGACCTTGGTTGCGGTGTCGTTTCTTCGATGCGCGGCGCGCTTCTCTCGCGCCGAGTTACATGAGCTTCGTGCTGCGGCTCGCCATCTTCGCCGTGTGCGCGGCGCGAGCGGGGGCCTGCGCGACCGGCTTTTGCTGCGCGAGGCCGGCGTTCGAACCGGCGTTTTCGGCGATGATGCGGGCGATCTCGGCGTCGGCTTTATCGCCGTACTTGTCGAACACGTTCGTTTGATAGACGGTGTTCTGGGCGTTGCCGAGCTGACCGCCGCTGTCCTTCTTGATGTCGACGTCGGCCTGCATCGACAGGCCGATGCGCAGCGGATGGGCGCGCAGTTCTTGCGGATCGAGTTCGATGCGCACCGGCAGACGCTGCACGACCTTGATCCAGTTGCCCGTGGCGTTTTGCGCGGGCAGCAGCGAAAATGCCGAACCGGTGCCGGCTGAGAAGCCGACGACCTTGCCGTGGTAGACAACCGACGAGCCGTAGACGTCGGCGGTGAGTTCGACGGGTTGGCCGATGCGCATGTGCTTGAGCTGCACTTCCTTGAAGTTGGCGTCGACCCAAACCGATTCCAACGGCACGATCGCCATCAACGGCGTGCCCGGCGAGACACGTTGGCCCACTTGCACGGCACGTTTCGCGACATACCCCGTGACCGGCGCCGGCAGCGTGTTACGTGCGTTGTTCAAGTAGGCGTCGCGTACTTTGGCTGCCGAGGCGAGCACGTTCGGGTGCGTGGCAATCGTGGTGTTCGCGGTCAGCGCGCGGTTCGATGCAAGCTGCTGCTGCGCGGCGTCGAGCGCGGCCTGCGCGGCCTTCACCGTATCGCGGGCATGCGAGATCTCCTCTTGCGAGACGGCGCCCGTTTGGGCGATGGACAAGCGGCGGCGCAAGTCGTCCTGCGCACGCGAGAGATCCGCTTGGCGTTGGGCGATCTGCGCTTGGAACTGGTCGTTGTTGACGAACAGGCCCCGCACTTGACGGACGGTCTGCGCGAGGTTGGCTTCGGCCTGCTGCAGCGCGACGCGGGCATCCGCACCGTCGAGCACGACGAGCGGATCGCCGGCTTTCACGGTTTGCGTGTCGTCGGCGTTGACGGCGATAACCGTGCCCGTCACTTGCGGTGTGATCTGCACGACGTTGCCGTTCACATAGGCGTCGTCCGTGTCCTCATGAAACCGCGCGACGAGGAAGTAGTACAAGCCGTATGCGACGGCAGCGACGAGGATCACGCCGACGAGCAGCGTCATCAGGCGCTTGCGTTTGCCGTTGTTGCCCTGCGACTGCGCGCTCGCGGCGGATTGTTGAGTGTCGCTCATGAAATGCTCTCCGTTTCTCGAGTCTCGATCGTTCGAAGCTCAATCGTTGAATCTTGCGTTGTTGTCAGGTGTCGGTTGTTGGGTTCGCCGCTCAACCCGCCGAGGGCGTCGAGGCCGCCTGGGCGCCGGCCGCGGCGGGCGCCGCGACACCGGCGGACTGCGCGTCGAAGCCGCCGCCGAGTGCGCGGATCAGCGCGAATTGCAGATCTCGGCGCTTCATCCTCAAGTTCGTGACCGTCTGTTCGGCGGCCAGCCGATTGCTGTCGGCGGTCAGAACTTGGAGCTGAGGCGAGAGGCCCGCCTTGTAGCGAATGACGGCCAGGCGGTACGCCTCGGTCGATGCGTCGAGCGCGCGCTGCGCATCGCTCATCTCCGTGTCGATCGAGCGGATCGACGCCAGCTGCGTCGCAACGTCGGACATCGCGTTCACGAGCGTTTGGTTGTAGTTCGCCACGTCCAAGTCGAAATCGGCGTAGCGTCCCTTGAGTTGAGCGCGCAAGGCGCCGGCGTCGAAGATCGGCAGGTGAATTGCCGGACCGGCCTGCACCGTACGGCTGGCAGCGGTCAGAAAGTGCGCCCAGCCGAACGCGTCGAGGCCGATGGCGGCCGCGAGATTGATGTCGGGGAAGAACTCGGCCTTGGCTTCCTTCACGTTCGCGAGTGCGGCTTCGATCTGCCAGCGCGCCGCGACGATGTCGGGCCGGCGCGAGACGAGATCGGCCGGCAAATTCGACGGCAGCGCCACGTTGCCGCCCGTCGCCAATGCAGGTTCGGCGATTTGCAGGCCGCGGTCCGGGCCCTTGCCGAGCAGCGCGGCGAGCTGAAAGCGCACCGACTTGATCTGGCCGTCGAGGTCGGACAGCGTCGCCTGGCTGGTCGCGATGTTGCCCAGCGCGGTTTGCTTCTCGACGTTCGTATCGAGCCCGGCCGACACGCGGCCGTTCGTGATCGTTCCGACTTCCTGGCGGTTGTGGATTTCGCGGGCCGCGATGTCGCGCAGCGCGTAGAGCTGCGCCAGCTGGTTGTAGGTGCGCGCGACCGACGAGGCGAGGGTGATGCGCGCCTCCTGCATGTCGGCTTCGGCTGCCTTTTCTTGCGACAGCGAGGCCTTCACGCGCTCGCGATTCTTGCCCCACAGGTCGAGGTCCCACGAGGCGCTCGCCAGCGCGTTGTGCTCGGTGAACCAGTTGCCGCCGAAGGGGGGCGGGTACAGGCCGTTGCCCGAGAGCAATTCGCGCGTGACCGAGTAGCTGCCGTTGACTTTAGGCAGCAGATCGGAGCGCGCGCTTTCGATGTACGACTGCGCCTTGGCGATGCGGGCCTGCGCCTGGGCGATCGACGGATTGCCCGTCAACGCTTCGTCGATGAGCTGGGGCAGTTGCGGATCGCCGAACTCGCCCGCCCAGCCGAGCGACGGCCACTGGCCGCCCTCGCTCGGCAGGCTTTGCGTCGACGCCAGCGCGGCGGGCTGCGTCATCTGCTTGTCGCTATGAATGCCGGCGTAGTTCGCACAGCCGGCGAGCACGAGCGCGGCGACAGCGGCGGCGATCGTGCCGAGGCGCACCCCGATCGAGGCGGGGAAGGAAGTCATCGCACGGCCTTTCAATGAGAACGTATTCATGGACTTTGCAACTTATTTTTGGCGATTGATGGGCGAAACTCGTTGCCGGGTCAGGCAAGGCTGCCGAGACGAACCGGCCGGCGGCGCTATTGCGCGGCAGGGTCTCCCGTATTGGCGAGAATGCGCCGGAGCATGCTCTTGAGGAAGCCGACTTCCTCCGGCGTGAAGCCGGCCAGCGCCTTGTCGAGCACGCTGCCGAAGATCTCGGGCATGCGCGCCGCGAGGTCGCGCCCTTCGGGCGTCACGGCCAAATGAACCGCGCGGCGATCTTCGGAACTGCGAACGCGCGAGAGCAGATTACGCTTTTCCAGCCGATCGATCAGCCGAGTGACCGCGCTCGCGTCGATGCCGTAGTCTCGAGCGAGTTCGGCGGCCAGCGAACAGCGGCCGCTCGCGATCATGAACAGCATGCTGGCCTGCGTGCTCGTAATGCCCAACTCGTTCAGCGTGCGCTGCGTCACGAGGTTCGACAGGCTCGATTTCACCCGAGCGAGCAGGTACCCGACGCTCTCGTCCAACTGGTAGCTGCTGACTTCCGGCGGCAGCGGCGGGGACGGTTCCTTCATGGCGATTTCCGTGCGATTGCAATAGTTGACTAGGCATGATTGTAGGCGCAGGAAAGATGACCCGGCAAGCATTTCTTTGTGCTCATCCGTAGTATTTAAGCAACTTCTTAATGTGTAGACCTATTATGCGGCATGTAGGCGGAACGTTGCTTGCAACCCAGACGAATGTTGTTTGCAAGCAAGACGAATGGTGGCGATGCGGGCGACGTGCCCCGTCGGGAAATGCCGTCCGGCCGGGATGGAGCGATCCTCCGTCAGCGATCGTCGACTGGCGCCACGCTTTCGCCGGTTAGGTGTCATGTTCACGTGCTATAATCACTAGTTACCCAGAAAGTGCGCGCACCCATTTTTCGGTTCCCGCCCCAGCCCGCCGCCCAAACGGCGCTTCGCGAAGGCACCCGGCAGCTAAAGGCAGCATGAAGGCAGCTTGCATCCGGCACTGAGTTTTTCGTTTCGCGCACGCAACCGTCCCTTATTCCTATGACTCGCGCTCTCCGCAACATCGCCATCATCGCCCACGTCGACCACGGCAAGACCACGCTCGTCGACCAACTGCTTCGCCAGTCGGGCACGTTCCGAGAAAACCAGCAGATCGCGGAACGCGTGATGGACTCGAACGACATCGAAAAAGAGCGCGGGATCACGATCCTCGCCAAGAACTGTGCGGTCGAGTATGAAGGCACGCACATCAACATCGTCGATACGCCGGGCCACGCCGATTTCGGCGGCGAGGTCGAGCGCGTGCTGTCGATGGTCGACTCCGTGCTGCTGCTCGTCGACGCCGTCGAGGGCCCCATGCCGCAAACGCGCTTCGTCACGAAGAAGGCGCTGGCGCTGGGCTTGAAGCCGATCGTCGTCGTCAACAAGATCGACCGTCCGGGCGCCCGCATCGACTGGGTCATCAATCAGACGTTCGATTTGTTCGACAAGCTCGGCGCGACCGAAGAGCAGCTCGATTTCCCGATCGTCTACGCATCGGGCCTGAACGGCTACGCCTCGCTCGATCCGAGCGCGCGCGAGGGCGACATGCGCCCGCTGTTCGAAGCGATTCTCGAGCACGTGCCCGTGCGCGCCGCCGATCCGGACGGTCCGCTGCAGTTGCAGATCACCTCGCTCGACTATTCGACCTACGTCGGCCGTATCGGCGTGGGCCGCATCGCCCGCGGACGTTTGAAGCCGGGCCAGCCCGTCGCGTTGCGCTTCGGGCCGGAAGGCGAAATCATGAACCGCAAGATCAACCAGGTGTTGTCGTTTCATGGGCTCGAGCGGGTCCAAGTGGACGAAGCCCAGGCGGGCGACATCGTGCTCATCAACGGCATCGAAGACATCGGCATCGGCGCCACGATTTGTGCGCCCGACACCCCCGAGGCGCTGCCGATGATCACGGTCGACGAGCCCACGCTCACGATGAACTTCCTCGTCAATTCCTCGCCGCTGGCCGGTAAGGAAGGCAAGTTCGTCACGAGCCGCCAGATCCGCGACCGCCTCACGCGCGAACTGAATCACAACGTGGCGTTGCGTGTGCGCGACACCGGCGACGAAACGGTCTTCGAAGTGTCGGGCCGCGGCGAATTGCACCTGACGATTCTGATCGAAAACATGCGCCGCGAAGGCTACGAGCTGGCCGTGTCGCGTCCGCGCGTCGTGTTGCATGAAGTCGACGGCGTGAAGCAAGAGCCGTACGAATCGCTGACGGTCGACGTGGAAGACGGTCACCAGGGCGGCGTGATGGAAGAGCTCGGTCGCCGCAAGGGCGAACTGCTCGACATGGCGTCGGACGGCCGCGGCCGGACGCGTCTGGAGTACAAGATTCCCGCGCGCGGGCTGATCGGCTTCCAAGGCGAATTCATGACGCTCACGCGCGGCACCGGTCTTATGAGCCACGTTTTCGACGAGTACGCGCCCATCAAGGAAGGCACGCTCGGCGAGCGCCGCAACGGCGTGCTGATCTCGCAAGACGACGGCGCCGCCGTGGCCTACGCGTTGTGGAAGCTGCAGGATCGCGGCCGTATGTTCGTGAAGCCGGGCGACGCGCTCTACGAGGGCATGATCATCGGCATCCACAGCCGCGACAACGATCTTGTCGTGAACCCGATCAAGGGCAAGCAACTCACGAACGTCCGCGCATCGGGCACCGACGAGGCCGTGCGCCTCGTGCCGCCGATTCAGATGTCGTTGGAGTACGCGGTCGAATTCATCGACGACGACGAACTGGTCGAAGTCACGCCGCAGTCGATCCGGCTGCGCAAGCGTCACCTGAAGGAGCACGAGCGTCGCCGCGCCAGCCGCGAGGCGGCGGTCGACTAATTGCTCGACCCTCGATGGGGCGGCATCGCCCCTTGCGAGCGCGGGCGCCGCATGGCGCCCGGACATGCGACAAGCCGCCTCTTTCGGGCGGCTTTTTGCTTGCTGGGCGGGCGAAAGCACCGATTACGGCCGATCTAGACTATTCGTTCTGTGATATGCTGCGCGTGCTAGTTTTAGGTCCTTCCAAGCAAGACTTGATTCGCGCAATCCGCTAAACGGTCAGGCCGTGTCGCGGAAGGTTGAGTAACCCGCTATTTCTCGAGAAGCTCGAAGAAAGGTGAGCGTAAACATGATGAAGCAATTCCAGCTGAACTCGTACTTGTTCGGCGGCAATGCTCCGTACGTTGAAGAACTGTACGAGCAATACCTAGATAACCCCGCGTCCGTCCCCGATAACTGGCGCGAATATTTCGACGCGTTGCAAAACGTGCCTGCCTCGGACGGCAGCGCGGCCAGCGACGTGGCCCATGGCCCCATCGTCGAATCGTTCGCCCAGCGCGCGAAGGCCAACGCCTTCATTCCGCGGGAGGTCGAAGCAGGCGGGAATCTCGCCACCGCGCGAAAGCAAGTCCACGTCCAGTCGCTCATCAGCGCCTACCGCTTCATGGGCTCGCAGTGGGCCAACCTCGATCCGCTGAAGCGCCGCGAGCGTCCGGCTATTCCCGAGCTCGAACCTGCGTTCTACGACTTCACCGAAGCCGACATGGACCAGACGTTCAGCGCGAGCAACCTGTATTTCGGGTTCGAGCAAGCGTCGCTGCGCGATATCGTCAAGGGCTTGCGCGACACGTACTGCGGCACGATCGGCGCCGAGTTCATGTACATCAGCGATCCCGAGCAAAAGCGCTGGTGGCAGGAGCGCCTCGAATCGACGCGCGCCACGCCGGCTTTCTCGGCCGACAAAAAGAAACACATCCTCAATCGTTTGACGGCGGCCGAAGGGCTCGAGCGTTATCTGCACACGAAATACGTCGGTCAGAAGCGCTTCTCGCTCGAAGGCGGTGAAAGCTTCATCGCCTCGATGGACGAAGTCGTTCGTCACGCGGGCGCGAAGGGCGTGCAGGAAATCGTCATCGGCATGGCTCACCGCGGCCGTCTGAACGTGCTCGTCAACACGCTCGGCAAGATGCCGTCCGACTTGTTCGCCGAATTCGAAGGCAAGCACGTCGACGATCTGCCGGCCGGCGACGTCAAGTACCACAAGGGCTTCTCGTCGGACGTCTCCACCGAGGGCGGCCCCGTGCACCTCTCGCTCGCGTTCAACCCGTCGCACCTCGAAATCGTCAACCCGGTGGTCGAAGGTTCGGCCAAGGCGCGGATGGACCGCCGCGGCGACGATTCCGGCCTGCAAGTGCTGCCCGTGCAGATCCACGGCGATGCGGCGTTCGCGGGTCAGGGCGTGGTGATGGAAACGCTGAACCTGGCGCAAACGCGCGGCTACGGCACGCACGGCACGCTGCACATCGTCATCAACAACCAGATCGGCTTCACGACGTCCGATCCGCGCGATGCGCGCTCGACGCTGTACTGCTCGGACGTCGTCAAGATGATCGAAGCGCCCGTGCTGCACGTGAACGGCGACGATCCCGAAGCCGTCGTGCTCGCCACGCAAATCGCGATCGATTTCCGGATGCAGTTCCACAAGGATGTCGTGCTCGACATCGTCTGCTTCCGCAAGCTGGGCCACAACGAGCAGGACACGCCGGCCGTCACGCAGCCGCTGATGTACAAGAAGATCGCGCAGCATCCTGGCACGCGCGCGCTCTACGCGGAAAAGCTCGTGCAGCAAGGCGTCATCGCTGCCGAGGACGGCGAAAACTTCATCAAAGCCTTCCGTCAAGCGATGGACGAAGGTCACCACACGATCGACCCGGTGCTCTCGAACTACAAGAGCAAGTACGCCGTCGACTGGGTGCCGTTCCTGAACCGCAAATGGACCGACGCGGCCGATACGGCCGTGCCGCTCGCCGAACTCAAGCGTCTGGCCGAGCGCATCACGACGGTGCCTGAAAACTTCAAGGTGCACCCGCTCGTCGAGCGCGTCGTCAACGATCGCCGCGCCATGGGCCGTGGCGAGGCGTCGCTCGATTGGGGCATGGGCGAACATCTGGCCTACGCCTCGCTCGTCGCATCGGGCTACGCCGTGCGTCTGACCGGGCAGGACTCGGGCCGCGGCACGTTCACGCACCGTCACGCGGTGCTGCACGACCAAAACCGCGAGCGCTGGAACGACGGCACGTACATCCCGCTGCAAAACGTGGCCGACGGCCAAGCGAAGTTCACCGTCATCGATTCCGTGCTGTCGGAAGAAGCGGTCCTCGGCTTCGAATACGGCTACTCGACGGCCGAGCCGAACACGCTCGTGGCGTGGGAAGCGCAGTTCGGCGATTTCGCGAACGGCGCACAAGTCGTGATCGATCAGTTCATCTCGTCGGGCGAAGTGAAGTGGGGTCGCGTTTCGGGCCTGACGATGCTGCTGCCGCACGGCTACGAGGGCCAAGGTCCGGAGCACTCGTCGGCGCGTATCGAACGCTATCTGCAGCTGTGCGCCGAGCACAACATGCAAGTCGTGCAGCCCACGACGCCCGCGCAGATCTTCCACCTGCTGCGTCGCCAGATGATCCGGCTGTTCCGCAAGCCGCTCATTGTCGCCACGCCGAAGTCGCTCTTGCGCCACAAGGAAGCGGTGTCGGATCTTTCCGAACTCGCCAGCGGTTCGTTCCAGCCGGTGCTGGGCGAAGTCGACGGCACGATCGATGCGAAGAAGGTCAAGCGCGTCGTCGTTTGCTCGGGCCGCGTCTATTACGATCTCGTCGCGCATCGCCGTGAGGCGAAGGCGAACGACGTCGCGCTCGTTCGTATCGAGCAGCTCTATCCGTTCGCGCACAAGCAGTTCGAAGCGGAGATCAAGAAGTACGACAACGCGACGGAAGTGGTGTGGGTGCAGGACGAACCGCAAAACCAAGGGCCGTGGTTCTACATCGAGCACCACCTCAAGGAAGGCATGAAGGAAGGGCAGAAGCTGGCATACAGCGGACGTCCGGCTTCGGCCTCGCCCGCGGTCGGCTACTACGCGAAGCACTACGAACAGCAGAAGGCGCTGATCGAAGGCGCGTTCGGCCGGCTCAAGAGCGCGCAGATCGCCAAATAACTAGACGATAGCGAACCCGGAAGGCGCGAGCGCGCTGCATGCGCCGCGACGCGAGGCCGGGTTCGCCTCCCACACCAGACATAAAGAGTTCAGGAAAGATCAAATGGCTATTGTTGAGGTCAAGGTTCCGCAGTTTTCGGAGTCGGTTTCGGAAGGCACGATGCTGCAGTGGAAGAAGAAGCCCGGCGATGCGGTAACGCGCGACGAAATTCTGGTCGAAATCGAAACGGACAAAGTCGTGCTCGAAGTGCCGGCGCCGGATTCGGGCGTGATGGCTGAAATCGTCGTTGGGGACGGTGCGACGGTGGAATCGGAGCAACTGCTCGCGAAGATCGACACCGAAGGCAAAGCCGGCGCCGCCGCGCCGGCAGCCGCTGCTGCGCCTGCAGCCGCCGCACCTGCCGCCGCAGCGGCAACCGCTACCGCCGCCACGGCGACCGCCGGGGGCGTCGCTTCGCCGGCAGCCGGCAAGCTGATGGCTGAAAAGAGCCTCACGGCCGACCAGGTGCAAGGCACGGGCCGCGACGGCCGCATCACGAAGGGCGATGTCCTGTCCGCCGGCGCACCCGCCGCGCGCGCACCGGCCGCCGCGCCCGCCGCGAAACCCGCCAAGCCGTCGCTGCCGGACGTGAAGGCGCCGGCCTCGGCCGACGCCTGGCTGCAAAACCGCCCCGAGCAGCGCGTGCCGATGTCGCGCTTGCGCGCGCGTATCGCCGAGCGTCTGCTCGAGTCGCAGCAAACGAACGCCATCCTCACGACGTTCAACGAAGTGAACATGGCGCCCGTCATGGACTTGCGCAACAAGTACAAGGACAAGTTCGAAAAGGAACACGGCGTCAAGCTCGGTTTCATGTCCTTCTTCGTGAAGGCCGCCGTGCACGCGCTGAAGAAGTTCCCGCTCGTGAACGCGTCGATCGACGGCAACGACATCGTCTACCACGGCTACTTCGACATCGGTATCGCAGTCGGTTCGCCGCGCGGCCTCGTCGTGCCGATCCTGCGCAACGCCGATCAAATGTCGCTGGCCGACATCGAAAAGAAGATCGCCGAATTCGGCCAAAAGGCGAAGGACGGCAAGCTCTCGATCGAGGAAATGACGGGCGGTACGTTCTCGATCTCGAACGGCGGCGTGTTCGGCTCGATGCTCTCGACGCCGATCATCAACCCGCCGCAGTCGGCCATTCTGGGCGTGCACGCGACGAAGGAGCGCGCTGTCGTCGAAAACGGCCAGATCGTCATCCGTCCGATGAACTATCTCGCCCTGTCGTACGACCACCGGATCATCGACGGCCGCGAAGCCGTGCTCTCGCTCGTGGCGATGAAGGATGCGCTCGAGGATCCGGCTCGCCTGCTGCTCGACCTGTAATCCTGTCATGCTCGCGCTCGCTCGGCCCGCACGTGGGTTGAGCGTCGAGCGAGCGCTTTCAATGCACTGAATGAAATCGCGGCGGCGAGCCCAAAGTAGCGTGCTCCCGTCGCGTCAGCAAAAGGATCGTCATGTCCCAAGAATTTGACGTCGTCGTGATCGGCGCGGGCCCGGGCGGCTATATCGCCGCGGTCCGCGCCGCGCAGCTCGGCAAGAGCGTCGCGTGTATCGAAAAATGGAAGAACCCCGCCGGCGCGCTCAAGCTCGGCGGTACGTGCTTGAATGTCGGTTGCATTCCGTCGAAGGCGTTGCTCGCTTCGTCGGAAGAGTTCGAAAACGCGTCGCATCACCTCGACGTGCACGGCATCAGCGTGGGCGACGTCAAGATGGACGTCGCCAAGATGATGGCGCGCAAGGACGGCATCGTCGAGAAGATGACGGGCGGCATCGAGTATCTGTTCAAGAAGAACAAGATCACTTGGCTCAAGGGGCACGGCAAGTTCGTCGGCAAGAACGACGGCGGCGTGCAGATCGAAGTCAGCGGCGAAGGCGCGGCCGAAGTCGTGACGGCCAAGAACGTCATCATCGCGACGGGCTCGAAGGCGCGCCACCTGCCGAACGTGCCGGTCGACAACAAGATCGTTGCCGACAACGAAGGTGCGCTCGCCTTCGAAGCCGTGCCCAAGAAGCTCGCCGTGATTGGCGCGGGCGTGATCGGCCTGGAGCTCGGCTCGGTTTGGCGCCGCCTCGGCGCCGATGTGACGGTGCTCGAAGCGTTGCCCGCATTCCTCGGCGCGGCCGACGAATCGCTGGCGAAGGAAGCGGCGAAGGTTTTCAAGAAGCAAGGGCTCGACATCCATCTGGGCGTGAGCATCGGCGAGGTGAAGGCGTCCAAGGACGGCGTATCGATCGCCTACACCGATAAGGACGGCAACGCGCAAACGCTCGAAGCGGACCGCCTGATCGTGTCGGTGGGCCGCGTGCCGAACACCGACAATCTCGGCCTCGAATCGATCGGCCTGAAGGCCAACGAGCGCGGCTTCATCGACGTCGACGATCACTGCCGCACGAGCGTGGCGAACGTCTACGCGATCGGCGACGTCGTGCGTGGGCCGATGCTTGCGCACAAGGCCGAAGACGAAGGCGTGCTCGTGGCCGAAGTCATCGACGGTCAAAAGCCGCACATCGACTACAACTGCATTCCGTGGGTGATCTACACCGAGCCGGAAATCGCATGGGTGGGCAAGACGGAACAGCAATTGAAGGCCGAGGGGCGCGAAGTCAAGAAAGGCCAGTTCCCGTTCTCGATCAACGGCCGCGCGCTCGGCATCGCGAAGACCGACGGCTTCGTCAAGATGATCGCCGATGCGAAGACGGACGAGTTGCTCGGCGTGCACATCATCTCGGCCAATGCTTCGGACTTGATCGCCGAGGCCGTCGTCGCGATGGAGTTCAAGGCCGCGTCGGAAGACATCGGGCGCATCTGCCATCCGCACCCGTCGCTCTCCGAGGTGATGCGCGAAGCGGCGCTCGACGTCGACAAGCGCGCGCTCAATAAGTAACGGCCTCGCCCCGGGCTAGCAGTCGGGGCTGAGAAGCCACGACGAAGGCGGGTAGGGCGCATCCCTCCCGCCTTCGTTTTTTTTTGTTTGCACGATGAACGTCATCGAATATTACGAGCACGAGCTTAAGACTCGGGGATACGCGGCCGATCCCGCGCAACGCGCCGCGGTGGACCGTCTGCAGCAATGCTACGACGAGTGGGTCGCGTACAAAGCGCGCCGCTCGAATGCGCTGCGCAAACTGATCGTTCACCCGCAATTGCCTCGTGGCGTCTATATGTGGGGCGGGGTCGGGCGCGGCAAGAGCTTCCTCATGGACAGCTTCTACGCCATCGTGCCCGTGCAGCGGAAAACGCGTATCCACTTCCACGAGTTCATGCGCGAAGTGCATCGCGTGCTCGAGGAACTCAAGGGGCAGGCCGACCCGCTCGACGAGCTCGCGCGGCGAATCGCCAAGCGGTATCGATTGATCTGCTTCGACGAATTCCACGTCTCCGACATCGCCGATGCAATGATTCTTTATCGGCTGCTCGATAGGCTTTTCACGAACGGCGTGCAGTTCGTGATGACGTCGAACTACGATCCGGACACGCTGTATCCGGACGGGCTGCATCGCGACCGTCTGCTGCCCGCCATCGAGCTCATCAAGGCGAACCTCGACGTGTTCAACGTCGACGCCGGCGTCGACTATCGGCAGCGTACGCTTGCGCAAGTGAGCGTGTACCACACGCCGCTCGGCGCCCAGGCCGATCGCGCGTTGCGCACGGCATACGCGCAGCTCGCCGCCGTGCCCGACGAAAGCCCGATCCTGCACATCGAAAAGCGCGAGCTGAAGGCGCTGCGCCGCGCCGACGGCGTCGTCTGGTTCGATTTCGCCACGCTGTGCGGCGGGCCCCGCTCGCAAAACGATTATCTCGAACTGGCGACGCGTTTTCATACGGTGATTCTCTCGGACGTACCGCAAATGTCGCCGCGCATGGCCTCGGAAGCGCGGCGATTCACCTGGCTCATCGACGTGTTCTACGACCACAAGGTCAAGCTCTTGATGTCGGCCGCCGTGCCCGCCGAGGCACTTTACGTCGAAGGGCCGATGGCCAACGAATTCAGCCGCACGGTGTCGCGCATCGTCGAAATGCAGTCGAAGGAATATCTGGAGACGCCGCGCAGAATCGTCGATACGTCGCTCACCTGAGCGTCGGCAGATCGGCGCGGTGCAATATTGGAGTTTTCTGATAGTCGCTGCGCGCCGCCGGGCATATCGTGCGTTTTCCTTGTTCTGAGAAGGAAGCGCCGATGACCCCGTATAGCGACGTGACGGAAGAACAGTGGCAAAGCATCGTGCCGCTCATTCCGGAGGCATGTTCCCGCAGGCGACGCATTCGGGGGCGCCCCGTTACCGATACGCGAGCGGTGCTCAACGGCGTGCTGTGGGTTATTTACAGCAATGCCGCGTGGGCGTCGATGCCTAAGCGCTACCCGGCGTATCAAACGTGCCATAGGCGCTTTAAAACGTGGTACTCGGCCGGCGTATTCAAGCAAGTGCTCACACGGCTCTATGGCGAAGCGGGCTTGGCGCTCTGCGAAACCATCAAGGCGCGCATGCGTCCGAAGCGGGCCGTCAAGACGCCGCGCCCGCCGGCCCCGCCGTTCGTTTCGGTCAATGTACCGAAATTGGCTTATCTCGCTTCGCTGCGGCGCGCGGCGTAAGCGAATTGCGTTGGGACGGCGCCGCCGTGGCCCAACGCACCCCCTTCGTCAGTTCTTCGCCTGCGCGGCGTCTTGCCGTATCCACGTTTGTGACCGGCCGAGCAGCGAGATGCCGATGTACCCGCGCACGACGAGCTTTTGGCCGCCGTCCTCCAGGTGCATGTTGCACCGATAGATCTTGCCGTTTTCGGGGTCGAGGATATTGCCGCCATCCCACTTGTCCCCGTCGTGCTTCATGTTCTTGATGATCGTCATGCCGAGGATCGGCTGATCCTTGCGCTCGTCGGTGCAGGCCGTGCAGAGCTTGCCCGGTTTATCGGCCGGGTTGAGCCCTTTGATGACCTTGCCGCTCAGCGTGCCGTCGTCGTTCTGCGAGATCTGCACGAGGGCTTTCGGCTGATGCGTGTTGTCGTCGATCGTCTGCCAGATGCCGGCCGGCGTGTCGTTGCCTTGCGCGAACGCGGCGGCGGCGCCGGCCAGCAGCGCGCCCGCAACAGCGACGCGTTTGACAGCGGTCCAACTCCACGTTTTGGTGTAATGCGAGATGTGCGTCATGTGTCGTCCTCCCTGATGTAGTGATTCGCCTGTTTTATGAGACGCGCGACGGCGTATCGGTTCGCGTCGCGTCTTATAAGAATGCGGCCAGGATACGCGCGAAAAGTACGCCCCGTTTTGTAGTGGTGCCTCTAATCAGCACGCCGGCGAGCGGTAGGGCGGCGGCGTGCTTCGTGCTCAGAACAGTTGGTATGAAAACGTCGCATTAAGCCTCGGGCTGCGCGAGGGGCTTTCGATCGGCGCATCGCCTACGGCCTTGGCTATCGATAGATCGAGGTTGTAGTGCTTGTTGTCGGTCACGCGAAAACCCAGGGCGAGCGACGCGAGTTTGCTGGGTGCGGCGGGGCCCGTATGCAGATAGACGCGCGCCATGTCGAACGACACGTAGGGCGTCCACGTCTGCAAGTAGCGCGAGCCTACGGCGATGGGGCGATTGATCTCGAACGATGCGCCGAAGCCCGAATCGCCCGAGGCTTCGCCGGGTTGGTAACCCAGTGCGAAACGCTGCGCGCCGAACGCGATTTGTTCGGAAGTCGGTAGCGAGTCGGGGCTGTATTGGCCTGTCAGCGCAATGGCCGTGCCGATCTTGAACGGCCAATCATTTGTCTGCGAGAAGCTCGCGCCGGTACGCACGAAAGTGAGCGAGATGGGGTTCGTTTCGACGACGCCCGGCACGTTCGTTTCGCCCGCTTTGGACGCGCCGAGCACATCGAACGCCTTCGCCACGTTGAAGCTGGCGCGGCGTGTCTGCCCCGTGCGCGTATCGGCGTAGTCGAGCTGAGCCTGCACGACGCGCACCTGCGAGCGCAGGGCAAGCGTCGCGCCCGTCAAGGTATTCAAATAGCGGTTCTCGTCATGGGAGGCGTAGGCCGACATCGTACCCATGAGGCTGCGCGCGTTGCTGAGATAAAGCGGATAGGCCGCGGACACACCGAGCTTGTCGTTGACGACGGTCCGTGCGACATACGAGGGAAGACCTGGGTTGTCGGTCGGATTGCCGTGATAATGCGAGGCATTGATTTTGGCGACGAGGCCTTCGCTGCCGATGGGCAATGCGCCTGTCGCGGCATAGTACGTTTGGTTGTCGCGGCCTTTGGGGACGAGCGTCGATACGCTGAGGTCCTCGCCGAGCGAGGCGAGCCCGTTTTCCGTTACGGTCACGAGACCCTGCACGCCAGGGTGGTGGAAATCGATGCCGGTCGCCACGTTGAACGGTTTGCGCTCGACATTCAAATCGAGCGAGGTGGCGCCGTCGGTCGTTTGCGGCGGTTGGACGGTCGCCGATATTTTCACGCCGGGCAGCAGGCCCAGCGCATTGACGTAGCGCTCGAAGGTGGCGCGTCGCAGCGGGCGTTCGTTGCGGATGCGACCGGCGATGTCGCGTATTTTTCGCTCGGTGCCGCCGGGGTTGCCCGTGATCTTGACGTTCGACACATAGCCCTCGACGACCGTGACTCGCACGACGCCGTTCTCGAATGTCTGAGCGGGAACGAACGCGAACGAAAGCGCGTACCCGCGCGCCTGGTAAAGCCGCGTCACGTCGTTGGCGGCTTCGACGAGATCCCCGATCGCGACGCGCTTGCCGACGAACGTCGAGAAGTGTGCGGCGACGTCGGCGAATGTGATGGCTTTGACGCCGTCGATTTCGATTTTGCTCGGCGTAAGCTGCGTTTGAAGCAACTTCTGAAGCTGTTGCTCGTTCGATTGAATTTGGACGCTGACGTTCGGTGTGCGGCTAGGCGTTTGAATTTGAGGCAGCGCTTCGAGTGGATTGCCGGTCGCGGCGGCGCGCGTTTGGGCGAGCGCGGGCGTTACCGCACCCGCGGCGACGAGCGCAAGCCACACCCATTGATTGGTTGTCCTAAGCATGCTGGTTTCCTCGTTGGCCGTTTCATATGCGGGCGTTTCGCCTCGCTTTTTTCATGTCTGCTGCGGTGCGGTGTGCATGCTCGCGCGTGCGCGAGCATGCACACCGAACGCCGGAAGCGTTACGGCAGCTTGCCGACGAGCGGAAGGCCGCCCCCGAGCAGCGAACTCAGTCCACTCGTTGCCGAACCCGCGCCGGCCGTTGTACCGCTGGTCCCGCTCGTGGCGCCGCTCGTTGTGCCGAGCGCGCCCGTCAGGGGAGCGAGCGGGCTGCCGCTTGTGCTACCGCCGAGCAGTCCCGTGAGCGACGAAAGCGGGCCGCTGGCGCCGGCCCCGCTTGTCGGTGCGCCGGCTTGCACGGTCGTCGTGGAACTGCCGACGATGCTCGTGATGAGGCCAGGAATCGGGGCCGCGCCGTTCGGCCCGGCGGAATTCACGAGTCCGCCGGCGTTGATGACGGTATTGCCGACGCCGAACACGAGCTGGCCGACGTCGGCGACGACCGCGTTGGTCGAGGCGCCGGCCACTTGCGCGCCGACGCTTTCGAGCGCGCCGCCCACCTGGCCCAGCAAGCCCGACACGGGCTGACCGAGTCCCGTGACGGCGCCGACGCTTTGCGTCTGCCAGTCGAGCGTGACGACGAGCGGGGTGATTGCGGAACTGATCGGCTGCGTGATTTGCCGCACGGCCGAGGAGGACAGCGTATTGCCGAGTACTTGGCCGCCGGCGTTGACGCCGTTGGCCAGCGTGTCGAGCGCACCGGCCAGCGGCGTCGTCACGGGCGCGAGCGGCGAGAGCGGGCCCGTGCCGAGCGCATCGACGGTCATGGCGACACCTGCGATGACGCCGCTCGTCGCGCTGACCGTCGGGCCGGTTCCCGCGAGCGTGACGTCGACGGGATCCGAGACCGAGCCGATTTGACCGAGCCCGTTGCTGACGGCGTTGGCCGCGGTGTCGATTACCGCGCCGGTCGACGATACGGTGTGGCCGACCCCTTGCAATACGGGCGTATTCACGCCCGGAATCGTCGCCGATGAGATGGCGTTGCCGAGGTCGCTGGCTACGGCGCCCAGTGTCGTCAGCGCGCCTGAGGTCCCGGTCTTCGTTGGGGTAGGTGTGGGATCCGGCTGAGGCGTGACCGTGCTGCTTTGCGGAGGCGGCGGCGCCGTCACGCCGTCGCCGGCGCAAGCCGCGAGCAGATAGGCGACGGCAAACGCCGTCAGCGGTGCGCGCAGCGTGGTCGCGTTCGTGCGTGCGGTTTCGACAATTTTTCGATATTGCTTCTTCGACATGATGTGCTCCTCGTGGCCGATGGCCGAGATGCGCCTGAAGTTACGGTCCGCCGAGCAGGTGCCGGCGGACCGCGCTGCTTATTTCTTGGGGAGGGCGCCGGTCAGGCCGCTCGTCAACGACGACAGGCCCGAGAGGGGGTTCGTGCCGCTGCTCGCGCCGGTGCTGCCGCCGGCCAGCGCGCCGGTCACCGTCGTCAAGAGGCCGCTGACCGGCGCGAGCGGATTGGCGCCGCCGGCGCTCCCGCCGGCCGGCGCGCCGAGCGCGCCGGTGACGGTCGACACGAGGCCCGTGACCGGGGCGAGCGGGTTGCCGGTCGTGCTGCCGGGGGCCGAAGAGCCGATCGTTCCCGTCACGCTCGAAAGCAAACCGCTTACGGGGGCGAGCGGGCCGCCGCTCGCGCCGCCGCCGGCCGTGCCGGCGATGCCCGACAGCGCACCGGTGAGCGGCGCGAGCGGATTGCCGGCGCTGGAGCCCGTGACGAGACCGCCGACCGAGGCGACGGTCGCGCCGGTAGACGTCAAGACAGCGCCGATTCCGGTCGTGACGGGATTGCCGCCGGTCGAGGCCACGATGCCGCCGGCTTTCTGGAGGCTACCGCCGACCGTGCCGAGGAGCCCGGCCAGTTGCGGGCCGACGCCGGTCGTCATGCCCACGGTCTGGGTCGTGGAGGCGAGGACGGAGGTGATCGGTGTGATCGTCGTACTCAGCGATTGCGTGACCTGCTGCACTGCGCCGCTCGCGAGCGTGTTGCCCAGCGTCGTGCCGCCGCTGCCGATGGCGCCGCCGAGCGTTTCGAGTGCGCCGCCCACTGGGCCCGTAATCGGCGCCAGTGCGGAGAGCGGCCCACTCGAACCGAGGCTCGTAACGAGTACGCCCGCGTCTGTGACGGCATTGCCGAGCTGGCTGACGGCCGGCCCCGCGCTGACGAGCGTCGTACCCACGGGGTTGGGCGTGGCGCCGATTTGGCCGAGCCCTTGGGTGATACCGCCGCCCAGCGTCGACACCGCCGCGCCCACGCTTTGGACGGCGGCGCCTGCCGCCTGGGTGGTCTGAGGGTTGGTTCCGGGCAGCGTTTGTTGGCCGATTTCCGCGCCGATGCCCGAAACCGTCGAGCCGCCCGCGCTGACGACGTTGCCGCCGTTTCCGAGCACTTGGCCGACGGCGTTCGCCGTGGCGCCGCTACCGCCGCCCGAGCCGGTCGTTGTCCCTCCGCCGTTGTCGGATCCGCCTCCTGTCGTCGAGCCACCGGAGCCGCCCGTCGTCGACGACCCGCCGCCGGTTCCGCCGCCGCCGGTGGTCAGTGCGCCGCCGCCGCTCCCCCCGCCGCCGGGGCTCAATCCTTGGCTCAGCGTACCCGAGCCGCCGCATGCCCCCAGCGAAAGCATCGCCGCCACGGCCGTCGCAATCCATGTAGCGCGTGCCGCCCCGTTTATTTTCCGTGTGTTCATCGCCGCTCCTCGTTTGGTTTATCCAATTAGTTGCGGGCGCAAGTAGTGCAATGGGCATGCCAACGATGCGAGAAATGGCGGCGGGCGTGGCGTCGAATTACACGCTCGGGTTGATTCGACGAGGGTTTGCGGGCGGCGACTCGGATGGGAGGCCCTGTAACGATCGAGTAAAAAATCGCCGACGCGAGATGCAATTGAATAGAACGTAACGTAACGAGGCGGCCGATGCGTTACCGATGTGGCCGTAACACGATATTGAACGGCTTTGTCTCAGCATTTAGTGCAATCCATCTAAGTTATCGTAACCCCTAGGCACAATGTGATCACAAGATCCCGTGAAGAAGTGTAGAGTCGCGCTGTAGTCAGATTGGGTGTTCAACTCGCATCGGCAATAAGCAAAAAAACTAAGCCGACAGATACTGGAGGGAGCCATCGACTCATTATTCGCAGCTCATCGTTAGAACCGCACTGCCAGAGTCCGATCGCGGGCGAAAGTGGGGCGGCACAGCAACGTCGAATAAGGAAAACGGTCGGGTAGCGAGGCTTGCTCTCGACCTTTCCGTGCAAGTCGCCGAGCTAAACCAGCACGACGTCGATTGACACTTCGAGGAACATTCATGAACCAGCTCGTCAAGCGTTTCGTAAGCGAAGATCGCGGGGTCACCGCCATCGAATATGCACTCATCGCCGGACTTATCGCGGCCGCTATCGCCACCGTAGTCGGCACCATCGGCACGAATATCAATGCGGTCTTCACCGCCGTCGCCGCAGCCATCACAACGTGATATTTATCCGGCGGCGAAGTTTTAGAAATTGGGATTTCATCTCGTCGATGAATATCTGATGCGCTGATTGCCTTGGCGATCGGCGCAGATTAATTCGGCCATTTCCAGCTATTCGATAGTACGCATGCAGCTAGCAAGCGCTTTATTCGCCGTGTGGGCCCTGCTCGTCGCCTGGGGAGATTGCCGCGATCGCCGTGTCGCCAATTGGCTCGTCGCAGCGGGCGGCGCGGCGGCGATCGCGTGCGCTGCCCTTCACGCGTCGCCGCTCGGCGTGTCGCCCATGCAGGCCGTGGTCGGTTTCGTGGTGGGGTTGGCCGTCTTGTTGCCGTTCTTCCTGTTAGGCGTGATGGGCGCGGCCGACGTGAAGGTGTTCGCCGTGCTCGGTGCATGGTGCGGTGCGGCCGCCTTGTTCGGCGTATGGGTGGCGGCGAGCATTGCGGCGCTCGTGCATGCGCTTGCCTTGATCGTCGCGGCTAAGGTGAGATCGCGCAACGACCGTCCGTGGTCGCCGTGGCGTGGCGGGCGACCGGCGTTCGCCGTCGGGGCGCGTCGTGCGTCGCCTTATGCGGCGATGCTCGTGGGTGCGGCGTCGCTGCGCTGGTTCGGCCATGTGCTGCACGGGGTGACGCAATGATTCCGTGCGGCCGTCATACGTTGTGCCCGCACGCGCGGGCGGCCGGCAGCGCGGCCGTCGAATTTGCACTCGTCTTCCCGCTGCTATTCACGGTGCTGTACGGGATCGTGACGTATAGCGTGCTGTTCGTCGCGCAGCAGAGCCTGACGTTGGCGGCCGAGGAGGGGGCTCGGGCGGCGCTCAACTATCAGAATGCGACGAGCGTCGCCGGCGCATTGACGGCGCGCAGCGCGAACGCCTGCAGCGTGGCCAGTCAATCGACACAGTGGCTGCGCGCCTACGCGCTGTGCGCCGCGCAGGCGCAAAGCTGCAGCTACAACAGCGCCATGCAATGCGTGCAGGTGACGCTGACATACGACTATGCGCGTCATCCGATCGTCCCCAAGCTGCCGCTTTTGAGCCTCGCGCTGCCGCGGACGTTGTCCAGCGTTGCCACGGTGCAGCTCGACCCGGAAAACTTGTTATGAAGCGCCTGCACGGACGGCCTTTTACGTGCCACGTCGCTGCGAAGGCTGGGCCGGACATCCAACGATCGCCGCCTCCAAGGAAACGAGCATGACGCATCTGAACGTCACGAAGATCACCGCCGGCGCATTGATCGTCGCGGCGCTGCTGCTGGGGCTCTACGCTTGGACCTTGAGCCGGCATTCGGCGCCCACAGCGCAGGCGACGCCGGTCGCGGTGGCCGCGGCGCCGGACACGATGTTTCCCACGGTGATCGCCACGCGCTTGTTGCCCGCCGGCACCCCTATCACGGGCGATGCCTTGCGCGTCGTCATGCTGCCAGTGCGGCCGAGCGGTGCGTTTTCGGAAGCATCGCTCGTGACGCAGCGTGTGCCGCTGTCCGACATCGGCCCGAACGTCACGGTCTTGGAGGCGTACCTGTCGTCGGGTTTTGCGGAACAAGTCGGCTTGGGCGAGCGTGCCGTGGCCGTGCATGTCGATGAGGCCAGCGCCGTCGGCAATCGAATCCGGCCCGGCAACTTCGTCGACGTGTTCTTTACCCTCAAACGCGAGGGGGCGGGTGTCGGCCCGCAAGCGGAAGTCACGCGGTCGCAGACGCGCTTGCTTCTCTCGCGCGTACGCGTCCTCGCGTTCGGCAGCACGGAATCGGGCGCCGGCAACCCGACGCAGTTGGGCGTCGGCGTGCGCACGGCGGTATTGGCTGTCCCGACGGCCGAGGTCGATCGCCTCGAGTTGGCGGACAGCACCGGGCATGTGCTATTGGCGCTGCGCAACCCGCGCGACGAGGGCGGAGTCGCGGCCGCAGAGGGACAGGGCGCGCGACGGGCAAGCTTGATTCGCGCCGGCGCAGCAGGGACCAGCACCCAGCTGCCGGCGGTGCAGCAAGCCGCCGCAGGCGTGTCGCTGAGTGAGTTGGCCGGCGATTTCGGCGCGACGGCAAGGCCCGCCGCACGCGCGCGCAGCGGGCCTTCTCATGAAGCAGGCGCGATCGAAGTCATCCGAGGGGGGCGCGCGCAGACGTTGACCGAGTAGCGGCGATCGCGCGGGTTCGATCGCGAATATCAAGAAAGGCCGGAAACGAGGACGGCATACGACATGGCGAAAACAGCAGCGGGGGGTAAACGCGTGGCGATGGCGTACGCTCGGGTAGGCGGCATGCTCTTCATGATGCTTTGCACGAGCGGTGCGCTGTCGCATGCGGCGCAGGCGCAAGGCGTCGCGCAGCGCGCGCCGGAGACAGCGTCGAGCGCCGCGGTGGAGTTGAGCGTGGGCGAGCAGCGGCAGGTCGCGGCGGGCCGCTCGCTCTCGCGCGTCGCAGTCGGCGATCCGGATGTCGCCGATGTCCTCGTGATGCGTGAGCGCAACGGCAAGGGCGGCGTACTTGTCGTCGGCAAATCCCCCGGTACGACCAATCTGATGCTCTGGGACAAGGCGCAGTCGACGCCGCAAACGCTGACGCTCACGGTTAGGCCCGCCGCCGCCGCCGCGCTGGCAAACGGCGCCGCGCCGCCCGTCGCGACCTACGACGGGGACGTGGTCGTGTCGGGCAGTACGCCGACGATGGAAACGCATCAACGCGGCGTCGATCTCGCGGCGCTTGCGGCGAGCAAGCGCTCGCGCGCGAATACGTCGAGCGGCGATCGACGCGGCGCGCTCGCCGGCAATGGCGGGCGCGACGGCGCAGGCGCGACTGCCGGCGCGATCGTCGACGAATCCACGGTGGCCACGCGCAGCGTCGTTCAGGTCGACGTGCGTGTCGTCGAATTCAGCCGCACCGTGCTCAAGGAGGCCGGCTTGAACCTGTTCAAGCAGAGCAACGGTTTTGCATTCGGATCGTTCGCGCCGTCGGGTTTGACTTCCGTCACGGGTGGGGGGACATCGAATTTCCAGGCGGTGGGCGCTGTGCCGATCGCGTCCGCGTTCAACCTCGTGCTCAATTCGGCGGGACGGGGTTTGTTCGCCGATCTTAGTCTCATGGAAAGCAACAATCTCGCGCGCGTGCTGGCAGAGCCGACCCTCGTCGCGCTCTCGGGCCAGAGCGCGAGTTTTCTGGCGGGCGGCGAAATTCCCGTTCCCGTGCCCGAAGCGCTCGGCGCCACGTCGATTCAATACAAGCCCTACGGCGTCGGGCTCACGCTCACGCCGACGGTGCTCAGCGCGCGGCGCATCGCGTTGAAAGTGGCGCCCGAAGCGAGTCAGCTGGACTTTCAGAACGCGGTGACGATCAACGGCGTATCGGTGCCGGCGATCACCACGCGGCGCGCGGATACGACCGTCGAGCTTGGTGACGGCGAGAGCTTCGTCATCGGCGGTCTCATCGATCGAGAAACGCTGTCGAACGTGGGCAAGGTGCCGTTGCTCGGCGACTTGCCGATCATCGGCGCGTTCTTCAAGCAACTCAACTACCAGCGCAAGGACAAGGAACTCGTGATCATCGTCACGCCGCACCTCGTTTCGCCGCTGGCGAAAGATGCGCGGTTGCCGTCGCTGCCGGGCGAGCAATCGGAGCAGCACGGTGGTCCCGTCTGGCGATCGTATTTGGGCGGCGCGCTTTCCGGCGATGTCGGGCCCGGCTTCTCGCGATGAAGGCGGCGTATCGGTCATGGGCCGGGCACAGAACACGAGCGAAGACCCGGCAGGGGGAAGCAGGATGAATGCGAGGGCGCCAACCTTGACAGAGCCAGAACGGGCGATCGTCGATTGCTTCGTGTTCGCGTCGAGCGACGAAGCCAACGTTCGATGGCTGGCCGACGCGCTTGCGACGACGGGCGCCGTGGAGGCGGCGGGGCACGACCCGGGCGCACTCGCGCAGCGCATCGCCGCGTTACGGCCTTCGCTCGTGTTCGTCGATTTCTCCGGCGGGCGGATCGATGCGGCGAACCGCGCCGTGCAGGCTGCGCGCGCGTCCTCGCTGCAGGCGCCGGTCGTCGCGGTGGGTAAGCTCACCGAGCCGCAAAGCGCCGTCGCGGCGCTGCGCGCGGGCGTGCGCGATTTCGTCGACCTAGCGGGCGCGTCGCAAGAAGCGGCGAGGATCGCCCGCGAAGTGCTCGAGAACGCAGCGCAGACGCCCGTGCGCCACGGCCGGCTAACGGCGCTGCTCGGTGCGCGTGTCGGCGTGGGCGTTTCCACGCTCGCGGCTCATCTGGGCGTACGGTTGCAAAAGCGCGGCGCACCGGCGGGGCGGCAAGCGGCGCTCGCCGATCTAGGTCTGCCGGCCGGCGACGGCATGCTGTATCTCGACACGCGCAGCGAGTTCGACTTCGTGGAAGCGGTGCGCAATCTGCGCCGTTTCGACGAAACCTTCGTGCATACGGCGCTTGCCCGCCATGCGAGCGGGCTCGCCTTGACGACGCTCTCGCCCGATCTATCGGCTTTGCGCACGGTCTCGTATGCATCGGCGGCGGCGCTGCTGACGCGCTTGCGCGCTTTCTTCGATCAACAAATCGTCGATCTGGGCGGCTTTTCGAATCATGAATTCGTCGCCCAGGTCGCTCAAGCCGCGGACGACGTCTGGCTTGTCTGCGATCCTGCGATCGCGTCGGTGGTGTCGGCGGCCGATTTGCTGCGCGAACTGGCGGCTGCGCAATTCGACACGGGGCGAATCGGCGTGGTGGTGACGCAATACGACGTGCGCCTCGGGTTATCGGCCGAGCAAATCGCGGCGCGGCTGGGTTTGCCGCTCGTCGCGACGTTGCCCTCGCGGCGCGTGGCGCTCGCGCAAGCGGCGAACCAAGGCAAGCTGCTGGCCGACGTCGCCGAACGAGATCCCTATGTGCGCGCCGTCGATGCGCTCGTCCAGCGCATTGCAACGCAAGCAGACGCGGCGGACGGCGCGGGTGCGGCGGGTGGCGCGGTGTTGCTCGGTAAGGCGGAGGACTTGACGCGAACGGCGCGATTTGCACGGCTTGCGCGATTCGGCGGGTTCGATCGATTCATGCGATTCATTCATCTTCCAACGAAGCGGTCATAAACGATGGCAAACGAAATCGAATTTGCCGACGATGCTTCCTCGTTCGCGCATACGCAGCAGTTTCAAGACATCAAGAACGCGGCGCACGAGCACTTGCTCACGCGCATCGAGGAGTTGGGCGCCGAGTTCGGCCGATGGTCGCGCGCGGCGATCAATCAGTTCGTCGATCTCGAGATGGACAGTTTCGTTCGTCTGCGCCGTATTCCGATCAACGAGAGCGAAGTGCGGCTCATCGCGCAAGCCTTGACGAAGGAACTCGCCGGGTTCGGGCCGATCGAGGATCTGCTGAGCGACCCTGCCGTAGAAGATATCCTCGTGAACGGGTACCGCGACGTCTACGTTTCGCGTCACGGCATCCTTACCAAAATGGCGGTCCGGTTCGCCGACAACGCGCATTTGCTGCGCATCGTTCGACGCATTCTTGCACCGATCGGCCGGCGGCTAGACGAATCGAATCCGATGGTCGATGCGCGCTTGCCCGACGGCGGGCGGGTCAACGTCGTCATCGAGCCGCTGTCGATCGATGGGCCCGTGGTGTCGATCCGCAAGTTCCGCAAAGACCCGCTGCGCCCGGCCGATCTGCTCGCCAACGGCACGTACGACGCCGAGATCGGGGCGCTGCTCGAAGCGGCGGTGGCGGCGCGATGCAACGTGCTCGTGTCGGGCGGCACGAGCTCGGGCAAAACGTCGTTGCTCAATGCCCTTGCGTTTCATATCCCCGAACCCGAGCGTGTCGTCACGATCGAGGACACGGCCGAGCTTTCGCTCAACCATCCGCATGTCGTGCGTCTGGAGAGCCGGCCGGGGGGCTTCGACGGAACGGGGCTCGTCACGATTCGCGATCTGCTGCGCAACTCGCTGAGAATGCGGCCCGATCGCATCATCGTCGGCGAAGTGCGCGGCGGCGAAGTGCTCGAAATGCTGCAAGCCATGAATACGGGCCACGACGGCTCGATGGGCACGGTGCACGCAAGCTCGCCGCGCGAGTGTCTGTATCGGCTGGAGATGCTCGCGGGTTTCGCGGGTTTTCAGGGCACGGAGTCGAGTTTGAGGCGCCAGATCGCGAATGCGATCGACTTCATCGTGCAAATCGGCCGCCTCTCGAACGGACGGCGCCGCATCTTGTCGGTCACGGAAGTCACCGGGCTTTCCGATACGATTATCGCCACGCAAGAGCTCTATCGCTATGAACCTCACGTCGATGCGGACGGCGAGGAGATCGACAGCTGGACTTCGCTGGGCATTCACCCGCATTCCCCCAAACTGGCCCGCTATAAGTCGATGCTCGGCGCGAGCTTCGACCAGGGCTTTTCGCAAGGGGGCTTCCGTGTCTAAAGGCTCGGCGACACTCGCGGCGTGCGCGCTTCTGTTTCTTGCGCTTGCGCTGCTGCTTTGGCAGCGCGGCGCACGCGCGCAGCGCCGAATCGGGGCCCAGCGCTTCATCGATAGCCGCCTTGCCGCGTCGGGAGCGACGGTTGCGGGCAAAGGCGGCGCAGCGACAACGTCGGCGACGGCGTCGCTTGCTCGTATGGCGCAAGGCGTGCCGCCGGCGAACGCGCATGCGTCGCCGCGACCCGGCAAAGCGGCGAGTCCTACCGCCGGCGACCGACGCGGCGTGCACCAGCGCCGGTGGCCCATGCCGAGCATCGTCGAGAACCTCGTCGTGCGGGCGGGGCTCGCCGACGCCGGCGCTCGGTTGGCGTTCGCCTTCGCGGCGCTGGCGTTGGCGCTTGTTTGGATCGGATGGCGCGCGGGCGCGGTAGCCGCCTTCGCGGCCGCGATCGGTGCGGCCGCGATCGTGGCCGTGCTGTTGACGGCGCGCGCACAGCGGCGGCGCTTGGCGATCATCGTGCAACTGCCGACGTTTCTCGACGGAATCGTGCGGCTCGTCACGCTCGGCAACAGCATCCCCGCGGCGTTCCAGGCCGCGTTGCAAACCACGGAAGCGCCGTTGCGCGAATGCCTCGATCACGTGTCGCGAATGATGCGTGCGGGCGTCGAAATCGATCGCGCGCTGGCGCACGTCGCGGCGCTCTACGGTACGCGCGAGTTCGAGTTCGTCGGCGCGGTGCTGCGCCTATCGGTCAAGTACGGTGGCCGCGCGGACGTCATGCTCGAACGCATGGCGGCGTTCATGCGCGACCTCGAGCAGGCCGAGCGTGAATTGGGCGCGATGTCGGCCGAGACCCGGCTTTCCGCTTGGGTGCTGGTGGCGCTGCCGCTCGCGATCGGCGCGTTCCTGATCGCCAACAATCCGGCGTATTTCAGCGCGATGTGGAGCGACCCCGACGGGCGGCACTTGATTTACCTCGCGTTTGCGCTGCAGGCCGGCGGGGGGTATTTGCTTTATCGAATGACGCGCTTGAGGACATGATCGATGCGGCCTGACCGACTGATCTTGCTGGCCCTGGCGTTGGGCGCCCTCGGATGCCTGCTGCTCGCCTACGTGGCGTTCGCGCGCATGGCGGCGCAGCGACGCGGTGCGCGCACGCTCGAGAACGCGCTGGACAGGCGCGTGGCAGCAGCCGTCGCGTCGCAGCGGGCGTCCGATGCCGTGACCGCGCGTCGCCCGGGGCCGAGCGACGCCGTTTCGGCGCCGCCGCCGTCGACGCTCGCCGGACGTATGGCCAGGTGGCGGGCGCGCGTCGGTCACGCGGGCGCGCGCTGGCTCGACACCCCGCTCGGCCGGCATATCGTCGCGAGCGAAGACCGGCGCCTCATTGAGCAATGCGGCTTTGTCGACGCCGATGCGCGCGGCTTCTTTCTGCTTTCTCGTTTGGGGTGCGCGCTTGCTGTGCCGTCGCTCGCGAGCTGGCTTTGGGGGGCGCTGATCCCGGGCGGCTACCGCGTCGTGTTCGCCATCGGCGCGTTCGCAGCCGGATTCATGCTGCCGAAGTTGGCCCTGGCCCGGCGCGCGGCCATCCGGCGCCGCGCGGTGGCCGACGAAATGCCGGTGCTCGTCGATCTGCTGCGTTTGCTTCAGGGCGTTGGCCTCTCGCTCGATCAGAGCTTGCAGGTGACGGTGGGCGACTTTCGTTCGATGCTGCCGGTGCTGGCCGTCGAGCTCGAACTCGCGCAGCGTCAATTCGCGGCGGGCCGCACGCGCGAACAATCGCTGCAGCGTTTGGGCACGAGTTTCGATAACGAGGATTTACGCGCGGTGGTGCGGCTGATGATTCAGGTGGACCGCCATGGGGGCGCGGTGCAGGAGCCGCTCAAGCAATTCGGCGACCGCTTGCGCGAAACGCGCCGGGCGATGCTGCGCGAAAGAATAGGGCGGCTCACCGTGAAGATGACGGGCGTGATGATCGTCACCCTGCTGCCGGCGCTGCTGATCGTCACGGCCGGCCCCGGCTTGCTTGCGGTCGTTCGATCGTTGGGCGCGGTTCATCGATGAATGCGGAGGGATGACTTGAGCGATCCATACACCGGCCTTCCTCGCACGCGTGCGTTGCGCGAAGCGGTTTGTGTCGTCGCGCTCGCGTTGTGCTGCGGCGCCTGCGCCTTCAAGGAATCCGGCTATGGCGCGGGCGTGCAGGCCGAGCGGGCGGCAGCGCAAGCGGCGGCCGACAAAGACCCCGCTCCCGACACGCCGGGCATGTATCTCGCGCTGATCGACCGCATGCAGCGCCAAGGGCTCTATTACGCGTCGCTAGCGCATATCGATGCTTACGAAAAGCAGTACGGCGCGACGCCCGAGTCGACCTTGCTGCGCGCCGATGCGCTGCGCGAGACCGGCCAGCCTTCCGCGAGCGCGCAAGCCTACCGCGCGTTGCTGGGCACGGCGCTGGCGGCGCGCGGTTATCGCGGGCTCGGCCTGCTCGCCGGCGCGGCGGGCGACTTTCGGGAGGCGTCGCGCCAATTGACGCAGGCCGTCGCGCTGGCCCCGACCGATGCGGCGACGCTCTCCGATCTCGGCTATGCCTTGTTGCGCGAGGGGGCCGTGGCCGATGCGCGGGTGCCGCTCATGCAAGCGGCCGAACTCGACGCGCATAGTGCGCGCATCAAATCGAACCTTGCGCTACTGATGTTCGCGCAAGGTCGAGCAAAAGAGGCGCGCGCCTGGATGGATGACCAACGGTTCTCGCCGCCGGTGCGTTCGGCGATTCGCGAGGACGCCGCCAAGGTGGCGTCGGCGGCGCGCTCTTATCGAGTCGGGGCAGCCGCGTCGCGCGATGCGGCAGCTTCGCGTTGAAGCCTACATGCTTCGAGCAATGACGCCATGGGACGGAGAGATACGATGAAACAGGCATCGAAGATCGGCGCCGCGCTGCGCAGGGTAGGAGTTGCGACGTGCGCGATCGCCTGCATGAGCGCGCTCGTGCGCGGCGAGGCGCAAGCCGGTTCGCCCGACACGGATGCATCGTCGCGCGCAAGCGCGGGGGTGGGGAGCCGTCACGCAGCTTTGATCGGCGATGCAACGCGCGAGTGGCTCGACTTGCAGCGAACGAACGCGGCTGCCGCACCGGCTATGCCGATGCCCGGTGCGCAAGCGACGCTCGCCTACGAGCGATACATGAACTCGTTCCGAACCAAGATTCCCGCTTCGTTCGGTTCTGCCTTCTCGGGCGAGGGCGGTGCATCGCGTGCGGACGCGACGGGCGCCGGAGCGCTCTCCACGCCGCCGTCGGGCTCGAACTGAGGCTAGTCCGCCCATGCCGCACACATCGACATCGATCATGCATCGTCGCTGGGCTCTTGCCATGGCGCGGCTGGCGTTCGAGCAGAGGACCCGATGCGAGGCCGGGTTGACGCTGCGAAATGCTCGGCGTCAGCGCGGCGCCGTGGCGCCCATCGTCGCCTTGTTCATGACGATCGTGATTGCGTCGCTCGGTGCGCTCGATGTCGGCAACGCGTTTTTTGCGCGGCGCGCGCTGCAGCGTACGGCGGATCTGGCGGCGTTGGCGGCCGCTCAAACGATGGACGATGCTTGCGCGCAGCCCACGGCCACGGCGCTCGCGAACGCGCGGGTGAACGGCTTCGACGCCAACGCGGCCGGCAATTCCCTGACGATCGTCTGCGGACGCTGGGAAGCGAACACCGCATTTGTCGCCGCCAACACGGCGACACCGCTAAACGCCGTGCGGGTGAGCGCGCAGCGAACCGTCCCCTACTTCTTCCTAGGCCCGGCGCGGCGAATGAGTGCGAGCGCGACGGCGAAGGCGACGACCTTGGGCGCCTTCACGATCGGGACGACGCTCG
>DATJJH010000097.1:0-14876 GCA_035492395.1 Trinickia sp. | reverse complement strand
GAGTCGATCGACGTGCGCGACGACAGCGCCCAGCATGCAGGGCACGCGGGGGCGGCCGCGGGCGGCCACTACACGGTCACCATCGTGGCCGAAGCGTTCGCGGGCAAGCCGCGCGTGGCTCGGCACCGGCTGGTGTATGATGCGCTGGCCGACGTGATGCAACGCGGAATACACGCGCTCGCGATCTTGGCCTACACGCCCGAGGAGTACGCCCGGTTGCCCGGCGCGTGACACGCCGTTCGACGCCATTGCGAAGTTTGCATTTCGAGCGCCTCCACCCCGCTGACGGGGATGCCGGGGGCGCGCTCTCTCCACCGATTGTTTTCGACAGGAACGCTAGGAACTTCCGATGATCCAGAAAAAGACCCGCCTTTGGGTGTTGCTGGCCGCTTTCGCGGCTGCTCCGGCCTTCGCGCAGAACGTCGCCGTCGTGAACGGCACGGCCATTCCCAAATCGCGCGCCGATGCGCTCATCGCCCAGCTCGTGAAGCAAGGTCAACAAGACACGCCGCAGCTGCATCAAGCCGTGCGCGACGAACTCGTCAACCGCGAAATCCTCATGCAGGAAGCGGTGCGTGAAGGCGTCCCCAGCCGTGCGGACGTGAAGGCGCAAGTCGCCGTGGCCCAGCAAACCGTCGTTTTGCGCGCGATGATCGAAGATTACGTCGCGAAGAACAAGCCGAGCGATGCCGAAGTGAAGGCGCGCTACGACGAGCTGATCAAACAGGCCGGCGGCAAGGAATATCACCTGCACCACATTCTCGTCGACAAAGAGCAGCAGGCGAAGGATTTGATCGCGAAGATCAAGGGCGGCGCCAAGTTCGAGGATCTCGCCAAGCAGTTCTCGAAGGATCCGGGTTCGGGCAAGAACGGCGGCGATCTCGACTGGGCCAATCCCAAGACGTACGTGCCTGAATTCGCGGCCGCGGCTGAAAAGCTGAAGAAAGGCCAGATGACCGATACGCCGGTGCATACGCAGTTCGGCTGGCACATCATCCGCGTCGACGACGTTCGCGACGTCGCACCGCCGCCGCTCGATCAGGTCAAGGCCCAAATCGTTCAGCAAATGCAGCAGGAAAAGCTGCAAGCGTTCGAACAGAGCCTGCGAGCGAAGGCGAAGGTCGAGTAATCGCCCGCTGCCAATGGCATCAAGCAGGAAATAACAATGCCGCCCCCTGGGCGGCATTGTCTTTTGTAGCGATGCGGCCGAGCGACTCGCGCCCGGCGGCCGCTTCCGCTTAGCCCAGCCAGCGCCGTGCGTTGCGGAACACACGCATCCACGGGCTGGCCTCGCCCCAGCCTTCGGGGTGCCAGCTCATCGTGACGGTGCGATGCACCCGTTCCATATGCGGCATCAGCACCCCAAAGCGCCCGTCCGCCGTCGTGACCGACGTGATGCCGGCCGGCGAGCCGTTCGGGTTGAACGGGTAACGCTCCGTCGCCTCGCCGTGGTGGTCGGCAAACCGCATCGCTACCGCCACGCGCGAAGCATCGCCTTGCTGCGAGAAGTCGGCATAGCCTTCGCCATGCGCAATGGCCACCGGAATTCGCGACCCTTCCATACCGGCAAAGAAGATCGACGGCGACGATTCGATACGCACGAACGAGAAGCGCGCCTCGAACTTCTCCGACTTATTGCGCGTGAACTTCGGCCATGCATCGGCGCCCGGAATCATCGAGGCCAAGCTGCTCATCATCTGGCAGCCGTTGCAGATGCCCAGCGCGAACGTATCGGTGCGTCCGAAGAACGCCGCGAACATATCGGCGAGCTGCGGATTGAAGCGAATGGTCTTCGCCCACCCTTCGCCCGCGCCCAGGACATCCCCGTACGAGAACCCACCGCAGGCCACCGCGCCCTTGAAGTCGGCCAGCGTCGCCCGGCCCGACAGCAAGTCGCTCATATGGACGTCGTAGGCGTCGAAGCCCGCGCGATCGAATGCATACGCGGTTTCCAAATGCGAGTTGACGCCCTGCTCGCGCAGGATCGCAATGCGCGGGCGCGCACCGGTTTGAATGAACGGCGCCGCGACATCTTCATTCGGATCGAACGTGAGATGCGGCGAGATGCCGGGGTCTTGCGCGTCGAGCAGCGCATCGTATTCGGCGTCGGCGCAAGCCGGGTTGTCGCGCAGGCGCGCAATGCGCCAGCTCACTTCCGTCCACGCACGCTGCAGCTCGGCGCGCGGCGTGTCGTAGATCTTCTTCGCATCGCGATAGATTTCGATCACGTCGCGTTCGTTGAGCTTGCCGATGACATGCGAGCACGCACCGAGACCCTGTTCGCGCAATGCGCCGAGCACCGCGTCGCGATCGGCGGCGCGCACCTGCACCACGGCCCCGAGTTCCTCGGAGAACAGCGCGCGCAACGTCTGATCGTCACGCCGGCCGCTCGTTTGCTTGGCCCAGTCCTTCGCGTCGCCATAATCGAACTCGTGCGTGGCGTCCAGCGTGAGCATGTCGACGTTGAGCGATACGCCCACGTGGCCCGCGAACGCCATTTCGCACACCGTCGCCCACAACCCGCCGTCGGAGCGGTCGTGGTACGCGAGCAGGCTGCCGCTCGCGTTGAGCGATTGGATAGCGGCGAAGAAACGCTTCAGATCCTCGGGATCGTCGACGTCGGGCACGCTGTCGCCCACCTGCTGGGTGACTTGCGCCAGAATGCTGCCGCCCAGGCGATGCTTGCCGCGCCCGAGGTCGATTGCGATGAGCACGGAATCGCCCACCTCGTCCTGGCGGCGCAGTTGGGGCGTCAGATGACGTCGCACGTCTTCGACGGGCGCGAACGCCGAGATGATCAAAGAGACAGGGGCGACCACTTCCTTGGCTACGCCTCGATCTTCCCATTTCGTCTTCATCGACAAGGAATCCTTGCCGACGGGAATGCTGATGCCGAGCGCCGGGCACAGCTCCATACCGATCGCCTTGACGGTGTCGAACAGCGCGGCGTCCTCGCCCGGCGTGCCGCAGGCGGCCATCCAGTTGGCGGACAGCTTGAGCTTGTCGAGCGAGGCGATCGGCGCGCTCGCGATGTTCGTCACGGCTTCGCCGACCGCCATGCGGCCCGATGCGGGCGCGTCGATGACGGCGAGCGGCGTGCGCTCGGCCATTGTCATCGCTTCACCCCGAAAACCCGCGTAATCCGCTGCGGTGATCGCGCAATCGGCCACCGGCACCTGCCACGGGCCCACAAGCTGGTCGCGTACGCTCGTGCCGCCGACCGAACGATCGCCGATGGTGATCAAGAACGATTTGCTCGCCACCGTCGGGTGCTTGAGCACGGAGACGGCCAGCTCGTCGAGCGATAAGCCCGTCACGTCGACCGGCGCGCGCTGAGCCGCGAGGTGCTCGACATTGCGGTGCATGCGCGGCGGCTTGCCGAGCAGCACATCCATGGGCATGTCGACGGGATAGATGGCATCGCCTTCCGCATGCGCATCGATCAATTGAAGCTGACGCTCTTCGGTTGCGACGCCCACGACCGCGAGCGGGCAGCGCTCGCGCGAGCAGATCGCTTCGAAGGCCGGCAAATCGGCCGGCGCGATCGCCAGCACGTAGCGCTCTTGCGCCTCGTTCGACCAGATCTCTCGCGGCGACAAGCCGCTTTCCTCGAGCGCGACTTGGCGAAGCTCGAAGCGCGCGCCCTTGTTCGCGCCGTCGACGAGTTCGGGGAACGCATTCGACAGGCCGCCCGCGCCGACGTCGTGAATGCTCAGAATCGGGTTCGATTCGCCGAGTTGCCAGCACGCGTTGATGACTTCCTGCGCGCGCCGCTCGATTTCGGGGTTGCCCCGCTGCACCGAATCGAAATCGAGTTCGGCCGTATTCGCGCCCGTCGCCATCGAGCTGGCGGCGCCCCCGCCCATGCCGATGCGCATGCCCGGACCGCCGATCTGCACGAGCAGCGTGCCGGCCGGCAGGTCATGCTTGTGCGTGTGGCCATCCGAAATATTCCCGATGCCGCCGGCGATCATGATGGGCTTGTGATAGCCGCGCACTTGGCCGCCTACGTTTTGCTCGTAGGCGCGGAAGTAGCCGCCGAGATTCGGGCGGCCGAATTCGTTGTTGAACGCCGCGCCGCCGAGCGGCCCGTCGATCATGATCTGCAGCGGCGAGGCGATCCGGTCGGGCCGGCCGTAGGCGGCGTGCTCGTCGTTCGGATTACGCAGCGCGGGCGGCTGTGCGCAATCGCGTGCGTTTTCCCAGGCTTGCACCGCGTCGGGCAATTCGAGATGGGAGACAGTGAAGCCCGTCAACCCCGCCTTGGGCCGCGCCCCGCGCCCGGTCGCGCCTTCGTCGCGGATTTCGCCGCCCGCGCCCGTCGCTGCGCCCGCGAACGGCGAGATCGCCGTCGGGTGGTTGTGCGTCTCGACCTTCATCAGCGTATGCGTGAGTTCGACGTGGCGGCCGTAGCGCTCGTCGGGCGCGCCGCTCTCGCCGGCCTTGGCCTGACGCGGGAACCAGCGCTCGGCCGGGCCGCCTTCCATGATGGCCGAGTTGTCCGAATAGGCCACGATCGTGCCCTGCGGATTGAGCTTCTCGGTGTTCTTGATCATCTGGAACAGCGACATGTCCTGGGCCTGCCCGTCGATCGTCCATTGCGCATTGAAGATCTTGTGGCGGCAGTGCTCGCTGTTCGCTTGCGCGAACATCATCAATTCGACGTCGGTCGGGTTGCGGCCCAGCTTCGAAAACGCATCCACGAGGTAGTCGATTTCGTCGTCGGCCAGCGCGAGCCCCAGTTCGCCGTTCGCACGCTCGAGCGCCGCGCGCCCTTGCGCGCGGATGTCGACGCTCGTCAACGGCTTGGCCGGCAGTTCGTCGAACAGGTGCAGCGCATCGTCGCGCGAGGCGACGACGCTCTCGGTCATGCGATCGTGCAGCGCCGCGGCCACGGCCGCGCGCACTTCGTCGGAAAGCGCTTTGTTGCCGCCCAACAGACCCGTCAACCCCGATTTCAACGTGACCGTGAACTCGATGCCGCGCTCGATGCGGCGCACGTGCTCGAGCCCGCAGTGATGAGCAATGTCGGTCGCCTTGCTCGCCCAAGGCGAGACCGTGCCGATGCGCGGCACGACGAGGAAGCTTTCCGAGGCGCCCCGCCGCTCATTGGCCGCGAACGGCTCGCCGTAATGCAGCAGCGCGGCGATGCGCTCGTTGTCCTGCGCCGACAGCGGCGTCAGCGCGTTGACGAAATGCAGGAACTGGCCGCGCACGTCGACGATGTTGGCGTCGAGGCGGACAAGCGTTTCGAGCAAGCGGGTTTGACGGAAGTCGGATAGCGCCGAAGCACCGGGGAAGCACGAGAAGTGGGCCATGGAAGGACTTGGGCGTCGATGAGTCGCGCATCGCGCGGTTCGCGCGCGCATGCCACGACGTGAGGCGAAAGGAAGACCGTGATTATACCTGGAACTCGCTCCCCGATAGGCTGTCCGGGCCGCCATCGCGCGGCGATGCGTTTTGAATGGGCGTTCCCCGGGGACGGACATTGCGTCCGATTTGCGCCGCATCCCGAGCCGCCAAGCCTCGTTTGGCGCTATCATGCGCGGTTTGTCTCATCGGCGTGAAGCCTATCCCAGAGCGCCCGCGCTGCTTGCCGCGTCTCTCGCCGGGGCTTACGCCGCGGCTCTCTTCAAGCACGAACCCAGTCATACATGGATGTCATCGTCATCGGCGGCGGAATCGTCGGCGTCGCCACCGCCTACCAGCTTCGCGCGGCCGGCCATCGCGTGTGCGTCGTCGAACGCCATGCCACGGTCGCCCAAGGCGCCACCTACGGGCATGACGGCATCGTCCTGCCGACACCGCTCGACGCCTGGTTCGGTCCCACGTTTCTCGATCCGCGGCGCGGCGCGCGCAGCGGCGTCGTCTACCGCCCCGGGCTGAGCTCCAGCGCGCGCCGTTTCGCCAAGCGCCTCGCGCAGTGGCAGGCGCCCGAGGCGTTTCGGGCGCAATGGCTGCGGCTGCGCCCGCTCGTCGAGCTCTCGCGCGAGGCGATCGCCTCGATCGAAGCGGGGTTCCATCTAGAATTCGAGCAGACGGCGGGCATTCTGCATGTGATGCGGCATCCCCGCGAATGGGAACAGGCGCAAAGCGCCTTCGACCTACTGCGGGAATTCGAGACGCATCACCATGTGTTGTCGGCCGCGCAGTGCGCCGACATCGAGCATTCCATTCCCGCCGAGCCCACGTTCGCCGGCGGCGTCATGTTCGAACAGGAACGCACGGCCAATTGCCCGTTGTTCACGAAGCTCGTCAAGCAGGCGCTCGACGAACAAGGCGGCGTGCAATTCGTGTTCGGCCGGGCCGTCGAAGCGATCCGGCTCGAAAGCCACCGCGCTGCCGTCGAACTCGCGCCGCCGGAGGGCGAGCGAACGCGCACGCGGGAAGTCGACGTCATGTCGTGCGACGCCGTCGTGGTCGCCGCGGGCGCCGGCAGTGCCCCGCTGCTCGAGCGGCTCGGCCTGTCGTTGCCGCTGCACGCGGTCCGCATGCTCTCGCTCACGGCGCCGATCGCCTATGAGGAATGCGCGCCGCATCTGACGGTCGTCGATTCAGTGCGTCGCGTGTCCATGACGCGGATGAACCAACGTATTCGCGTGGCAGGCGCGGCGGTGCTGCAGCCCGACCGTGAACTGGCCAAGCCGCTGGCCGAGCCGCTCCTAGAAGCCGGTACCGCGCTCCTCGCGCAAGCGACACACGATTGGATTCCGGGTGCGGCCAAGATTTCGGCCGCTCACGCCTGGGAAGGCCAACGACTGCTGTCGCCGGACGGCCTGCCTGTCGTCGGGCAGGCGATCCATCCGCGCTTGTTCGTGAATGTCGGGCATGGCCCCGCCGGTTGGGGACTCGCCTGCGGGTCTGCTAAAGTGGTCGCGGATCTCATTTCGGGTGCGACGCCGCTCGTTCCGCCCGAAACGCTGGCCGCGCTGCGCGCCGAACGCTTCGCAAGCTGACCGACGCTCAAGCGCGCCGTATGGGCGCGCAGCGCGGTTGTCCGGCTCGTTGGCCGCTCGTTGGGTCGTCTCGCCCGCCGCCGGCTGTTCGAGAGTGCACGTGAAACCGCTGGCCATGAACAACGCCTCCGCTCCTGCCCCCTCCCTGCTCTCGCCGCACGAGCGGCCGTTGCCGCTGTATACGGTCGCTCAGCTACGCGCGCTTGAAGCGCGGGGCGCGCTCGGCTTGCCCGAACACACGCTGATGGCCAGGGCGGGCGCGGCCGGCGCGCAGTATCTCGCCGAACGCGCGGCGCACGACGGCTCGCTCGCCGCCGAGCACCCGGTTTGGATCGCCGCCGGCCCCGGCAACAACGGCGGCGATGCCTTCGTGCTCGCCACGCGCTTGCGGCAAGCGGGCATTGCGGCCGAAGTCTGCATGCCGATCGAAGTGAAAGCCGACGACGCACGCTGGGCGCTCGGCGAAGCGCGGGCCGCCGGCGTCCCGATCTCCCACGTGCCGCCTTCTTCGCTCGACGGGTTCGGATGGGTGGTCGACGGTCTGTTCGGCATCGGATTGGCCCGTCCCCTCCAGGGCGTGTTCGCCGATCTCGCCGCGCGCATCGGCCAGCGCGCGGGCACGCACGGGCGAGTCCTCGCGCTGGATGTGCCTAGCGGGCTCGATGGCGACACGGGCAACGTCGTTGGAGGCGGCCCGGCCGTTCGTGCAACCGACACGGTGACGTTTCTCGGCGCGAAGCCCGGTCTCTATATGACACACGGCCGAGACCTCACCGGCACAGTAACGGTGGCGCCGTTAGGGGTCGACCTGCCCCTGGTAGGCGACATCGCCCTTCTGAATGCGCCATCGCTGTTCGCGCCGCACTTCCCCGCACGCGCGTTCGCCTCGCATAAGGGCACGTTCGGCAGCTTGGCCGTGGTCGGCGGCGATACCGGCATGTGCGGCGCGCCCATCCTAGCCGCGCGCGCCGCGCTGCTGACCGGCGCGGGGAAAGTGCACGTCGCGTTCGTGGGCAGGGGCGCGCCGCCTTACGATCCCCCCTATCCGGAATTGATGCTGCACCCGCCGGGCGGCCTTGCCTACGAGACCATGGATGCGTTGGCGATCGGCTGCGGCATGGGACGCGGGCCGCACGCGGTGTCGTCGCTCGAGGCGGCGCTCGCGTGCGACGCCGCGCTCTTGATCGACGCGGATGCGCTCAATTTGATCTCGCATGAAACGGCACTGGGCGAAGCGCTTGCCGAAAAAGGCGCGAACGGGTCGGCGCACGGCGCTCGCCCTTGCGTGCTGACGCCGCATCCGCTCGAGGCGGCACGCTTGATGGGATGCGACGCCAGCCAGGTGCAGCGCGACCGGATCGGCGCGGCACGCGCGCTCGCCCAGCGATATAGCGCGGTGATCGTGCTCAAAGGGGCCGGCACCGTGATCGCCTCGCCGGATGGCCGCGCAGCCGTCAATCCGACCGGCAATGCGGCGCTGGCGACGGGCGGTACGGGCGACGTCCTAGGCGGCATCGTCGGCGCCCTGCTCGCGCAAGGTTTGCCGAGCTACGAATCGGCGCTGGCCGGCGTCTATCTCCATGGAGCGGCCGCCGATGCACTGACGGCCGACGGCACCGGGCCCGCGGGCGTTGCGGCCGGCGAACTGGGGCCGGCCGTGCGTGGTTTGCTCAATCGACTCGTGTACCCGGCCCGCGATTAGGGCCACGCGGCCCCTCCGTTATTTGGCCGCCGTGGCCGCCTGCGGGCGCTCAACGAGCTGTTCGTTCATATAGGCGAAATGCCGAACGCACAGGACATTCGGCGGCACGACCATCGGCTCGTCGGGTTTGCGATCGAGATACGTGACGGCGAGATCGTCGCCGTTGATCGCGATCTTGATCGGCTGAATTCGGTCGCCAATCTGGAATGTCGTGCCTCGTCCGTCGGCGAATACCACCGCGGCGTAGTAAAACGTCCCGCTGCCCCCGCTGTCCTGCGACAGAAAGACCGCAACGGCCAGCCGCCCACCAAGCGTGCCGGCGCCGTGCTCGGGCGGCTCGACCACGCGCGTGACCTCTTGCGCCGACGAATCCGATGCGGCCGGCTGCGCATGCTGGCCGCCGAGCAGCGTCACGTCGCGCTCCCCGATGCGATAGATCGCGTCCTTGTAATCGATCGCCGGCTGGGCCGGGCCAGCGTCATGGGCCGGCGCTTGTACCGACATCAGCGCGAGGTGCTCGCCGGCGCTCGCGCGCAAATCGTCGATTCGATGCTGGTAGGCGTCGCTCAGGCAGGACACCTGCGGGCCGCATGCGTCGCGCGTGTCGTGCCGCCACTTTTGCTCGTCGGCCTGCAAGCCGTCTCGGAATTCGCGGTACGGCAGGTTGTCGGCGGCGGGTTTGGCCTCGAGCAGCATCGAGTAATAGGCGTTTGCACGTGCGTCGAGCGAGCGCAGCGCGGCATTTGCACAAATCGTGCGCTCGACCGGTGCATGCGGCTTTGCACAATCGATGTCCGCGCTCTGAGCGAACGTGCTGGTCGAGATGGATGCAAGAAGTACCGCCGAGGCGGCGACGGCGAATGGGCCCATTTTTTTCATTTTTTCTGGAGTTGCTGCGGTTTGAAAAATCGGATGATAGCGCGCCCTGCGCGCCCCATGCCATGCCAATATGGGTAGCGTCGGCTTGCTGTCGGGTCGCTGTCAGCCGACCGTCGGGTCGGTTTTTTGCAAGCGCGAAACGATGTTCGTCCGAGTGCGCGGCGAACGCCGTGAATTGGCCAGCCGCCCGCGAAACGATGTTTCGATGCGACGCGCAACGCCGCTATACTGACCGACCCCGGCTCGCACGCCGAGCCTCTTTCGTTAGATGACGCCTATGACGCTCAACTCGCTTCCCGCTTGGTCCGCCCTCTCCGCGCACTACGAACAGATCCGCGACGAGCGGCTGCGCGACTGGTTTGCCGTTGACACCGGCAAGCCCTCTCGCGCCGAACGGTTCACGATCGAAGGCGGCGGGCTCGCGGCCGATTTTTCGAAAAACCGCATCACCGACGAAACGCTGCGCTTGCTCGTCGCGCTAGCCGAAGAGGCCGGCGTGGCGGCGCGTCGAGACGCCATGTTCGCTGGCGAAGCGGTCAACCCCACCGAGGGCCGCGCGGCACTCCATACGGCGCTGCGCTCGACGCGGGCCGATGCGCCGTTTCACGCGCAGGTCGCCGCCGAGCGCGCAAAAATGGCCGATTTCGCCGAACGCGTCCGCGGCGGCACGTGGCTCGGCCACTCCGGCAAGCGGATCCGCCATGTCGTCAATATCGGCATCGGCGGCTCGGACCTCGGCCCGAAGATGGTCGTCCACGCGCTCCAGCATCTTTCGCATCCCGATATCTCGACCTACTTCGTTTCGAACGTGGACGGCGCCGATCTCGCGCGCGTGCTCGCTCGTATCGATCCCGAGGAAACGCTCGCGATCGTCGTCTCCAAAACGTTTACCACGCTGGAAACGATGACCAACGCGCGCTCGATGCGCGATTGGTTCGTCCAAAACGGCTGCCCGGAAAGCTCGCTCGCGCAGCACTTCGTCGGCGTATCGGCGAATCCCGCCGAAGTCGTCAAGTTCGGCATCGCGCGGGAGAACGTCTTCGAGATGTGGGACTGGGTGGGCGGACGCTACTCGCTTTGGTCGGCCGTGGGCCTATCCATCATGATCGCGGTGGGGGCGGCGAATTTCGATCAGCTGCTCGCCGGCGCGCACGAGATGGATACGCACTTTTGCGAGGCGCCGCTCGCGCGCAATCTGCCCGTGCTGCTTGGCCTCATCGGCATCTGGTACCGCAACTTTTTCGGGCTGCAAAGCTACCTTGTCGCCCCTTATTCGGAAGCGCTGCACTTCATGCCGTCGTATCTGCAGCAGCTGGAAATGGAAAGCAACGGGAAATCGGCGCGGCTAGACGGTGCGTACGTCGACTACGCTACCTCGGCCGTCACGTGGGGCGAGCCCGGCACGAATGGGCAGCACGCTTTCTTCCAAATGCTGCATCAGGGGCCGACGATCGTCCCGATCGATTTCATCGCCGTGCTCACGCCGGAGCACCCGCTCGTCAGCCATCATCCGAAGCTGCTCGCCAACTGCTTCGCGCAGAGCGAAGCGCTGATGCTGGGCCGCACGGAGGACGAAGCGCGCAAAGTGGCCGGTCCGGACAAGCCCGAACTCGTGCCGCATCTGGTGTTCCCGGGCAATCGCCCCTCCACGACGCTGATGCTCGGCGCGCTAACGCCCCGCTCGCTCGGCGCGCTGATCGCGCTTTACGAGCATAAGGTGCTCGTGCAAGCGGCCATCTGGAACATCAATCCGTTCGACCAATGGGGCGTCGAACTCGGCAAAATTTTGGGGAAAGTGGTCGAGGCCGATATTACGGCGGCCTCGTTCGACGAGCGCAAGCATGACTCGTCCACGTCCGCGCTGATCGAGCGCGCGCGCCAGGCGTTGCGCCGCGCGTAAGGTCAGGGCTCGAGCGGCCCGCTTCGGACGACGCGGCCCGCTTCGATCGTGACGGTATGCGCGCAGCGGCGCGCGAGTTCGATATCGTGCGTGACGAGTATGAGCGTTGCGCCTTGCGCGGCGTTCAGGTCGAACATGAGATCGATGACGGCATGGCCCGTGGCGGCGTCGAGGCTGCCGGTGGGCTCGTCGGCGAACAGTATCGCGGGGCGCGTCACGAAGGCGCGCGCCAATGCCACGCGCTGCTGCTCGCCGCCCGAGAGCAGCTTCGGGTAATGTTGCGTGCGCGCCCCGAGCCCCACTTGCTCAAGCAGCGCCTTGGACCGCGCCGTGGCCTCCCGCGCTTCGACGCCGCCCTGCAGTTCGAGCGGCAGGCGAACGTTTTCCAGCGCAGTCAACTGCGGCATCAATTGAAACGATTGAAATACGAAGCCGATCGAACCGTTCCTCAGGCGCGCCCGTTCGTCTTCCGACAGCGTCGTAAGCTCGTGCCCGAGCAATCGAACCGAACCCGAGGTGGCGTTGTCCAAGCCCGCGAGCAAGCCGAGCAAGGTCGACTTGCCCGAGCCCGACGCGCCGACGATCGCCACGCTCGTGCCGGCCACGATGGCGAGATCGATGTCTTCGAGGATCGTCAGCTCGCCGGTTGCATCCTTGACTCGCTTGCATAAACTGCGCACTTCGATAATTGCATTGGTGTTTTCTGGCATGAACAAGCGTCGCTGGATTGTCGGTACGGCCGCCGCGGCTACGTTAGCCGCCTCGGGCCTTTTTATTGCGTTCTCGCCGCTCGCCGCGGCGCCTGCGCACAGCGCGGAGACCGCGCGGCCCGTGATCGTCGTGCTCGGCGACAGCATCTCGGCCGAATATGGCCTGCCTCGCGACACGGGATGGGTTTCGCTGTTGCGCAAACGGCTCGCGGACAAGCAAATCGATTATAGCGTCGCGAACGCGAGCATCAGCGGCGATACGACGAGCGGCGGGCGCGCCCGCATGCCCGAGCTGATGGCGCGCCTGAAGCCTTCGATCGTGATCGTCGAACTAGGCGCGAACGACGCGCTGCGCGGCGTGCCGCTTTCGACGACGGAAGACAACCTACGCACGATCGTCGAGCAGGCGCAGCAAGGCCATGCGAAGGTAGTGCTGGTGGGGATGTATGTGCCGTCGAACTACGGGCAGGCCTATACGCAACGATTTCACGGGCTGTACGGTTCGCTGGCTCAGAAGATGAACGTGCGGCTCGTGCCGTTCTTGCTAGCTGGTATAGAAAACCGGCCGGACATGTTTCAGTCGGATCAGATGCACCCGACGCAGCAGGCTCAGCCGATGCTGCTGGACAACGTCTGGCCCGTGCTGGCTCCGCTGCTGCGTCAGCACGGCCGTTGAGGGCCGTGCTGACGGGGCGTGTGACGATCGCGGGCGCCGCTTACTGCGATTCGGCCTGTGAAGCTTCGAGCGAGCCGTACAGCTTGACCTTGGAGCGCTGGCGCAGCGAGGCGGCGTAGGCTTCCATCTGCGTCTGCGCGTCCACTTGCGCGAGCTGGCGCTGTGCGGCCGCGAGGCGAGTCGCATCGATCGGCGCGGCGGGCACCACGGCGTTGACACGGTAGATCGCGTACCCGTCGTTTCCGAGGTCGACACCCACGTAGGCCGGCAGTTTCGTATCGTCGGCCTTGAAGACGGCGCTCAGGGCGAGCGGCGACATGCCTTGCGTATCCGCGCGCGAGACCTTCTGCTCGGCGCCGAAACCCGCCGTCGACTTCGACTTTTGCAGATCGGCGAGCTTGGCCGCACCATCCTTGCGTGCGAGGTCGGCCGCCTGCTCAGCCACGTACTTCGCCCGCACCGCGTCCTTGATCGAAGCCAGCGGCGGCGTGGCCGCGCTCTTGAAGTCGGTCACGTGGGCCGCGACGAGTGTGTTGTTGCCGACGTCGATGGCCTGCGTGTTGTTGTGATTCTTCACGGAATCGTCCGCGAACACGGCCGCGAGGAATTTCGGATTGTTCAGCGGACTATCGGGCGGCAACGCCGGATTCGGCTTGGGCGTGACCGTGGCCGTCTGCACCGTCAACTTGTACTTGTCGGCCGCGGGTTTGAGGCTCTTGGCCTGCTCGTAGACCGTCGATGTGAAGCCGTCGGCGTCGTCGCTGTAGGCCTTCGTGGCGAGCTGCGTTTTCAGATCCTTGAGGATGGCGTCCTTGACGTCGGCGAAGGGTTTCGTAGCCGCCGGCTTGACGTCCGTCGCCTTGATGATGTGATACCCGAACGAGGAATGAATAACCGCGCTCACTTCGTCCTTGTTCAACGCCATCGCTGCCGAATCGAACGCCTTTTCGCCGGTCAGCACGCCGCTCGTCGACCAGCCGAGATCGCCGCCTTTGGCCGCCGAGCCCGGATCCTGCGATTCCTTCTGCGCGATCTGCGCGAACTGATCGGGATGCGCCTTGACATCGGCGAAGACCGCGTCGGCCTTCGCTTTCGCCTTGGCGTCGTCCGCCGGGCTGGCCGTCTTGGGCGAGGCGATCAGGATTTGGCTCACGCGAACTTCGCGCGGCGTGGTGTAGTGCGCGACGTTGTCGTCGTAGTACTTCTTCGCATCGGCCTCGGTGGGCGACATGCCGGCAGCAAGCGCGGCCGGCGACAGCACGAGATACTCGATCGTGGCCGTGGCCGGCGTGGCGAAATCGGCGCGATGCGCATCGTAATAGCTCGACAGCTGCGCATCGGTGGGCTGCACCTTCGCGGCGGAATCGCTCGCGTGCAGCACGAGCGCTTGCACCGTGCGCTGGGCCTCGGCCAATTGCCCGATACGCTCGGCCAGCGACTTCGGCGTGAAGGCGCTCGCCTCGATGCTTTCCGGAATTTGCTGCATCGCGAGCCCGTAGCGGACGCGCTCGTCGTACTGCTCGGGCGTCATGCCCTGCATGGCGAGCAGCTGCTTGTAGCGCTCGACGTCGATGGACCCGTCAGGCTTGCGCAGCGAAGAAATCACGGGATCGGCCAGCAGCGCGCGGCGCACGGCGTCGTCGGACGCCGTCAGGTGCTCGCGCTGCGCTTCGTCGGCCAGCGCGCGTTGCTGAATCAGGTTGTCGAGCAGCTCGCGACGACGCGCGGGCGTATCGAGCATCTTCGCATCGAACTGCGCGCCGAGGAACTGCCGGGCCTGGTCGAGCTGCTGACGCATGGCGCCGTCGAACTCGGCGCGGGTGATCTTGTGGCCGTTGACGCTCGCGACGTTCGCGCTTTCGTCAAAGAAATTACGGAAACCTTGAATACCGACGAAACCCAGCCCCGGCACGATGACGAGGACGAGCATGAGCATCATCAGGCGCTTGTGGTTGCGGAAGAAATCGAGCATGCGTGACTGGTTACGTTGGACAAAAACGCACAATAGTACAACAGGTGCAAAGCGGAGCGGCAAATTCGGCCGAGTGGGGGC
>DATJJH010000096.1:0-2401 GCA_035492395.1 Trinickia sp. | reverse complement strand
CGGCACGATACCCCGGCGTTCGCTGGCGCCGGTGCTCAAGCGCATCGAAGCGCTGTCGCGCGAGTTCGGACTGCGTTGCATGAACGTTTTTCACGCCGGCGACGGCAATCTCCATCCGTTGATCCTTTACGACGCCAACGTACCCGATGAGGTCGCCAGAACCGAGGCATTCGGCGCCAGGATTCTCGAGCTTTGCATCGAGGTCGGTGGTACGATCACCGGGGAGCACGGCGTCGGCCTCGAAAAGATCGACCAGATGTGCACGCAATTCGCAGCGCCCGAGCTCGAGCGCTTTCATGCGATCAAGCGCGCTTTCGACGCCGAAGGCTTGCTCAATCCAGGCAAGGCCGTGCCGCTGCTGCATCGCTGCGCCGAGATGGGCAGGATGCACGTCCACGGCGGCCGGCTGCCGCACCCGGACCTGCCCCGTTTTTAGCGCCTGTGAACGAAACGCTCGGCTGAGAAACGCGAGAGCACCAGCATGCAGATGAAGACCATCGTACGGCCCGATCCCGACGTCGTCGCGCGCCTGGTCGCCCAGATGCGCGGCGACTACGGCGAACGCGCGGTGACCACGCAGGCGGTGCGCGAGCACCATAGCCATGGCGAGGGTCTGGCCGATGCCGCGCTGCCCGACGTCGTCGTCTTCCCGCGCACCAACGATGAGGTTGCGGCCATCGTCCGCCTTTGCCACCTGTCGCGGGTCCCGGTGATCGCGTTCGGCGTCGGCACCTCGCTCGAGGGCCACGTCGCGGCGCTGTATGGCGGCGTATGCGTCGACCTGTCGCAGATGAATCGCGTGCTGGAAATCAACGCCGAGGATCTCGATTGCCGCGTCCAGGCAGGCGTTACGCGCGAGCAGCTCAACGCCGAGCTCAAGGGCAGCGGTCTTTTCTTCCCGATCGATCCCGGCGCCAACGCCACGATAGGCGGCATGGCATCGACCCGCGCTTCCGGAACCAACGCCGTGCGCTACGGCACGATGCGCGAGAACGTCATGGGGCTCACTGTCGTCACCGCCGACGGCCGCGTGATCACCACCGGCGGCCGGGCGCGCAAGTCGAGCGCCGGCTACGATCTGACCCGCCTTTTCGTCGGCGCCGAAGGTACGCTCGGGGTGATCACCGAGATCCAGTTGCGCCTTTACGGCGTCCCCGAGGCGATAGCGGCGGCGGTGTGCCAATACCCGGACCTGGCCGGCGCCGTCAACACGGTGATCGCGGCGATGCAGACCGGCATTCCGGTGGCTCGGATCGAGCTGCTCGACGACGTGCAGATGGACGCTTGCATACGCTATTCGAAGCTCGACGGCTACAAGCCGTTGCCCACGCTGTTCTTCGAGTTCCACGGCAGTGACGCGAGCGTGCGCGAGCAATCGGCGACGATGCGGGCGATCAGCGACGAATTCGGCGGCAGCGAGTTCCAGTGGGCAACGCTGGCCGAGGATCGAACGCGGTTGTGGAAAGCCCGGCACGCCGCGTATTACGCGACGCTTGCGCTGAAGCCCGGAATGACCGCCATCGCGACCGACGCGTGCGTGCCCATTTCCCGCTTGGCCGAATGCATATTGGAGACCAAGGCCGACATCGACAAAAGCGGGCTGACCGTCACGATCGTCGGCCACGTCGGCGACGGCAATTTCCATCTGGTCGTGCTCTACGAGCCGGGCAACGCCGGCCAGCGCGAGCGCGCCGATGCGCTGGCGCGAGCGGTCAGCATGCGTGCGATCGCGATGGGCGGCACCTGCACCGGCGAGCACGGGATCGGCTGGCACAAGCTCGACCTCCTGGCGCAGGAGCACGGCGAGGCGGTCGGCCTGATGCGGTCGATCAAGCAGGCGCTCGATCCGCAAGGAATCATGAACCCGGGCAAGACGGTCCCGTTTTGACGGTGTCTCGGACGTCTGGCGAGCGCTGATCCGCAAACCGCGGCGAGAACTCACATGTATACGCTCTACTTCGGCAACAAGAATTATTCGTCGTGGTCGCTGCGCGCCTGGGTCTTGCTGAAGGCCTTCGGCATTCCGTTCGAGGAGCAGCGGATCACGCTCTACGAGCCCGATTCCCCCGAACGCATCCGTATCCATTCGCCTTCGGGCAAGGTGCCGTGCCTCCGCGATGGCAGCACGATCGTCTGGGACTCGCTGTCGATCGCCGAGTACCTGGCCGAGCGGCATACGGGCATGTGGCCCGACGACGCCGCCGCGCGCGCCTGGGCGCGCTCGGCGACCGCCGAGATGCATTCGGGCTTTAGCGAGCTGCGCAACGAATTCGGCATGAACCTGCGCCTGCGGCAGAAGCGAAAACCTTCGCCGGCGGTCGCCAGCGACATTGCGCGCATCGCCGCGCTGTGGCGCGAAGGGCGCGAGCGCTTCGGCCGCGGCGGCGATTTCCTGTGCGGC
>DATJJH010000095.1:0-10194 GCA_035492395.1 Trinickia sp. | reverse complement strand
GGCGGCAAGCTCCCGCCGATCGTGTTCGGTCCGGGGCCGCCGCCGCAGTGGCTCATTCCGGGCGCCATCACGAGCCGGTAGAACGACTGCGTCGCCTTGATGCCGCCGGCTTGCTTCGCCACGTCTTCGAAGTAGTCGATCGGCAGCGTCTGCGCATTCAATGCGTCGGCCCACCCTTGCGTCATGATGAGCTTTCCGCCATGCGCACGAAAGCGCTCGATATTGGGATTCATCGCATTGATGACGGGCGACAGCACCGCGTCGACGCGATCGGCGTCGGCGCCGAAGTCGAACGTCGTCCAGTCCCAGTTCGGATTGTCGAACACGGTATTGGCCAGCAGCGGCTGCGCGTAGTAAGGCACCAGTGCCCCTTGAATCAGTGCCCACTGGCTTTCGCTGCCGCGCGCGAACCCCGGATAGAGCACGCGGCCGGTGCGCGGATCGCGTACCGGCGAATACAAGCGCTCGGCCTGCTGAACTTGCGGCGCGCTGAGACAATGAGCGGGATCTTCGCCGGCTTTGCATTGCAGGCGCGCGGGATCGAAGCGGCACACGCCCGGATTCGAGAGAAAGCCGTCGCTGACGGCATCCGCCCCGCCGCAGTGCTGCAGGACGGCTTGATTCAGCGTAGCCAGCGCGGCAGGCGTCAGCGTCGCCGCGGGCAGCTTCGCGGGCAACATCGCCCCCCAAAGAAAGCTTTCCATGAGGTGGCTGTAATCCATTCCGGGCGAGCCGGCGTGTACGCCGTCGTAATCGTCGGGGAAGAACTCCACCTCCTCCATCGCTTCCGCGCCCCCGGTCGAGCACCCGCTGTAGTAGGAGCGCGCTGGGGCCTGGCCATAGTAGGCGCGTGTAATCGCCTTGGCGGCCACGGTCATCCAATGAATGGACGTCTTCCCCCAATCGCGCAACTGTACGGCGCTTTGCGCCCACGCCAACGGTTGACCGATCGCGCCTTGCGCGCCGCCTCGGTGGCCCGTGTCGGTGTTCGCTGCGACGAAGCCGCGCGCGACGGCCGGCACCAGTTCGCTGTAGACGATCGCGCCGCCGAAGCCGCCCGAGCCCACGCCTAGGAAGCGGCCGTTCCATCCGCCGAGCGGCAGCCATACTTCGATTCCGATTCTCTCCGCGCTTTGCGTGCTGACCGTGGCGACGACGCGGCATACCGGCGTTGTCGTCTTGACCGGCGCGCCGTTCGGATCGTCGAAGCTCGTGCCCGTAGGAACGACTTGCGCCGATTCGATACGCGTGTTCTCGATCGAGGCATTCTGCAACGCGCCGCAAGCGCGTGTTGGCGCAGCGGCCGTAGCGGGCGCGACCGCGGAGTCCGCGAGCGCCGTCCTCGCCTGCAAAGCACCCGCGGTCAGCAAGACAGCGGCGAGAAGCAACCGCCCGCGCGACCGGTGCGCGATGTCGGAATGCCTTCGATTCTTGTTCGGAAGCCGCTCGTAACCGGCCGCGATTTCGTGGGAAAGATCGTCGTCCACCATCACCCCTCCTGAAAGGTAAGTCAGGTAAGCCCTGCTGTCTCCCCGTGCGAAGCCGTTTTGTTGGTGGTTAAACGCCGTCTCGATCGGGCGGCGGTACTTCGATGTCGAGCAATGCGGCGCTGAGCGATTTGCCGTGCGCATCGAGCGCCAGTGAACGCGTCACGCCCCCGCCCAGCGCGTGTTCCAGCACAAAATTCAATGCGCCGAGCCCCGGCAGCTCGTAACGACGCACTTCGCCTCGCACCACGCTCTGCAAATGCGCCTTCACCCGTTCGGCCGTCAGATGCCGGATAAGATGCGGATAGTCGAGGGCATCGAACGCGATCACGGAAACATTGAGCGTGTCGCCCTTGTCGCCGGTGCGGCCATGCGCGAGTTCGCGTACTTTCATTTCAACCCTCGAAGATCTCGACCGACGGCGCGACGGCTTCGCGCGGCAGCAACACCGATTGCACGGCGATGACTTCGCGCACCGACTTCGTCACGCCTCCGCCGCCCGCCGGGCCGTTCGTATAGAGCGTTTCGACTTCGTTGCCGATTCGCACGGCCTCCTCCCACGAGTCGCACCGCGCCGCGACGCGCGCACGCACCTCGTAAGGCTCGTTCGCCCCGGCGGCCGTCGCGCCATACAGCGAATCGACGCCGATCACATCGCAGCGCAATTCGCGCATGGCAACGCCTGTCATCGCCAAGCGCTCGCGCACGATATCGAGTGCGAGACGGGCGCGTGCGAGCGCGCTCGCGCCGCCGTACGAGATGTGTCCTTCGCCGATGAATCCGTCGAAATAAGCGACCGACGTCTTTAGCGTCGCGGTAGGCGGCGCACCACGGCCGCCGGCTATTTCCACCCGATCGGCGCCCTGCCGTTTCACGCTGACTCCGGAGAAGTCGGCGACGACGTCGGGCTGGAGGTACCGGCTCGGATCGTGAATTTCGTAGAGCAGTTGCTCCTTGCACGTGGCCTCGGTCACGCACCCGCCGGCGTGCGCTACCTTCGTGATCACGACCGTACCGTCCTCGCGCACCTCGCCGATAGGAAACCCGAGGCGCGCAAGATTGCGCACATCCTTCACACCCGGATCGGCGAAATACCCTCCCGTGATCTGCCCCGCGCATTCGAGCAGGTGACCGACGACGGTGCCCTGCCCAAGCCGATCCCAATCGCTCATCGACCAGCCGAAGCGATGAATCAGCGGCGCGAGAAAGAGCGCAGGGTCGGCCACGCGTCCTGTCAGAACGATGTCGGCGCCCGCATGCAGCGCATCGACGATGGGCTGCGCGCCAAGATACGCGTTCGCGGCCACGATCCTGCCGCTGTACGCCGACACGCGTTCGCCCGATTCTTCGAAGCGATAGTCCCCCGCCAGAACGACATCGAGTACGTCGTCCCCCGTGACGGCGGCGATTTTCAGGCCGTGGATAGCGAGTTCCCGCGCGAGTTCGACGGTCTTGCGCGCCGCGGCGACGGGATTGGCCGCGCCCATGTTCGTGACGATGCGCACGCCTCGTTTCGCCGCGAGGGGCAGCACCGCCCGCCAGCGCGCCTCGAGCAACGGGTCGTAGCCGAGTTCGGCGTCGCGCCGACGCGCCTGTTGCGCCAGCGCGATCGTGCGCTCGGCCAGGCATTCGAAGACGAGGTAGTCGAGCGCACCGTGCTCGACGAGTTCCACCGCGGGCTCGATGCGGTCGCCGGAGTAGCCGGCGCCCGCGCCGATCCGCACGAGCCCAGAAGGTGTGGCAGTCGACATAAAGTTCGAAGATCAGAGAGGAAAGATGCCGAACACCACACAGGCGAGCGTCATGACCGCCGACGCACCGAACAGCAAGGGGAAGCTGAATCGCTGGTGTTCCGCCAAATCGATGCCGGTCAGGCCGATCACGAGGAACGTGGCCGGCGTGAGCGGGCTGATAGGAAAGCCGGTCGTCATTTGGCCGAGAATCGCCGCTTGCCCGATCTTGACCGCGGGCACGCCCAACTGCGCCGCCACTTCGGCGACGACCGGCAGCACCCCGAAATAGAACGAATCGGGATCGAATAGCAGACTGAGCGGCATAGAGATCAAACCAAGCACGACCGGGATATGCGAAGCCATCGAAGCCGGAATGAAGCCCACCGCCGATTGCGCCATCGCCTTGAGCATGCCGCTGCCTTGCATGATGCCGGTGAACACGCCGGCCGCCAGCAGGATGCCGGCCATCATGAGCGCGGCCCGCGCATGCGCGTCGATGCGCTTGCGCTGCATCTCGACGTTCGGATAATTGACGAGCAAGGCCACGCACAGGCCGACCATGAACATGAGGACAGGCGGAATTTTTTCGCCCATGGCGACCATCGTGCCGAGCAACACAACGGTCAGCACGATGTTGAACCAGAAGTTGCGCGGCCGGCGCAGGGCCTTCTCCTCGTCGGTCAATTCCCGTGTGGCGAGCGTCAGCCCGGCCCCTTCGAGACCCGCGCCGAGCCGCCGCTCTTCGCGCTTGCCCAGCACCCATGCCATCCCGAACACGAACACGAGCCCAACGATTTGAATCGGAATCAACGGATTGAAGATCGTGGAAACGGGCAAATGCAGCGATGCCGAGGCGCGGATCATCGGGCCCGTCCACGGCAGGAAGTTCACCCCCGCCGCCATCGAGACGGCGGCGGCCAACACGCGCCGGTCCATGTTCAACCGATCGTAGAGCGGCAGCATGGCGGGGATCGTGATCAAGAAGCACACCGCGCCCGACCCATCCAAGTGAATGAGCAGCGCGAGCAATGCCGTTCCCATGACGATCCGCGTGGGGCGCGTACCGACCGTGCGCAAAATGCGATCGATGATTGGATCGAGCGTGCCGGCATCGGTGATCGTGCCGAAGTAGAGAATCGCAAAGACGAACATCCCCACGACGGGCGCGAGCGCCTTGATTCCGCCGAGGACGAAGTGGGACGTTTGAAGCCCGAATCCACCGATCAACGAAGCGGCGACCGGGACGACGATCAGCGCGACGAGCGCCGACATGCGCCGCGACAGAATGGCGGCGAGCAGAACGATGATGGTGGCGACGCCGAGTAAGGCCAGCACGAGTATGTCTCCAATCTTGTCTTTTAGTGGCTAAGAGCGTAGTGTCGGCACATCGATAAAACAATTGAAATGATTTGATCGCAGCGATTACAAAACGACATGGATCTGAACCTGCGGGAGATACGGGCGTTCGTTACTGTCGCGCAAACGGGCAGCTTCACGCGCGCGGCGGATAAGCTGAACCTCTCGCAACCGGCGTTGACGGTGCAGATTCGGCGACTGGAGGAAACGGTGGGCGCGCGACTGTTCGATCGGAACAGCCGAACCGTGGCGCTGACTTCGGTGGGACGTGAACTGCTGCCCGTCTTGCAGAAGTCGCTCGCGGATATGCAACGCGTGCTGGACGATGCGCGCGCGTTAGGGGACGGCTCGCGTGGGACGGTACGGATCGCCTGTCTGCCGTCTTTTGCAGCAGGGCGCCTACCCGCGCTGATCCGCGATTTCAGGCACGATGCGCCGCAGGCGACGTTCGAGATACGCGACGTCGTGGCGAGCATGGTCAATCAGCTCGTGCGCGCCGGCGAGTTCGATTTGGGCGTGACAGGCGGAGAAGTCGCGGATCCCGAACTCGAGGTGCTGCACCATGCCGAGGATCGCCTCATCGTGGTCTGCCCGCGCAGCCATCCGCTCGCGCAAAAACAGCGCATTACCGCGCCCGATCTTGCCGGGTATCCGCTCGTGTTGACGGCTGCGGGAACGAGCGTGCGCGCGATCGTGGACCAGGCGTTCGCCGAAGCGGGTCACGCGCTCGAACTCGCTTGCGAGCCCACCTACATGATGACGGCCGTCGCCATGGTCCGCGCGGGGCTGGGCATCACGATTCTGCCGGGGTCGGCGCCCGAGCTCCGGGCCGAGCCGGAATTGATCGGAAGGCCGATCGAGGATCGGCGATTCGTTCGACCCATTGCACTCATCAAAAAGCGCGCACGAACGCTGCCGCCCGTAGCACTGTCGTTCGCCGATGCATTAAGCGCCGCGCTGGCCGAGCGCGAGCCCAAACGGCGCCGTCGAGCGGCGCACTAGCCGCAACCGAAAAACGCGTCCGTCACGCCCGCGCATTCACCCTTGCGCTTCCAACACCGCGGCAGCCATCTGTCCCAACACGGCATCGCGTTTCGCCAGCAAGTGCCCACGCAAAATGGCGGCCATCTTTTTGCCGTCGCGCGCCTCGAGTGCGCGGATCATTTCCTCGTGATCGCGAATGGCGCTTTCCCACTTCGACGTCGAGTAATTCGAGCGAAACCGCAGCGCCTGCAAGCGCCGATTCGTCGATACGTACACCTGCCGCAACGCCGCGTTACGCGCCGCTTCACTAATGCGATCGTGGATCGCGCGGTTGCGCGCGTAGTAGCCCGATAGATCGTTCTGCGCGTGGCACGCCAGCATCTCGTAGTGAAGCGCTTTGATTTCAGCAAATTCCGCCGGCGTCATCCGCTCGCAGGCCAGCTCACCCGAAAACGCCTCTAACCCGCTCATGAGTTCGAACATCTCGCGGATCTCGACTTCGCTCATCTGCGAGACCGTTGCGCCGCGGTTCGGCAGCAGCTCGACGAGCCCTTCCGCCGCCAGCACCTTGAGCGCCTCGCGCAAGGGCGTGCGGGAGATGCCCAGCCGCTCGCACAACTCGCGCTCGTTGAGCTTCACTCCCGGGGCAAGCAATCCCTCGACGATGAACGTGCGCAGGTGATCGATCGCTGCGTCATGCAACTGCAGACGTTCCACCTTCGGCAGCAGAGGCATGACATCGGCAGTGGTTGCAGTCGTTTTTTGCATGCAAACATTCTCCACTGGAATGACAGAAATTTTACAACAGCGAACCGGTCAGGCAGTTGCACGGGACGATCACGCCACGTAGGGATTACCCTATATCATTTTTACTTCCTTCGACACTCTCCGTGAGATAAAGTTTTTTGCATGCAAAATTCAAATTAGGAATGACGCATGCTGAAGCTCGACTTTCACCCTGCCGGTCGCCATTTTCTACAGATCCCTGGGCCGAGCCCCGTGCCGGACCGCATTCTGCGCGCAATGAGCCTGCCGACGATCGACCATCGCGGGCCGGAATTCGGCGCCCTCGGGCTGAAGGTGCTGGCCGGCATTCGCCAGATCTTCAAGACGACTCAACCGGTTGTCATCTACCCTGCTTCGGGCACCGGGGCGTGGGAAGCCGCGCTCGCGAACACGATGAGCCCGGGCGACGCCGTCCTCATGTATGAAACCGGACACTTCGCCACGCTCTGGAAGAAGATGGCCGAGAACCTTGGGTTGAAACCCGAGTTCCTGGGTATGCCCGGAATCGAGGGCTGGCGCCGCGGCGTCCAGCCGGACCAAATCGAAGCCCGATTGCGTGCCGACTCCGGCCATACGATCAAAGCCGTGTGCGTCGTGCACAACGAGACCTCGACCGGCGTCACCTCCGACATTGCCGCCGTGCGCCGAGCGATCGATGCCGCTGGGCATCCGGCGTTGCTGCTCGTCGATACCATTTCCGGCTTGGCCTCGGCCGATTACCGGCACGACGAATGGGGCGTGGACGTGACGGTATCGGGCTCGCAAAAGGGTTTGATGTTGCCCCCTGGCATCAGCTTCAACGCCGTTTCAGCTAAGGCGCTCGAAGCGAACCAGCATGCGCGGCTACCGCGTGCGTTCTGGGGATGGGCAGAGATCATCGACATGAATCGGCAGGGCTACTGGCCGTACACGCCTAGCACGAATCTGCTCTATGGCTTGGCCGAAGCGCTGGACATGATTGTCGAAGAAGGCCTCGACGCGGTATTCGCGCGTCACCAACGACTCGCCGCGGCATGCCGCGCCGCTGTGTCGGCCTGGGGCCTCGAGATTCAATGCGCTGATTCGGCCGTCTATTCGCCCGTACTGACCGGCGTCGTCATGCCCGACGGCGTCGACGCCGACGCCGTGCGCAAGCTCATTTACGAGCATTTCGACATGTCGCTCGGCACCGGCCTCGGCAAGCTCAAGGGTCGCATGTTCCGCATCGGCCATCTCGGCGACTGCAACGACCTGACGCTCATGGCAACGCTGTCGGGCTGCGAGATGGGGCTGAATCTCGCGGGTGTGAAGCTGGCCGCCAGCGGCGTCGTCGCGGCGATGGATCATCTGATGCGCCACGCGGTCAAGCCCAAGCTGAAGGAGGCCGCATGACGGGCCCAGCGAGCGAGACGGCAAGCAAGGCACGCATTGCCCAGTGGTCGAATCGATTGACGCAGGCGCGCCTGGGCGGCCCGGACGCGCGGATCGACGTGCTGCCCGAGGACAGCGCCCTTTGGGCCGACGACGAAGCGTATGCGGTGCAAGACGCCATATTGCGGGCGATGAACCTAGCGCCCGGGGGATGGAAGATCGGGTCGAAATCGCTCGACGGGCCGGCGCAATGCGCGCCGCTGCCCGCGTGCGATGTTCATCGCGGCCCCGCGACGCTCGAGCACCGCGCGTTCGCCAAACCCGCTCTCGAGCTCGAGGTGGCCTTCGTGCTTTCACGCGACTTTCGTGCGCATGGCGGGCCCTACGACGCCCGCACCGTGCTCGGCTCGATCGCCACCGTACATGCCGCGATCGAGATCGTCTCGAGCCGCTACGTGACATGGCCGAATGTCGACAAGCGCCTGCAATTGGCCGACCTCCTCAATCACGGCGCGTTGATCGTCGGCGAGGGCGTGCGTTACGACGAACACTTTCCGTTCGGCGCACCGTCGATGCGCTTCCTGGTCGACGACGTCAATGTGGTTCAAGGCATCCCTGCTAATCCGGCCGGCGACCCGCGACGGCTTCCGGTCTGGCTCGTCAACCATTGCACCGCGCGCGGCCTGGACGTGCCGGCGGGAACTGTGCTTACGTGCGGCTCCTACACGGGCATGCATTTCCCCGCGGGGCCGGCCGTGGCGCGCGGCGAGATCGCGGGCCTGCCTCCAGTGCAATTGACGCTCGACTGATTCGAGCGACACAACCCGCTGGACGGCGACGACCCATGCCGTCCCGATGAAGAGCTTCGTGAGCCGCACCCGAGCAGTGACGTACTGAAGCGCGATCGTCGCGAACGCGGCGATGCGCCCGTTCACCTACAAGGAGACCGCTGATGTTTCGTCGAGCGACCATGCGCGTGCTGTTGCTGTTGTGCGTGATGTATCTCATCACCTACGTCGATCGCGTCAACGTGAGCACGGCCGCCAGCGCCTTCGGCGCCGAGCTGCATCTCACGCACACGCAGATCGGTTTCGTGTTTTCCGCGTTCGCCTATCCCTACCTCATCATTCAAGTCGCTGGCGGCTGGGTGGGCGACCGCTTCGGCCCGCGCCGCACGCTCGCGATTTGCGGCATCGTATGGGCCGGTGCGACGATACTGACGGGCCTCGCCACCGGCTTCGCCTCGATGATCGTGGCCCGACTTCTGCTGGGTCTCGGAGAAGGCGCGACGTTTCCCACGGCTACGCGCGCGATGTCGAACTGGCTGCCCGCGAGCCAACGGGGCTTCGCACAAGGGATCACGCACGCCGCGTCGCGCATCGGCAACGCCGTCGCGCCGCCGCTCATCGTCTCGCTGATGGTCGCCACGAGCTGGCGCGGGGCGTTCATCGTCACGGGCATCGTCAGCTTGGCTTGGGCGCTGGTGTGGGGATGGTACTTCCGCGACGATCCGCGCGATCATCCGCGCATCACCGAAGGCGAATGCGAGCAGCTCGCCACCTACTCCGGCAACAAAGAGCGGACACCCGCGCCTTGGCGCCAACTGTTCGCGCGCATGATCCCGGTCACCGCCGTCTATTTCTGCTATGGCTGGGTACTGTGGCTGTTCTTGAGCTGGCTGCCGCAATACTTCCTCCACAACTACCACCTTGAACTGCGCAAGTCGGCCCTGTTCGCCTCGGGCGTCTTTTTCGCGGGCGTGATCGGCGATTGGCTCGGCGGCTGGGTAACCGACGCGATTCTGCGCCGCACCGGCAACGTGCGGATGGCCCGCAACGTCATGGTGGGCATCTGCATGCTGCTCACGCTGTGCTCGCTCGCGCCGATCCTCTTTCTGTCGAACATCTCGATTGCGCTCGCCGCGCTTTGCCTGAGCGCCGGCTTTTTCTTCAACGAGATGACGATCGGCCCCATGTGGGCCGTGCCGATGGACATCGCGCCGAAACACTCGGGCATCGCGAGCGGCATCATGAACTGCGGCTCGGCGCTCGCCGCAATCGTCAGCCCCGTGATCGGCGGTTGGCTCATCGATACCACCGGCAATTGGAATCTGCCGTTCGTCGTATCCATGGCGCTAATGGCAATCGGCATCGTGCTCTCGTTCGTCATGTCGCCCGATCGATCGCTCGACACCGAGCATCGGCAGGCCAACGAAGGGGCCGGCAAGCTCGTTTAGGCTCTGTCATCAAATTGACGTTCTCACCCGCCTAAAGGCGGGTGATTCCCACGACTGGCGATGCACGTCCGCATCGGAGAATGTTCAGCGCAGCATTGATGTCGCGATCATGTACACAACCGCAATCCCCGCACCGCCATGCTCTTATTCGCAAGCCTTTCAGCCCGCTAGGGCCGCTGCGCGCATGGCACGCAGAACAGGTTACGGAAGAAAACGCTTCGTTCACTTCCTCGAACTGCGCTCCGTGCGCGATCGCTTTATA
>DATJJH010000094.1:0-68264 GCA_035492395.1 Trinickia sp. | reverse complement strand
CAAGCGGGCTCGGAACTCGTGCGAATCACCGTGAATACGCCGGAGGCCGCGCGCGCCGTTCCCGCGATTCGCGAGCAGCTCGACCGGATGGGCGTGACGGTGCCGCTCGTCGGCGATTTCCACTACAACGGGCATTTGCTGTTGCGCGACTATCCCGCGTGCGCCGAAGCGCTTTCGAAGTACCGCATCAACCCGGGCAACGTCGGACAAGGCGCCAAGCGCGATACCCAGTTCGCACAAATGATCGAAGCGGCGATTCGCTATGACAAGCCTGTGCGCATCGGGGTGAACTGGGGCAGCCTGGATCAGGATCTGCTGGCGCGCATGATGGACGCCAATGCCGAACGCAGCGAGCCGTGGGAAGCGCAAAGCGTCATGTACGAGGCGCTGATTCAGTCGGCGATCGGCTCCGCCGAGCGCGCCGTCGAACTCGGTTTGTCGCGCAACAAGATCATCTTGTCGTGCAAGGTGAGCGGCGTGCAGGATCTCATCGCCGTCTACCGCGAGCTGGCGCGCCGCTGCGGGTTCGCGCTCCATCTCGGGCTGACCGAGGCGGGCATGGGATCGAAAGGGATCGTCGCGTCGACGGCCGCGCTCAGCGTCCTGCTGCAAGAAGGGATCGGCGATACGATTCGCATCTCGCTGACGCCCGAGCCCGGCGCGTCGCGCACGGGCGAAGTCGTGGTCGGCCAAGAAATCCTGCAAACGATGGGTTTGCGCTCGTTTACGCCCATGGTCATCGCCTGCCCGGGCTGCGGCCGCACGACGAGCACGCTGTTCCAAGAGCTTGCCTCGCAGATCCAAACCTATCTGCGCGCGCAGATGCCCGTGTGGCGCGATCAATACCCCGGCGTCGAGAAGATGCACGTGGCGGTGATGGGCTGCATCGTCAACGGTCCGGGCGAATCGAAGCAGGCCAACATCGGCATCAGCTTGCCCGGCTCCGGCGAAAACCCGGCGGCGCCCGTATTCATCGACGGCGAGAAGGTCAAAACCTTGCGCGGCGAGCGGATCGCGGAGGAATTCCAGCAAATCGTGAGCGACTACGTCGAGCGCCGCTATGGCCGCCAGAGCGTCGCGAATTAAAGACCGAACCGAACAACGATGACAGAACAGAAGAGAAAGCTCGAGAAGCTCGCCGGCGTCAAAGGCATGAACGACATCCTGCCTCAGGATGCCGCGCTGTGGGACTTCTTCGAATCGACGGTCAAGTCGATGCTGCGTGCATACGGCTATCAGAACATCCGTACGCCGATCGTCGAGCACACCCAGCTGTTCACGCGTGGGATCGGCGAAGTGACCGACATCGTCGAAAAAGAGATGTACAGCTTCGTCGATTCGCTCAATGGCGAACATCTCACGCTGCGGCCCGAAAATACGGCGGCCGTCGTGCGCTCCGCCATCGAGCACAACTTGCTTTACGACGGTCCGAAGCGGCTTTGGTACATCGGCCCGATGTTCCGTCACGAGCGCCCGCAACGCGGCCGCTACCGGCAGTTTCACCAAGTGGGCGTCGAAGCCCTCGGTTTCGCCGGCCCGGACACCGACGCCGAAATCATCTTGATGTGCCAGCGTCTGTGGGACGACCTCGGTTTGACGGGGATCCGTCTCGAGATCAACTCGCTCGGCCTCGCCGAAGAGCGCGCGGCCCATCGGGTCGAACTCATCGCGTATCTTGAAAAGCATGCCGATGCGCTCGATGAGGACGCCAAGCGTCGTCTCTATACGAATCCGCTTCGCGTGCTCGATACCAAAAATCCGGCGCTGCAAGAGATCGCGCAAAATGCGCCCAAGCTCATCGATTTCCTCGGCGATGCGTCACGTGCGCATTTCGATGGATTGCAGCGCTTGCTGAAGGCGAACAACATCCCCTTCACGATCAATCCCCGGCTCGTGCGCGGGCTCGACTACTACAACTTGACCGTGTTCGAGTGGGTGACCGACAAGCTGGGCGCGCAGGGGACGGTCGCCGCGGGCGGACGTTACGATCCGCTGATCGAGCAGCTGGGCGGCAAGCCGACGGCGGCTTGCGGCTGGGCGATGGGCGTCGAGCGCATCCTCGAATTGCTGAAGGAGGAATCGCTCGTGCCGCAGGAGGAGGGCTGCGACGTCTATGTCGTGCATCAGGGCGAGCCCGCACGCGAGCAGGCCTTTATCATCGCCGAGCGGCTGCGCGATACCGGCCTCGATGTCATTCTCCACTGCAGCGCGGACGGCGCCTCGGCCAGCTTCAAGTCTCAAATGAAGCGCGCCGACGCGAGCGGCGCCGCGTTCGCTGTCATCCTCGGCGAGGTCGAAGTGGCGAATGGCACGGTGGGCGTCAAGCCGTTGCGCGACGAGACCGGCGAAAAGAGCGAACAGAGCGCCGTTCCGGTCGAAAACTTGACCGAATTTCTAATCAATGCGATGGTTGCAACCGCCGAAGACGGCGAGAACTGATGCAACCCTCGCCGCCCACGACAACAGCGGCGCGAGACAAGAAGGAATCGCTTGGCGATGAGTTATCACGACGAACAAGAATCGATTGAAAGTTTCAAGGCTTGGTGGGCGCAATGGGGCAATACGTCCACCTGGATCGTGCTCGTGGCGCTCGTCGCCGCGGCGGCATGGAACGGCTGGAATTTCTGGCAGCGCCGCCAGGCCGCGCAAGCCGCGGTGCTCTACGAACAGGTGCAGCAGGCTGTCGCCTCGAAGGACAAAGCGGCCGTCGCGCGTGACGCGGGCGATATGGAGTCGCGCTACGGCGGCACCGCGTATGCCCAAATGACGGCGCTCGCGGCTGCGAAGGCGCTCTACGACGCAGGCGACGCCGCCGGCGCGAAAGCACAGCTGCAATGGGCGGTCGACCACGCCAAGGACGACGAGTACAAGGAAGTCGCGAAGCTGCGCCTTGCGGCCGTATTGCTGGACGAAAAGGCCTACGATGCGGGCCTCGCGCTGCTCGACGGCACGCCGCCGGAAGGCTTCCAGGGCGCCGTGGCCGATCGGCGCGGCGATTTGCTGGCGGCGGCGGGCAAGCGCGCGGATGCGCGCAGTGCCTACCAGCTCGCGTTGTCGTCGCTGAACAAGAGCGACACGTCTTCGCGCCAGCTCATTCAATTCAAGCTCGACGCGCTCGGCGGCTGAGCGGCGCGCGTTCGCGTCGCCGCAGCCGGCCTTCTATGAACAACCTTTGACGAAGCTTCGCTCACCGATGAATTTGCTGAAACGTATCGCCGTGCCCGTCGCTTGCGCGATGACCGTCCTCGCGATGGCGGCTTGCTCGTCCACCAAGGACGAACGCCGCAATCCGGTGCCTCTCACCGAGTTCAAGTCTGTCTTCAACGTCGAGCGGGCTTGGAAAGCGAGCGTCGGCAAGGCGGGGCGTTACTTCTTCTCGCCAGCGGTCGTCGGCGACGCCGTCTACGCGGCCGGCTCCAACGGCACGGTGGCGAAGATCGACGGCAAGACAGGGCAGGACGTATGGCGCACCAAGGTGCACACGGACCTGACCGCGGGCGTGGGCAGCGATGGCACGTACACGGCTGTCGGTGCGGAAAAGGGCGGCGTCGTGGTGATTGGCGCCGACGGAAAGCTGCTTTGGAAGACATCCGTGCCGGGCGAGATCGTGTCGCCCCCGCTCGTGGGCAACGGCTATGTGATCGTGCGCACGATCGACGGACAAATCAGCGCCTTCACCGCTTCCACGGGCGAGTTGCGCTGGCAATATCGCAATCGGGCGGTGCCGCTCAATTTGCGCGTATCGGCAGGGATGACCTTTGCCGGGGACGTTGCCGTGCTGGCCGGTTTCCCGGGCGGTTCGCTGGCGGCGATCAACTTGAAGACCGGCGACGATTACTGGCAGGCGCCGGTTTCGTTCCCGAAGGGCGTAACCGAGGTGGAACGGATCAACGACGTGACGGGCGCGCCCGCGCTCGTCGGCGCGCAGGCTTGCGCGGTGACGTTCCAAGGCCGCCTGAGCTGCTTTGATGCGAACAACGGCCAGCCGGTGTGGGAAAAGCCGTTTTCAGGCGTCAGCGGTCTTGCCGAGGACGGCAAGGCGGTGGTCGCGCCCGACGACTGGTCGGTGTTGCAGGCTTTCGACGTGACGACGGGTAAGCCGCTTTGGAAGAACGACAAGCTGAAGAATCGCGATCTGAGCACGCCGTACATGCTGGGGCCCGATGTCGTGGTCGGCGATTACCAAGGCTATGTGCATTTCCTCTCGCGCGACGACGGCTCCTTCCTCGCGCGCGTCAAGACGGACGGTAGCCCGATCACGGCCGCGCCCGTCGCGGTGGGCAACACGCTGATCGTGCAAACGCACGACGGCGACCTGTACGGGTTTGTTTCGCACTGAGCGCGGCATACGTTCAGTCGTGACCGCGGGCCGGCTCAGCCGGCCGCGGCCTTTTTTAGAACCGGCGCGCGACGCGCGTCCGGCCAATGAATGCGCGATGCGGTTCTCACTGCTGTATCGTGATGATTTTCGAGCGGTAATGCGCGGCGCTCGTTCGTCGTGACCGCGCCGCCTAACCCGCTTACGACGCGTGCGGCGCCGCGTTACGCCAATGGCCCGCGACTCGTCACCTCGGCGAGCCGGCGAGATGGCGCAAGCTTCACTTAGACAACGTTAGATGAAACCCGTAATTGCCCTAGTCGGGCGCCCCAATGTGGGGAAATCCACTCTGTTCAACCGGCTGACCCGTTCGCGCGATGCGCTGGTTGCCGACTTGCCCGGCCTGACGCGCGATCGTCACTATGGCGAAGGGCGCGTCGGCGATCGCCCCTACCTGGTCGTCGACACCGGTGGGTTCGAGCCTGTCGCCAAGGACGGCATCTTGCACGAGATGGCGCGGCAAACGCGGCAGGCCGTCGAGGAGTCGGATATCGTCGTGTTCATCGTCGACGGGCGAAACGGGCTCGCGCCGCAGGACAAAGCGATCGCAGACTACCTGCGCAAAACGGGCAGGCCGATCTTCCTCGTCGTGAACAAGGCGGAGGGCATGAAGTACACGGCCGTCGCGTCCGACTTCTACGAACTCGGTCTCGGCGATCCGCGCGCCATTTCGGCCGCGCACGGCGACGGCGTGAACGAGATGATCAACGACGCGCTCGAAATCTCGTATGCGGGCCATCCGGAAGAAGAAGACGAGCAAAACAAGGCTCGCGGCGTCAAGATCGCGATCGTCGGGCGGCCGAACGTCGGCAAGTCGACGCTCGTCAACACGCTGATCGGCGAGGATCGGGTCATCGCGTTCGATATGCCGGGCACGACGCGCGATTCGATCTACGTGGATTTCGAGCGGCAAGGCAAGCACTACACGCTGATCGACACCGCTGGGTTGCGCCGCCGCGGCAAGGTATTCGAAGCAATCGAGAAGTTCTCGGTCGTGAAGACGCTGCAGTCGATCGCCGACGCCAATGTCGTCATTCTGCTGCTCGATGCACGCCAGGATATTTCCGATCAAGACGCGCACATCGCCGGGTTCGTCGTCGAGCAAGGGCGGGCGCTCGTCGTTGGTGTGAACAAATGGGACGGCCTCGATCCGCATGTGCGCGAGCGCACCAAAGCGGACATGTTGCGAAAACTTAAATTTCTCGAATTCGCAAAATTTCACTTCATTTCGGCCACCGAGAAGACCGGAATCGGCGCGCTCATGCGGTCGGTCGACGATGCCTACGCGGCCGCCATGGCCAAGCTGCCGACGCCTAAGCTCACCCGTGCGCTGATCGAGGCCGTCGAATTTCAGCAGCCGCGGCGCCGCGGCCCTGTACGGCCCAAGTTGCGCTATGCGCACCAAGGCGGGCAGAATCCGCCCATCATCGTCATCCACGGCAATGCGCTCGATGCGGTAACCGAAACCTACAAACGCTATCTCGAAAACCGCTTCCGAGAAACTTTTTCGTTGACGGGCACTCCATTGCGCATAGAGTTCCGTTCGTCGACGAATCCGTACGCTGACAAGGGCTGACCGAGCTCCGGCGCGGCTCGGCCGGACGGCCTAGCGGAGCGTGCGCCAACGAAAATCGGCTATAGTGTAGCGATTGGTGGCGGATTTCTTTTTCTTCGTCCCAATCTGGATCCAACCTGCAAAAAAACGACGGAGTTTGCTATGAGCAACAAAGGGCAACTGTTACAAGACCCGTTTCTGAACGCACTGCGCAAAGAGCACGTGCCGGTTTCCATCTATTTGGTCAACGGCATCAAGCTGCAAGGGAACATCGAATCGTTCGACCAGTACGTCGTGTTGCTCCGGAACACCGTGACCCAGATGGTTTACAAGCACGCCATTTCGACGGTGGTGCCGGCCCGTCCGGTCAATTTCCATCCTGATTCGGAAACGGCCTAAATTCATCCCAGCGGCCGGCACGGCGCCGACGATCGGCGCATCGTGCCGGCCGCGTCTCATTTAGACGCTCATCAATTTGATCAACGCAGCGCTTGTCGGCGTCGATTTCGGCAAAATCGATTTCGAAGCCAGTCTCGAAGAACTCAGCCTGCTCGCGCAAAGCGCGGGCGCCCATCCTGCCGTCACCTTGACCGGGCGCCGCTCGAGCCCCGATGCCGCATTGTTCGTCGGCAGCGGCAAGGCCGAGGAATTGCGTTTGGCCTGCGAAGCCAACGACGTCGAAATCGTCATTTTCAATCATGCGCTGGCGCCGGCGCAGCAGCGCAATTTGGAGCGTGCGCTTAACCGGCGAGTTGTCGATCGCACGAGCTTGATTCTCGACATCTTCGCGCAGCGGGCGCGCAGCCACGAAGGCAAGCTGCAAGTCGAGTTGGCGCAATTGCAATACATGGCGACGCGCCTCGTGCGTGCATGGACTCACCTCGAGCGGCAAAAGGGCGGTATCGGCTTGCGCGGCCCCGGTGAAACGCAGCTCGAAACCGACCGTCGCTTGATCGGCGAGCGCATCAAGATGCTCAAGGGCCGTCTCGACAAGCTGCGCCGCCAACACGGCACGCAGCGGCGTCAGCGCGCACGTAATCGTGCGATGTCGGTCTCGCTCGTCGGCTATACGAACGCGGGCAAGTCGACGCTGTTCAATGCCCTGACCAAGGCGCAAGCTTATGCGGCCGATCAACTGTTCGCGACGCTGGACACCACCTCGCGGCGGCTCTATCTAGGCGAAGACGCGGGGCAGGTGATCATCTCCGATACGGTGGGCTTCATTCGCGAATTGCCGCACCAACTCGTGGCTGCATTTCGGGCAACGCTAGAGGAAACGATTCACGCCGATCTCTTGCTGCATGTCGTCGACGCATCGAGCGCGGTGCGGCTCGATCAGATCGACCAGGTGAACGAAGTGCTCGGCGAGATCGGCGCGCATGCGGTTCGGCAGATCCTCGTCTTCAACAAGGTCGACGCCGTGCCCGAATTGGCGGCGCGCAAAGACGCGGTCGAGCGTGACGAGTATGGTAATATTTCGCGCGTCTTTTTGAGCGCGCGCACGGGCCAGGGCTTGGATACGCTGCGCGCAGCCATCGCTGAAATCGCCACCTCAGACCATCTCCCAGATACCGGGCGAGCGCAGCCGGAAGAAACATCGCCGGAGCATGAGCGCGAAGACTACGACGCATCGGCGTCGTCGAACGCGAGAACATGGCGCTCCGATTTGCATTGACCGGCTCTCCCAACTCGAGCGAACGAACACAGGTGAACGAATACAACGAGCGGAGTTTCTGGCTGCGTGCGCGCGCCATGTTTTCGATCAGCGATCCCCGCTGGGGGCGTAGCGACGGCAACGGCAATCGGCAACGGCCGAACGAGCCGAAGCGCGGCGACGGCGACGGGCCGCCCGACCTCGACGAAATGTGGCGCGACTTCAACCGCCGTTTGTCACGCTTGTTCGGCGGCAAGGGGCAGGGGCCGGGCCCGGGCCCGGGCGGTCGTCGTCCCGATAACGGCCGCGCCGCGCGCATCGGCGTGGGTATCGTCATCGGCGTGCTCATCGCGATCTACTTCGGCAGCGGCGTGTTCGTCGTTCAAGACGGTCAAACCGGCGTCGTTCTCCAATTCGGTCAATACCGAAGTACGGTCGAGCCCGGCGTGCACGTGCGGCTGCCCTATCCGTTCGAGACGCACGAGATCGTCAATATCGCGCAAATCCGGTCCGTCGAAATCGGCCGCGGCAATGCGATGAGCGACGCGAGCATGAAGGACGCATCCGTCATCACGCGCGACGGCGATATCGTCGACGTCCGCCTAGCGGTGCAGTATCAAGTGAAATCGGCTTCCGACTATCTATTCCGTACAGCCGACCCCGATCTCAGCGTCACGCAGGCGGCACAGGCGGCGGTGCGCGAGATCGTGGGCGCGCGCAGTACCGAGAGCTTGCTGGACGGCAATCGAGACGCGATTCGCGAGCCGCTCGTACAGGCGATTCAGCAGGCGCTCGACCGCTACAAGACCGGGCTCTCGGTGACGGGCGTCACGATTCAATCGATCGACCCGCCGGCGGCGGTCCAAAGCGCCTATGCCGACGCAGTGCGTGCGCAGCAGGAGCGCTCGCGCGCCAAGGCCGAGGCGCAGGCATATGCGGGCCAAATCTTGCCTGGCGCCAAGGCGCAGGCGCAGCGCGCGATCGACGACGCCAAGGCGTACGCCGCCCGAGTCGAGTCCGAAGCGCAGGGCGACGCCGACCGGTTCAAGCAGGTCTACGCCCAATACGCAAAAGCGCCGGCCGTCGTGCGCGAGCGGATGTACCTGGACACCATGCGCGACATCTACGCCAATACGACGAAGGTATTCGTCGGCAGCAAGGCTGGCAGCAACGCCATCAATTTGTCGCTCGACAAACTACTCGAAGCGAACCGCCGCACGGCGCCCGAAACCGGGGCATCGGCGCCCGCGGCCGCCTCGGGCGCCGCGCCCGCGGCCGCCTCGGGCGCGGCGCCGACCGCGCCGGCGGCCGCTGCCCCCAATCCGGCGAGCCAAGCGGCCGCCGCGAGCGACGCTCTACGTGCGCGCGATGCGTTGCGCAGCCGTTCGCGCGAAGATGATCTACAACAATAAGGAGCGCTCGGCATGAATCGAATCGTTGCGCTCGCCATCGCTATCGCGGCCTTGCTGTTCGTCGGATCCTCGACGTTGCTCGTCGTCGATCAGCGCCACGTGGCCGTGGTCTATTCGCACGGCGGCGACAATCCGTCCGTCGTCGGTCCGGGGCTGCATGTGAAGTTGCCGGCGCCGCTGCAAGCCGCCATGGTGGTCGATACGCGCGTGAAGACGTGGGCGCCGACCGATGCCGATCGCTATGTCACCGCGGACAAAGCCGATCTGCTTGTCACGCCGGTGCTCAAGTATCGCGTGACGAACCCGCTCAAGCTCTTCAACGAAACGGACGGCGATCAGCAAAGCGCGATCGACCGGCTCGCCGCGCAAGTGCGCACCGCACTCGGCGACGCGTTCGCAAAGCGGGCGCTCGGCGACGTCCTATCGAACGAGGCGCAAGTCGCGCAAGCTGCGAGCACGGCCGTGGCGAGCGCGGCGAGTTCGCTCGGCATCGATGTCGTCGATCTGCGTTTTCTTCGCGTCGATTTTCCGCAGGCGAGCGCCGAGGCCGTCTACAAACGCATGGCGGCGGCGCGCGAAAAATTGGCGAGCGACGAGCGTGCGCGGAGCGCGGCCGAAGTGTCTCAAATCAAAGCGGACGCGCAGCGGCAACGTGAGGCCGTGTTGTCCGATGCCTATGCCACGGCGCAAACCGTGAAGGGCGAGGGCGACGCGAAAGCGGCTGCTATCGCAGCCGACGCGTTCGGCCGCGACCCAGGCTTTTATCAGTTCTACCAAAGCCTGCAGGCGTACCGGAGCGTGTTCAAACCGGGCGACGTCATCGTCGTCGATCCCGACAGCGAATTTTTCCGCTTCATGCGCGGCCCCGACGGGGGTGCCGTAGCCAACAACCCGGCCGCATCGACTTCACGCAAACACTGATTCAGGGGCGCCGCCGACCAATAGGCGGCGCCGGCATCCCCATGGACATGGCCGGCTCGTTATTGCTTGCGATCGCACTGATGCTCATCATCGAGGGCATGTTTCCGTTCGTCTTCCCGACGGCGTGGCGCGAGACCTTTCGTAAAATAGCGGAACGCCCGGCGCATCACATTCGTATCGGTGGGTTGATCGTCATGGCGCTCGGTTTGCTGCTGCTCGTCGCGGCTACCTGAGCGCGATCTCGAACGTCCGCGCGAACGCCGCCCGGCGCCGCTTCGTGCTTCGCTCCACTGGCTTTGGGCCGCGCCGCGGGCCCCCACTAACGTCGTAGGATTTCACCGATGTCGACCTGGTTGCTCCCCGAAAATATCGCCGATGTACTGCCGTCCGAGGCGCGCAAAATCGAAGAGTTGCGCCGTGCGCTGCTCGATCGCTTCCGCACCTACGGCTACGAAATGGTGATGCCGCCGCTGCTCGAGTACTTGGAGTCGCTGCTGACGGGCGGCGGCAGCGATTTGGACCTTCGCACGTTCAAGCTCGTCGACCAGCTGTCGGGCCGCACGCTTGGGCTGCGCGCCGATACGACGCCGCAAGTGGCGCGCATCGATGCCCACCTGCTCAATCGCCAGGGCGTGACCCGGCTGTGTTATGCCGGCAGCGTGCTGCACACGCGCCCGCGAGGGTTGCACGCCACGCGCGAGCAAATTCAGATCGGCGCGGAAATCTACGGCCATGCGGGGCTCGAGGCCGATCTCGAGATCCAGCAATTGATGCTCGACGTGCTGCGCTTGGCCGGCATCGGGCACGTCAGGCTGGATCTGTGCCACGCGGGCGTTCTGCTCGCGTTGTTCGAGCACGACCGTGTCGCGGCCGAGCGCGGTGCAACGCTCTACGATGCGCTGGCGGGCAAGGACGTGCCGCGTATCGCCGAGCTGACGCAGGATCTCGATCCTGTCGTGCGCGACGCGTTGCGCGCGTTGCCGTCGTTGTACGGCGATGCGTCGGTGTTGGACGCTGCGCGCCAGCGGTTGCCGCAATGGCCGGCGATCACGCGTGCGCTCGACGATCTGTCGTTTTTGGCGGCGCACGTCGAGGGCGCCCAGGCGGCCATCGATCTGGCCGATCTGCGCGGCTATGCGTATCACAGCGGCGTCATGTTCTCGGCTTACGTCGACGGGGTGCCCAACGCGCTTGCGCGCGGCGGCCGTTACGACCACGTGGGCCAGGCGTATGGCCGCGCCCGCCCAGCCACGGGTTTCTCGCTCGATCTGCGTGAGGTCGCGAGGATTTCGCCGATCGAGGCGCGCAGCAGCGCGATTTTGGCGCCGTGGAAGCATGACGACGTGTTGCGCGAACGCGTCGCCGCGCTGCGCGATGGGGGCGAAGTCGTGATCCAGGCGCTACCGGGGCACGATCACGCACTCGACGAATTCGCGTTCGACCGAGTGCTCGTCGAGCGCGACAGCGCTTGGGTCGTGGAGGCCCGCGAGCCGAATCCGGCCTCCTGAATCGGTCGCCGGCGGCGTGCCGAAAATCGGCACGCGAAAGGTCCATGCCGTTGAAGCGAAACGGAAAAATTCGGAAGCTTCAGCGAACATGGGTAGAATACGTTTTTAACCAGCTAACGAAACAACATGTCTGCCAGTGCAGTGAATGCGGCCCCGGGGCGCAATGTCGTCGTTGTCGGGACTCAATGGGGTGATGAAGGCAAGGGCAAGATCGTCGACTGGCTGACGGACCACGCGCAAGGCGTCGTGCGTTTCCAGGGCGGTCACAACGCCGGCCATACGCTCATCATCGGCGGCAAGAAAACCATCTTGCGCCTCATTCCGTCGGGCATCATGCGCTCGGGCGTCGCCTGCTACATCGGCAACGGCGTCGTGCTTTCCCCCGAGGCCCTGTTCAAGGAAATCGAAGAACTCGAAGCCGCTGGCCTCGACGTGCGCAAACGCCTGTTCATCTCCGAAGCCACGACGCTGATCCTGCCGTACCACATCGCGATCGATCAAGCGCGCGAGGCGCACCGCGGCGCGGGTAAGATCGGTACGACGGGGCGCGGCATCGGGCCTGCCTACGAGGACAAAGTCGGCCGCCGTGCGCTGCGCGTCCAAGACTTGTTCGCGCCTGAGGCGTTTGCCGAACGCCTGCGCGAGAACCTCGACTTCCACAATTTCGTGCTGACGCAGTATCTCGGTGCGCCGGCCGTCGATTTCCAGCAAACGCTCGATACGATGCTCGGTTACGCGGAGCGCCTCGCGCCCATGGTCACCGACGTCTCGCGCCGCTTGTACGACGCCAACGCGGCCGGTAGCAATCTGCTGTTCGAGGGCGCGCAAGGTACGCTGCTCGATATCGATCACGGCACCTATCCGTTCGTCACATCCAGCAACTGCGTCGCGGGCGCGGCCACGGCCGGCGCAGGCGTGGGTCCGCAGAAGCTCCATTACATTCTCGGCATCACGAAGGCCTACTGCACGCGCGTGGGCTCGGGGCCGTTCCCCAGCGAACTTTACGATGCCGATAACCCGGAGCGTCAGGAAGCGATCGGTCTGACGCTTGCGAACGTCGGCAAGGAATTCGGCTCCGTCACCGGCCGGCCGCGCCGTACGGGCTGGCTCGACGCCGCGGCGCTGCGTCGTTCGATCCAGATCAACGGCGTCTCGGGTCTTTGCATCACGAAGCTCGACGTACTCGACGGTCTTGACGAAGTGAAGCTGTGCGTGGGCTACACGATGGACGGCAAGAGTGCGGACCTGCTGCCGCGCGGCGCCGCCGAAGTCGCGCGTTGCGAGCCCGTGTACGAAACGTTCGGCGGCTGGAAGGAGAGCACCATCGGCATCACGCAATGGGACGCTTTGCCGGCGAACGCGCAGGCGTATCTGACGCGCGTGCAGGAAGTGGCCGGCGTGCCGATCGACATGGTATCGACGGGCCCCGATCGCGACGAAACGATCTTGCTGCGCCACCCGTTCAAGGTTTAACCGATGACGCAGAGCATGACGATGATCGCCATGACCGATCCGCGCAACGACGAGAAGAACCTCTGGGTGAACTGGGACGAGTATCACCGGCTCATCGAGTTGTTGGCGCTCGCCGTGCACGATTCGGGATGGAAATTCGACAAGATCCTGTGCTTGGCGCGCGGCGGGTTGCGTGTGGGCGACCAGCTCTCGCGCATCTACGACTTGCCGCTTGCGATTCTCGCGACGAGTTCCTACCGCGAGGCGGCCGGCACCCAGCAGGGCGAGCTCGACATCGCTCAGTACATCACCATGACGCGGGGCGACTTGTCCGGCAACGTTCTGCTTGTCGACGATCTCGTCGATTCGGGCGTCACGCTGGCGCGTGTTCAGCAGCATTTGAAAGAGCGCTATCCGGCTGTGGCGGCCGTGCGCTCCGCCGTACTCTGGTACAAGGGCTGTTCGAAGGTCAAGCCGGACTATTTTGTCCAACATTTGCCGACTAACCCGTGGATTCACCAGCCGTTCGAGGAATGGGACACCGTTCGGCCGCACAATCTAGGTGCGTGGATCAAGCGTGGCGTCGCGCAGGAATCGTCCGGCACGTAAGTTGCGTTTAATTTGATTGCCGCCGCGGGCGTGCATCGACGATCGAGCGGAGTCGACTGACTCCGCTCTTTTTATGTGTATCCCGCGCTGAAGCGCCGCTAGAATAGCGCTCGCTCCAAGGTCATTCGGTAGGATTCGCTCGCGTTTATGACAGAGAACAACCACGACAACGTTCGTCGGCATTCCTTGCCGTCGCTTGCGCTGGCGGCGATCGGCGTAGTGTTCGGCGACATCGGTACCAGCCCGCTGTACGCGCTGAAGGAAGCCTTTAGCCCGGCGCATGGGATTGCCCTGACCGATCATTCGATCCTCGGGGTGATCTCGCTGCTGTTTTGGGCGATCATCTTCGTGGTGTCGATCAAGTATGTGCTGTTCGTGATGCGCGCCGACAATAACGGCGAGGGCGGCGTCCTCGCGCTGATGGCGCTGTCGCTGAGGCCTTTTTCGTCGAAATCGCGGGTCACGGGCGTGCTGATGATGCTCGGCATATTCGGCGCCTGCATGTTTTACGGCGACGCCGTCATCACGCCTGCGATTTCCGTCATTTCGGCGGTCGAGGGGCTCGAGATTGCAACACCGCATCTGTCGCATCTCGTTTTGCCGCTCACGATGATCATCCTCGTCGCGCTGTTCTGGATTCAGCGGCACGGGACCTCGCTCGTCGGCAAGCTCTTTGGGCCGATCATGCTTGTCTGGTTCGCCATCCTTGCGTTGCTTGGCGTCAACCATATCGCCCGCGCCCCGCAGATCGTCGCCGCGCTCAATCCGTACTACGCGTTCTCGTTCATGCATGCACACATGCTGCAGGCGTACGTCGTCCTGGGTTCGGTGTTCTTGGTGTTAACGGGCGCGGAAGCGCTGTACGCGGATATGGGGCATTTCGGCGCACGGCCGATTCGTCTTGCCTGGTACCTGCTCGTCATGCCGTCGCTCGTGCTGAACTATTTCGGCCAAGGTGCGCTGCTGATGCAAAACCCGAAGGCGATCGCCAACCCGTTTTTCTTGATGGCGCCCGATTGGGCGCTGCTTCCGCTCGTGGTGCTGTCCACCGTGGCGACCGTCATTGCCTCGCAGGCCGTGATCTCAGGGGCGTATTCGCTTACCAGCCAAGCTATCCAGCTCGGTTACGTGCCGCGTATGAAGGTGCTGCATACGTCCGAGCTTGCAATTGGCCAAATCTACGTCCCCGTGGTCAATTGGCTGTTGCTGTTCATCATCCTGTGCGTCGTGGTCGGCTTCAAGAGTTCGGACAACCTGGCCGCCGCATACGGTATTGCGGTCACGACCACGATGGTCATCACGACCGTTCTGGCGTGCGTGGTGATGGTGAAGGTCTGGAATTGGAACAAGGCCCTCGTGGCCGTCATCATCGCCGCCTTCATGGCGGTCGACATCGCGTTCTTCGGCGCGAACTTGCTTAAGGTCGCGGAAGGCGGATGGCTGCCGCTCGGCATCGGTGCGTTGTTATTCTTCCTGTTGATGACTTGGTACAAGGGCCGAATGCTCGTCAAGGAGCGCACGGCGGCGGACGGTATCCCGCTCGCGCCGTTCGTTCAAGGGCTGCTTGCTCATCCTCCGCACCGCGTTTCAGGAACGGCCATCTACCTCACGGGCAGCGATTCGCTCGTGCCCGTTAGCTTGCTGCATAACCTCAAGCACAACAAAGTGCTGCATGAGCGGACGCTGTTTCTGACATTCGTCACGCACGATATCCCCTATGTCCGCGACGACGAGCGCATGACGCTCAAGGAAGTGGGCGGCGGTATGTATCTCGTTCGGGCTGCTTACGGCTTTAACGAAACGCCCGATGTGAAGGCCGTGCTGTTCGAACTCGAGCGCACGCATGGGATGCAATTCGAATTGATGGATACGTCGTTCTTCCTAGCCCGTGAAACCGTCGTGCCGACGCAGCTTCCAGGCATGTCCATCCTGCGGGAGCGCATTTTCGCGTGGATGCATCAGAACGCCGCGAAGCCCACCGACTTCTTCCGCATTCCGGCCAATCGGGTCGTTGAACTCGGCACGAAGATCGAAATTTGATTGGCGCGGGGCGGCAGGATGCGAAGGCTTCGGCCATCCGCCCCTACGCGTCGACGAGAAAAACCCACGTCTTTCGTTCTCCGTAAGACGTGGGTTTTTTTTCGCTACCGAGTGACTATCGCGCTTACCGACCGGTAGAGGCGGGCATCTCGGCAATCGGCGCCCGCAAGGGGCGCGGCCGGTCGAGGCGGCCGCTCACCTGCAAGGCATCAACGCTGCTTGAGCTTCGCGAATGCCGCGGCCATTGCGCCTGCCGGCTCCGATTCACGCGTGCGCTGGGGGGCGCGCGCTCCGCCGCCCGAACGGGGCGTACCGCTCCCACGGTCGTCTCGACCGCCCGCCCGCGGGGCCGGCGCCGCATCGTCGGTCAGCCGCATCGTCAGCGCGATACGCTGGCGCTTGACGTCGACATCGAGCACTTTGACCTTGACGACTTGCCCCGCCTTGACCACTTCGTGCGGATCCTTGATGAACTTCGTCGACATGGCCGATACGTGCACCAGCCCGTCTTGGTGTACGCCGATGTCGACAAAGGCGCCGAATGCCGCCACGTTGGTGACGACACCCTCCAGCAGCATGCCGGGCGTGAGGTCGGAGACCCTCTCGACTCCTTCTCGGAACGTCGCGGTTTTGAACTCGGGGCGCGGATCGCGGCCCGGTTTTTCCAGCTCTGCAAGGATGTCGCGGACGGTAGGCTGGCCGAAGCGCTCGTCGACGAATTCGGCCGGCGACAGTCCGGCAAGTGCTTCTCGGTTGCCGAGCACGCCATCGATTTGCTTGCGGATCTTCGCGAGGATGCGCTCGACGACAGGATACGCTTCAGGGTGCACCGACGAGCGATCGAGCGGGTTTTCGCCGCCGTTGATGCGAAGGAAGCCGGCCGCTTGCTCGAATGTCTTGTCGCCGAGACGGGGCACTTTGCGCAGATGCTCGCGCGAGGGGAACGGCCCGTTCGCGTCGCGAAACTCGACGATATTGCGTGCGAGCGTGCTGTTGAGCCCCGACACGCGGGCGAGCAACGCCACCGACGCGGTATTCGCATCGACGCCGACGGCGTTCACGCAATCTTCGACGACTGCGTCGAGCGCGCGCGCGAGTTCGCGCTGATTCACGTCGTGTTGATACTGTCCCACGCCGATGGCTTTCGGCTCGATCTTGACGAGTTCGGCGAGCGGGTCTTGCAGGCGGCGCGCGATCGACACGGCGCCGCGCAGGGAAACGTCGAGTTCCGGAAACTCTTTCGCGGCAAGCTCCGACGCCGAGTACACCGAAGCGCCCGCTTCGGACACGACGATCTTTTGCAGCTTGAGCTCGGGGTGGCGCGTCATGAGTTCGCTGGCGAGCTTGTCCGTTTCGCGCGACGCCGTGCCGTTGCCGATGCTGACGAGTTCGGCTTGCGTTTGCGCGGCGATGCGCGCCAGCTTGGCGATGGAGCCGTCCCAATCGCGGCGCGGCTCGTGCGGATAGATGGTATCGGTGGCAAGGAGCTTACCCGTGCGATCGACCACCGCCACTTTGACGCCGGTGCGCAAGCCCGGATCCAGGCCGATGACGGCCTTCGGCCCGGCCGGCGCCGCGAGCAGCAAATCTTTCAAATTGCGGGCGAAGACACGAATTGCTTCGTGTTCGGCGCTCTCACGCAATCGGGTCAGCAATTCGTTTTCGAGATGCGGCTGCACTTTGACGCGCCAGCACCAGCGGCAGACGTCGGAAAGCCATTTATCGGCGGGGCGGTTCTGATTCGAGATGCCGGCGTGTCGCGCGATCATCGCTTCGCACGGATGCGGCACTTGCGCGTCGAGTTCCTCGCCCAGGCCGAGCTTGACCGTCAACACGCCTGCGTTGCGGCCGCGGAACAAGGCGAGCGCGCGGTGCGAGGGAACGGTCTTCAACGTCTCCGCGTAGTCGTAGTAGTCGCGGAATTTCTCGCCTTCCTCGTTTTCCTTGCCGTCGATGACGGACGAGGAGACGACGCCGCGGTCCGAGAGGTAGTCGCGCAGCTTGCCGAGCAACTCGGCCGTTTCGCCGAACTGCTCAGATAGGATGTCGCGGGCGCCGTCGAGCGCGGCCTTGACGTCGGCGACACCTTTCTCGGCATCGACGTAGGCGGCGGCTTCGCTCTGCGGATCGAGGCGCGGATCGGCCAACAAGGCCTGCGCGAGCGGTTCGAGCCCGGCCTCCCGGGCGATCTGCGCCCGCGTGCGGCGCTTCGGCTTGTACGGCAGGTACAGATCTTCAAGCACCTGCTTGCTGTCGGCGGCATCGATCGCGACGCGCAACTCGTCGGTGAGTTTGCCTTGTTCCTCGATGCTCGCGAGAATCGTCGCGCGTCGATCCTCCATTTCGCGCAGATAGAGAAGGCGTTCTTCGAGCTGCCGCAGTTGCGTATCGTCGAGGTTGTCCGTCACTTCCTTGCGGTAGCGCGCGATAAACGGGACAGTGGCGCCTTCGTCGAGCAGTTGAACCGCCGCGGCGACTTGGCGCGGCTGCACGGTCAATTCGGCGGCAATGCGCTGTACGATCTTGAGAGCTACGGTGTCCGTCATAGAAGGAGCGATTGGCTGCTGGGCCCCGTGCGGCGCGCCGCGAAAGTGCGGAAACGCAGCCTGGAGGCCGGGTTGCTGAAGCGGCGCATTTTGCCATAAATGCCCGAGCGGTCGAGCGCGGATGTTAGAATTTCGCCCATGTTCCGATCCCCGCCTACCACGTTGCTCACTACCCGTTTTATCGTCGCGCTGCGCGGCGCCGTCTTGGCCGTGGCGGCATTGGCGTGTCCGCTCGGCGTGTCCGGCGTGGCGTTTGCACAAGACGTGCCCGCCGCCCCCGCGGGCGCTGCCGTCGCCGCTAGCGGGATCGCGCCCGCGCAGTCCGGCGATTTCGATGCACGCCAGCGAGCGCTCGACACACGCACGGCCGAGAACGACTACGTGTACGGCGTCGCCGTGCACGATTGCTACAGCAAGTTTTTCGTCAACGCCTGCTTGGGGCGCGCGCGCGACAAGATGCGCGCCGTGCGCGGGCAGATTCACGCCGAGCAACTCGCGTTGGACGACGAGCGGCGCTCCGCCCACGCACAGCAGCGCGACGAGCAGGAAGCGCTGCAGCGCGCCCGCGATGCGCAGGAGGCGCCTCAGCGAGCGGCCGCCGAGGCGCGAAGCACGCAAGCCTTCGAGGACAAGCAGCGGCAGCATGCACTGGATCAAGCGCAGCGCAATGCCGAAGCGCCGCAGCATGCCGCGAATCAGGCGGCCTACGATCAAAAGCAAGCCGACTTCCAGCGCAAGCTCGATCAGGCGCGGCAGAATGCGGCGCACGACGCCAAAGAGCGGGCCCAGCGCGCGCAGCGGTACGAACAGAAGCAGACGGACGCCAAGCAGCACAAGGCCGATGTCGAGGCCCGCCAGAAGCAGGCTGCACAAAAGGCGCAGGAAAAGCAGCAGGAGCAGATGCAGCAGGAACAGCAGAAGCGCTCTCAGCAGGAGCAGGACAGCGACTGAGGCAGGGCGTTTTGCTGGACGGCAACCTCAGGCGCAGTGGCCGCGTGGGCGGCTTGGCGCCTAACGAACCGAGGAGGCGACCATGCGCGGCCAACAGGCGATCCAACCCGACACGCTTCGCAACCGTATCTTGCAATTGCAGTCGGAGCATAACGAACTCGATCGCATGATCGACCGATTGGCAACCTCCTCCGATATTACCGACCTCGAGTTGCGGCGACTGAAAAAGCGCAAACTCAAAGTCAAAGACGACATCTTGTTGCTGCAATTGCAGCTCGAACCGGACAAACACGCGTAAGCGGCGAGCGGGCAGGCGTATTCGCCGCGCGCTTCGCGCCGGTCATTGCAGGGAAACGCTTGCCTTGAATTCACCGCTCGATGCCACTTCCAGCGCGCCGCATATTGCGGCGCCAAACTTGCCCGAGGCAGCCCCGGAGGGCGCCGATCAGCGGGCGTCCTCGGCACGCCCAGTGAGCGCGCCCCATGCGCTCGCGGCGGCGCTCGCCCCGCGTCGGCGCGCCGAACTGGACACCATTTTCGCGAACGACGGTCTGCTCGCGCGCACGATCGACGGTTACCGGCCGCGGGCTTCCCAAATCGAGATGGCGTGTGCGGTAGCCGCCGCGATGGAAGCTTCGGGGCGCGCAATGCCCGAGCCTGCGATGTTCGAAGCGGCGCGCCGTCCGGCGAGGCGCCTGCGCGCCGATGCCAATGCTCAGGGCGCCGTCGAGCGCTCGGCCGGCGAGACGACGCAAGAGGCCGAGGGCGCCGCGGGCGAAAACACGTTGATCGTCGAGGCCGGCACAGGTACGGGAAAGACCTATGCCTATCTCGTTCCCGCGATGCTTTGGGGCGGGAAGGTGATCGTCTCGACGGGCACCAAGCATTTGCAGGATCAGCTGTTCCAACGTGACATTCCGACCGTGCGCGACGCGCTAGCGGTGCCCGTGTCGGTCGCGATGCTCAAAGGTCGCGCCAACTACCTCTGCCACTACTACCTGCAACGCACGGCCGACAATGGCCGTTTGCCGTCGCGGCAAGACACGGCGTATCTGCAGGACATCGTGCGCTTCGCCAAGCTCACCCGCACGGGCGACAAAGCCGAATTGGCGAGCGTGCCCGAGACGGCCGCCGTCTGGTCCATGGTGACTTCAACGCGCGAGAACTGCCTAGGGCAGGAGTGCCCGCACTACAAGGAATGCTTCGTGATGCAGGCGCGGCGCGAGGCGCAGCAGGCCGATATCGTCGTCGTCAATCACCATCTGTTTTTTGCCGACATCATGCTGCGCGATACGGGCATGGCCGAGTTGCTGCCCACCGCCAATACGATAGTCTTCGACGAAGCGCACCAACTGCCGGAAACGGCAACGCTTTTTTTCGGCGAAACGCTATCGACGACCCAACTGCTCGAGCTTGCACGCGACTCGGTGGCCGAAGGGCTCGCGCATGCGCGCGATTCGGTCGAATGGGTCAAGGTGGGGGCGACGCTCGAGCGCGCGGCGCGCGACGTGAGGCTCGCTTTCAAGGACGACAGCCTGCGCGTGTCGGCCGCTCAACTGGGTGAAGGCCACGCGCTCTACGGTGCGCTCGACGCGCTCGAGGAAGCGCTCGGTGCGCTCGCGACCGCACTTGCGGGGCAAGCGGAGCGCGCGGAATCGCTGGGCGCTTGCCTGAGGCGCGCGCGCGAGTTGCAGGACCAACTCGCACGGTGGACTGCGTTGCCCGATGACAGTGCGTCGACTACTTCATCGGTCACGTCCGCGTCCGCAGGCGCAGGTGCATCGAGCGCCGCCTCATCGGCACAATCGGATTCCAACGAGCGCATCCGCTGGGTCGAAGTGTTCTCGCACTCCGTCCAGTTGCACGAAACGCCGTTGTCGGTCGCTCCGATCTTTGCCAAGCAACGCGCCGGCGTGCCGCGAGCCTGGATTTTCACATCGGCGACGCTGTCGGTGCGAGGCGACTTCACGCATTACGCGGCACAAATGGGCCTCGACGCACGTCGCTCGATGACACTGCCGAGCCCGTTCGACTACGGCACGCAAGGTCTGCTTTATGTGCCGCGCAATTTACCGCAGCCGTCTTCGCCGGCGTTCACCGATGCCGTGTTCGAGGCCGCGCTTCCGGCCATCGAAGCCGCCGGCGGCGGCGTGTTCGTCTTATGCACGACGTTGCGCGCGGTCGACCGTATCGCGGGCAAGCTGCGCGAGCTCATCGAGGCGCGCGGATGGTCGACGCCGCTGCTCCAGCAGGGCGATGCCAGCCGTACCGAGTTGCTCGATCGCTTTCGTGCCTACGGCAACGCGATCCTCGTCGGCAGTCAAAGCTTTTGGGAAGGTGTCGACGTACGTGGGGATGCACTTTCGCTCGTTGTCATCGATAAGCTGCCGTTTGCGCCGCCTGACGACCCCGTTCTATCCGCGCGTCTCGACGCGCTGACGAAGAAGGGCTTGAGCCCGTTCGCCGTCCATCAACTGCCGCAAGCCGTCATCACCCTGAAGCAGGGGGCGGGCCGCTTGATTCGCGCGGAAACGGATCGTGGCGTGCTGATGATCTGCGATACGCGTCTTGTCGACAAGCCGTACGGGCGTCGAATCTGGCAGAGCCTGCCGCCGTTCAAGCGCACGCGCGAGATCGACGTGGTCCGTGAATTTTTCGCGGGAAAGGCGACGAGCGCGGCGGACGGCTTGTAGCGGGCGCCGCGCGCCGGCGGGCAAAGCGCCTCAAAAAGAAAAACCCGGCGCTGCCGGGTTTTTCTTTTTAGAGTCAGGCGCGGATCGTCGAACGCCGGACGTGGGTCGTGCTTAGAACTGCCACCACGACTTTTGCGTGCCGGGGCGCGCGTGGCCGGTGATGTAGGGGCTATCGGGGAACGTCCCGGCGAGCACACGGCGCGTATCGTCGGCCAGCTTCTGTTCGTTGAGCTTCGTGTACGACAACATCATGATGTGAAGCGCATCTTCGATCGCCGGCGCGTTCTTGTACTCCTTGATGGCCAACTGCGCGCGATTGATGGCGGCCACGTAGGCGCCGCGGCGATAGTAATAATCCGCCGCATGCACTTCATACGAGGCCAGTGCGTTGACGATGTAGCGCATGCGCGCGGCGGCGTCGGGCGCGTACTTGCTGTTGGGGTACTTGTCGACGACGACCTTGAACGCATCGTACGACTCGCGCAGCGACTTCGGATCGCGCTCGCTCATGTCCTGGCCGGAGAAGCGGCCGAACAGACCCAGATCGTCGTTAAAGTGAATCATCCCCTTCAGATAGTACGCGTAGGCGATGTCGGGATGATCCGGATGCAGCTGAATGAAGCGGTCGATGGCTTGATCGGCTGCCGCCGTTTCGCTGTCCTTCCAGTTGCAATAGGCGACGTTGATTTCGGCTTGTTGGGAGAAGTGACCGAACGGATCGCGGCCCTGGAGCGCTTCAAAATATTTCGCGCATTTGCCCCAATCGCCGCCGGTCAAAGCGTCTTGAGCCTCCGAGTATAATTTGTTGTTCGGCCAGGCGGCCGTCTCGTCCGTTTTTTGCGGCAGGCCGTGGCAGCCCGCCACGAGCACCGCGGCCGCGGCGAGGGCAAGGCCAGCCGAAGCGGATTGAACCGCACGCTTCGCAGCGCGGCTCGCCGCGCACGAAGCCGTGCGCATCAAGGTGTTGAAGGCTCGCCGCATTTCTCCATGCATCCTAGCAATCAGTCTCACTCAGTGACCCAGTTTCAATGACCCGCACACGTTCGTCCGGCAACATGCTCGGCCCTATCGATAGAAGCGACGATTATAGCCGAAGCGCCAGCCGCGCCGACGCGCATAAAAGCGAGGCGACGGGCGACAGCGCCTTCGCGCCTGAAAGCGCGCCGACGCAGGCCCACGGCGACGCACCGCGCGTGGCGCTCGTACCCGCCGAGCTGGCCGGCGATCGGCTCGACAAAGTACTCGCGAAAGTGTTTCCCGAGTTTTCGCGCAGCCGTCTGCAAAGCTGGACGGAAGCGGGCCGCGTGCTGCTCAACGGCGCGCCCGCCAGGGTCAGGCAGGCCGTGCCGCTTGGCGCGCGCATCGAGCTTACGCCGGATTTGTTGCCCGAACAGCTTGCGTTTACCCCCGAGCCCGTGCCGCTCGAGATCGTGTACGAAGACGCGACGCTGCTCGTCATCGACAAGCCGGCCGGTCTCGTGGTCCATCCCGCCGCGGGCAATTGGAGCGGCACGATCCTCAATGGGCTGCTGCATCGCTATCCGGATGCCGCGGGTTTGCCGCGCGCGGGAATCGTCCATCGGCTGGATAAGGAAACCTCGGGGCTCATGGTCGTCGCGCGTACGCTCGAAGCGCAGACCGATCTCGTGCGTCAGTTGCAGGCGCGCACCGTGAAGCGCCGGTATGTCGCGCTGGTGTGGGGAGCCATGCCCGATGAAGGCATCATCGATGCCCCGATCGGGCGCGACCCGCGCGAACGCACACGCATGGCAGTCGTCGCCGGCTCGACGGGCAAGAGCGCGCGCACGCGTTTCCGTCTCGTCGATCAAACCATCTGGCAGCGGCAGACCGTGAGCGCGATCCATTGCGATCTCGAAACGGGGCGCACGCATCAAATACGCGTTCACTGCGCGCACGCGGGGCACCCGCTGCTCGGCGATCCCGTCTATGGCAGCGCGCGCGGACGCCGCTCGAGCGTGCCGCTGCCCGGCGGCTTCGCGCGGCAAGCGCTGCATGCGTGGCAGCTGGGGCTCGTGCATCCGAGCACCGGCAGGTCGATGCGTTGGCGTGCCGATCTGCCGGCCGACATGGAGGAGCTCGTCCATGCGCTCGGCTTCGGGCAGCAAACGGCCGCCTTCGAAGGCGAGGAATTCGATGAGGTTGTTTCGTATGACGATTTCGACGGCGATGAAGCGGGACATGACGGCGAGAGCGACGACGATGAAGACCTCGAGTGAAGCAAGGGCCCAATGAGCGAACCCGCCTTGACGCAAGCCGATTGTTTAAGCCCCGATTGGCGCGTTTCGCCGCGCGTCGGCGCGCTCGTGACGACGCGCGCGGGCGGTGTCAGCCTGCCGCCGTACGGTCGCTGGGCGCACGCACGCGAGGCTGCCGGCGGTCTGAACCTCGGGCTTCACACGGGTGACGATCCGGCCGACGTCGCCGAGAACCGCTCGCGGCTGCTGGCGCTGGCTGGGGTGCGCGCCGCCTGGCTCGAGCAGGTTCACGGCGACGCGATCGTCCGCGCCGACGAAGTGCCGCTCGATGGACCGCCCGTGCGCGCCGACGCCAGCGTGACAAGCACCCCGGGCGTCGCCTGCCTCGTCATGGTGGCCGATTGTCTCCCGGTCTTGCTTTGCGATGACGAGGGCCGCGCGGTCGGAGCGGCGCATGCAGGTTGGCGCGGCCTCGTTTCGGGCATTGTCGAAAAGACCGCGCTGCGCGTCGCGGCCCTCGCCGGGCGGCCGACGGCAACGCTGCACGCCTACCTGGGGCCGGCGATCGGCCCTAAGGCGTTCGAGGTCGGAGCGGACGTGAGCGCCGCATTCATGGCCGCTGCCGAGCCGCACGAACGCGGCGCGACGGCTCGCGCGTTCGTTGCTCACGAGCGCGCGCCGGGCAAGCATTGGGCGGATCTGTACGCGCTAGCGCGCGTCCGTCTCGCCAGGCTTGGCGTCACGCGTGTGACAGGCGGGGATTTCTGCACGGTCACGGATCGGGAGCGCTTCTTTTCGTACCGGCGCGATGGGGTGACGGGGCGCATGGCTGCGCTGATCTGGCTGAATCGCTGACGCCCAAGGTCGGCCGCGCCCCGCGGCGCACAAGATCGAGTGCCCTTTTTTGCGCTCGCCCCCGTGTGCGGCGCGTTGTGCGGCCTAGCGCACATGCCGACGGGACGTGGCTTGCGCGTTTTCGATCGACATCGGGAAAACGATAATAAAAAACCTATCGCGCTGCGGCAAAATCGGTCCAAAGCATTGACACACCTCCTGGCGGGGGCAAGAATGACCGCTCGCACGGGTGGGCGCAGCGAGCGTCGCAAGGGTTCGCCCGAGCGTGTTCGATGCCCGCCTCTCAATCAGTCTTCCTAGACTCACGGCCAAAGCGGGTATGACTGCATCAAAACGTCGATCGACTTCTTCTCAATCCGAAACTTCCTCGAACCGCGAGCAGCAAGCCGAAGGCGGCAACGCGGATATGCAGCGCATGTTCGAGGCTTGGACGGGCGCCTGGCGTGCTCTCGCCGATCCGAGCAAGTGGCCGTCGGCGGCCCAAGCCGGTCCGTTCGGCGGCTTGGCCGCGCAGGCGATGAACGGCCAGGCGGGCGCCGCGCCGTTTCCTTTTCCGTTCACGATGCCGCCCGGCGGCATGCCGGGCATGCCGGGCATGCCTGGCATGACGATGCCTCCCATGCCCGCGATGCCGCCGATGCCTTCGATGGCCGACGCCCAGCAAGCATTCGCGGGCATGAAGTTGCCGATCGCATCCATTCCCCCGGAGCGTATGCGGGAACTGCAGGCGGACTACTCGCGCGACTGCCTTGCACTCATGCAGCAGCAGGCGAGCGGGGGCGAGAAGGGCGTGCCGGAGCTGCCCGATAGGCGCTTTAGCGCCGACGCCTGGAAAGCGACGCCTGCGTTCGCCTACATGGCGGCGTGGTATCTGCTCAATGCGCGGTATCTGCAGGCATTGGCGGACGCGCTCGACACCGATGCGAAAACGCGCGAGCGGATTCGCTTCACGGTTCAGCAATGGACAGCCGCCGCTTCCCCCAGCAACTTTTTGGCGCTCAATCCCGAGGCGCAGAAGGCACTGCTCGACAGCCACGGCGAGAGCCTGCGTCAGGGCGTGATGAACTTCTTGGCCGACATGCGTCGGGGCAAGATCTCGCAGAGCGACGAGTCGCGTTTCGTCGTCGGGAAAAACATCGGCGCGACCGAAGGCGCGGTCGTCTTCGAAAACGAGCTCATGCAGCTCATCCAATACAAGCCGCGCACGCCGAGCGTGTTCGAACGGCCGCTGTTGATGGTGCCGCCTTGCATCAACAAGTTCTACATCCTCGATCTGCAGCCAGAGAGTTCGCTCGTCGCGCACGCGCTGGAGTGCGGGCATCAAGTCTTCATGATTTCTTGGCGCAACGTGGACGCCTCGCTCGCGAACAAGTCTTGGGACGACTACGTGAACGAGGGCGTGCTCACGGCAATCGACGTCGTCAAGCGCGTGAGTGGGCGCGAGCAAATCAACACGTTCGGTTTCTGCATCGGCGGGACCATGATCGCGACGGCGCTCGCCGTACTTGCGGCGCGCGGCGAGCACCCGGCGGCCTCGATGACGCTGCTTACCGCGATGCTCGATTTCTGCGATACGGGCGTGCTCGACGTATTCGTCGACGAAGCGCATGTCCGCATGCGCGAACAAACGATCGGCGGCGCTTCCGGCACGGCGCCGGGGCTCATGCGCGGCGTCGAGTTCGCGAACGCCTTCTCGTTTTTACGGCCCAACGACCTCGTATGGAACTATGTGGTCGACAACTATCTCAAAGGCCGCACGCCAGCGCCGTTCGATTTGCTCTACTGGAACAGCGATTCGACGAACTTGCCCGGCCCGATGTACGTCTGGTATTTGCGCAACACCTATCTGGAAAACCGGTTGCGCGAGCCGGGTGCGCTCACGGTCTGCGGCGAGTCGCTCGACTTGTCGCGCATCGACGTGCCGACGTTCATCTACGGCTCGCGTGACGACCATATCGTGCCGTGGCGCACGGCGTATGCGTCGGCGCCTTTGCTGACTGGGCCGAAGCGTTTCGTGCTCGGCGCATCGGGGCATATCGCGGGCGTGATCAACCCGCCGGCGAAGGGCAAGCGCAGCTATTGGTCGCATGAAGGTAATGAGAAGGCGTTGCCGGAGAATCCGGACGACTGGTTCGAAGGCGCGCGGGAGAAGCCGGGCAGCTGGTGGCCGGAGTGGATGGCCTGGCTCGACCAGTACGGAGGCAAGAAGGTAAAGATTCGCGAGACGCTCGGATCGGCCGAATATCCGGTCATCGAGCCCGCGCCGGGGCGTTATGTGCAAGAGCGCGATTGACCGGTCGATCGATCGAGGGCAACGCTCTAAGGTTTTTAACTACGATGCGCGGCCGAAGCGGCCGCCTCGTCCGCAAGGAGTCACAAATGACTGACGTAGTGATCGTATCGGCTGCTCGCACCGCGGTCGGCAAGTTCGGCGGCACGCTCGCGAAGGTAGCCGCGCCGGATCTGGGCGCGGCCGTCGTGCGCGCGGTGCTCGAGCGCGCGGGCGTCAAGCCCGAACAAGTGAGCGAAGTCATCATGGGCCAAGTGCTGACGGCCGGCTCGGGCCAAAACCCCGCACGGCAGGCGTTGATCAAGGCTGGGCTGCCGAGCGCCGTGCCGGGCATGACGATCAATAAGGTCTGCGGCTCGGGCCTGAAAGCCGTCATGCTGGCGGCGAACGCGGTGATTTCGGGCGATGCCGATATCGTCGTGGCCGGCGGCCAAGAAAACATGAGCGCGGCGCCGCACGTGCTGCCGGGCTCGCGCGACGGCTTCCGCATGGGCGACGCCAAACTGGTCGACACGATGATCGTCGACGGCCTCTGGGACGTCTATAACCAGTACCACATGGGCGTCACCGCGGAAAACGTGGCCAAGGAGTACGGCATTACGCGCGAGGAGCAGGACCAGTTCGCCGCGCTGTCGCAGAACAAGGCCGAAGCGGCGCAAAAGTCGGGTCGCTTCAACGACGAGATCGTCCCGATCGACATTCCGCAGCGCAAGGGCGAACCGCTGCGCTTCGTGACGGACGAGTTCGTGCGTCATGGCGTGACGGCCGAATCGCTCGCCGGCCTGAAGCCGGCCTTCTCGAAGGAAGGCACGGTGACGGCAGCCAATGCGTCGGGCCTGAACGATGGTGCGGCGGCCGTGCTCGTGATGTCGGCCAAGAAGGCCGAAGCGCTCGGTTTGACGCCGCTTGCGCGCATCAAGGCGTACGCGAACGCCGGCGTCGATCCGAAGGTGATGGGCATGGGGCCCGTGCCGGCATCGCGCCGCTGCCTGGAGCGCGCCGGCTGGTCGGTGGGCGATCTCGACCTCATGGAAATCAACGAGGCGTTCGCCGCGCAGGCCCTTGCCGTTCACAAGCAAATGGGTTGGGATACGTCGAAGATCAACGTGAATGGCGGCGCGATCGCGATCGGCCATCCGATCGGCGCGTCGGGCTGCCGGATCCTCGTGACGCTGCTGCATGAAATGCAAAAGCGCGACGCGAAGCGCGGCCTGGCATCGCTTTGCATCGGCGGCGGGATGGGTGTGGCATTGGCGGTCGAGCGCGTCTAAGCGGCGCGCAAGAGCCGCCGGCGAGGGCATTGCAAGGCGGTAAAACGAGGGACGCCGGTAGGCGTCCCCGAAATACACAGGAATGGAGCGTGATTCATGAGTCAGCGTATTGCGTACGTAACGGGCGGGATGGGCGGCATCGGCACAGGCATCTGTCAGCGCCTGCACAAGCAAGGCTTCAAGGTGGTCGCGGGCTGCGGGCCAAACTCGCCGCGTCGCGTCACGTGGCTCGAGCAGCAGAAGGCGCTCGGCTACGATTTCGTCGCGTCGGAGGGTAACGTCGGCGATTGGGAATCGACGAAGGCTGCGTTCGACAAGGTGAAGGCGGACGTCGGCGAAGTCGACGTGATCGTCAACAACGCGGGCATTACGCGCGACGTCGTGTTCCGCAAAATGACGCACGAGGATTGGACGGCGGTCATCGACACGAACCTGACGAGCTTGTTCAACGTCACGAAGCAAGTCATCGACGGCATGGTGGAACGCGGCTTCGGGCGCGTCATCAACATTTCGTCCGTGAATGGTCAGAAGGGACAGTTCGGCCAGACGAACTACTCGACGGCCAAAGCCGGCATCCACGGATTCACGATGGCGCTGGCGCAGGAAGTCGCGACCAAGGGCGTGACCGTCAACACGGTATCGCCGGGCTATATCGGCACGGACATGGTGAAGTCGATCCGCTCGGACGTGCTCGAGAAGATCATCGCGACGATTCCGGTGCGCCGTCTCGGCACCCCCGACGAAATCGCATCGATCGTTGCATGGCTCGCTTCCGATGAGTCGGGTTTCGCCACGGGCGCGGATTTTTCGCTGAACGGCGGTTTGCACATGGGCTGATGCGTTTTGCGTCGGCTGCGGCGCGCGTTGTCGCCGGCGCAAAACGCGTTAAAGTGTATGGGTTTCGGGGGTCCGGTCCGCCGCGACAGACGTGGCGGGCTCGAGGGCGCCGTCATTGCGCTGCGTTGCATTCATAAAAGGCATTACATGTCGACTACAAAGAAAACAGCCGAGCGGTTCATCAAAAAGTACCCGAACCGGCGGCTCTATGACACGGAGACGAGTACGTACATCACGCTGAGCGACGTGAAGCAACTCGTGCTCGACCAGGAGGAGTTCAAGGTCATCGACGCGAAGACCAACGAGGATTTGACGCGCAGCATTTTGCTGCAGATCATTCTCGAGGAGGAAAGCGGTGGCATGCCGATGTTCTCGTCGTCGATGCTGTCGCAGATCATCCGTTTCTACGGACATGCGATGCAGGGAATGATGGGGACGTACCTCGAAAAGAACATTCAGGCTTTCATCGAGATTCAAAACAAGCTCGCCGAGCAGTCGAAGAATCTCTACGAGGGCAATGCGATGAATCCGGAAGTCTGGTCGCAGTTCATGAACATGCAGGCGCCGATGATGCAGGGCATGATGACGAGCTACATCGAACAGTCGAAGAACATGTTCGTGCAAATGCAAGAGCAGATGCAGAACCAGGCTAAGACGATGTTCAGTTCGTTCACGTTCAATAAGCCCGGCGCCGGCACAGAACCCGAAAAGAAGTGACGACAGCAGGCAGGCGAAGGCGCGCGGACCGGCGCGCGACGCTTGCCCGCTCGTCATGAGCGGTCAGACCATCGGCGGGCCGTCGCGACGGACTCCCCTCGATGCCTGCCCGCTAGCGAAATTCTCACCACGTCTATCTTGTCCTCTAGCTGGCGCCAAGCGCAGTCGTGCGCCATGCGTCCGGCAGGCCTGGGCTTGGGCGCGGTACAATACGCGGTTCCTTCGGGCGGCCGAGCGTCACGCCTCGCACGTCTGGTTTGCTTGCCCGTAGTCGTCGTTATTTGCTGGATCACCTCATGTCGCACACCCCCGCTTCCGCCGCGTCGACGCCTGTCGCGCCCACGCAAACCGCACCCAAGGTCGGCTTCGTGTCGCTTGGCTGCCCCAAGGCGCTCGTCGATTCCGAGCAGATCATCACGCAGCTGCGCGCCGAGGGCTACGAGATTTCGGGCACTTACGACGGCGCCGACCTCGTGGTCGTCAATACCTGTGGTTTCATCGACGAGGCCGTACAGGAAAGTCTCGACGCCATCGGCGAAGCGCTCACGGAAAACGGAAAGGTGATCGTCACGGGTTGCCTGGGCGCGAAGAAGAGCGCCAGCGGTTCGGGGCTCATTGAAGAGGTGCACCCGAAGGTGCTCGCCGTCACGGGCCCGCACGCCGTGGGCGAGGTCATGCAGGCCGTGCACAGTCATTTGCCGAAGCCGCACGATCCGTTCGTCGATCTCGTGCCGGCCGCGGGGATCAAGCTTACGCCGCGGCACTACGCGTACCTCAAGATTTCGGAAGGCTGCAATCACCGCTGCACCTTCTGCATCATTCCGTCGAAGCGCGGCGATCTCGTGTCGCGCCCCGTCGCCGAGGTCATGCTCGAAGCCGAGAATCTGTTCAAGTCGGGCGTGAAGGAGCTGCTGGTCATCTCGCAGGACACGAGCGCTTATGGCGTCGACGTGAAATATCGCACTGGCTTTTGGAACGGCCGGCCGCTCAAGACGCGCATGACGGAACTCGTGGGCGCGCTCGGCGAGTTGGCTGCCCAATACGGCGCCTGGGTGCGGCTGCATTACGTATATCCGTATCCTCACGTCGACGAAATCATTCCGATGATGGCCGAGGGTCCGCTCAAGGGGCATGTGCTGCCTTACCTCGACGTGCCGTTCCAGCATGCCGACCCGGAAGTGCTTAAGCGCATGAAGCGGCCGGCCAATGCCGAGCGCACGCTTGAACGCGTCGCGGCGTGGCGCCGCATGTGTCCCGACCTGACGATTCGCAGCACGTTCATCGCCGGTTTTCCGGGCGAGACCGAAGCGCAATTCGAAACCTTGCTTGAATTCATCCGGGCAGCGGAACTCGATCGCGTCGGCTGCTTCGCCTACTCTCCGGTCGAAGGCGCGAGCGCGAATGAACTCGACGGAGCGCTGCCCGACGAAGTGCGCGAAGCGCGCAGGGCCCGTTTCATGGAAGTGGCGGAAGAAGTCTCCGCACGGCGGATGAAACGTAAGGTCGGCAAGACGCTCAAAGTATTGATCGACGAGGTCAATGCCGATGGCGGCATCGGTCGTACCGCGTCCGATGCGCCCGAGATCGACGGCGTCGTCTACATCGCGCCCGCGACGAAAGCGTCCAAGCGCTACAAGGCCGGCGATTTCGTCTCGGTCCGGATTACGGGGGCGGACGGTCACGATCTGTGGGGCGAAGTCTGAAGCGGATCCGGCGCGCCGCCCCTAGGCCGACCCGCGAACGATTCGATTCGACATCGTTGTAGGCAGCCATGTCAAACCACCTCGAGTTAAAGGAATACCACGGGTGCGATTGCGTAGAATCATCCAGCACATGACGGAAGGCGCCGCGGGCACGGGAAAGTGGAGGGCGTTTTCGGCGGTCGTCGTGTTGGCTGTGTTCGCGGCACACCCGGCTCGGGCTCAGCAAGCGACGCAACCGGCCGATGCCATCGCGCGCCAAGCCGATGACTCCGCGCTCCGGGTTGCGCAGCAGCGTGCCGGCGCGGCGAATTGGGTTGGACAGCATGCGTCCGATGCCGCTGCGTCCGTGGCGCGGCAAGCCTCGGATGCCGCCGATGGCATGGCGCAGCAATCGGCTGCCGCGGCCGATGCGGCCGTCCCGCGCACACCGGCGCCACTCGTCCCGAATCCCGAATTTGCTCATTTCCCGAGCTATCGCGGCACGCTCGGCGCGCGCCGCATCATCTTGCGTCTTGGCAACAAGACCGACGATCCAGCGGGCGTACACGGCGAATATCAGTTCGCCGACACCGGCGAAGTCGTGCTCGTGGCCGGCGACCGCGAAGGCGACGTTCTCGAAATCGAAGAGTCGAACGACGGCACGACGATCACGGGCAACTGGGTCGGGCGCTTCAGCGCCGACGGCTCGCTGGCCGGCGATCGCATGAACGTCGACGATTCCGATCCGCAGCCTTTCAATCTCCATCCCCCCGCAACGCTTTCATCGACACCGTGACCATGACCGATTCCGCATCCGCGCGCGCGCGCCAGACTCGTATCGTCCATCCCGAAGTCGAGCTTGCACCCGGCTTCGACTCGTTTTCGACGCCCGTCGCGCGTGCGTCTACCGTCGTATTTCCCGATTTGGCCACGGTGCGCGGCGCCGATTGGCGCAATGACGCGCAATGGCGCTATGGCCTGCACGCTACGCCTACCTCCGCCGCGCTCATGCAGCGTCTGGCGCAGATCGAGGGGGGCAAGCACGCGCTGCTGCAACCGTCGGGCCTGGCGGCCATTTCGAACGTTTACTTCGGCATCGTCAAAGCCGGTGACGACGTCTTGATTCCCGACAACGTCTATTCGCCGAATCGCGAGCACGGCAATTGGCTCGCGCACGATTTCGGCCTCTCTGTGCGCTACTACGATCCGATGATCGGCGCCGGCATCGCCGATCTGATTCGCCCGAATACGCGGCTAATTTGGATCGAAGCGCCGGGCTCGGTGACGATGGAAGTTCCGGACGTACCGGCGATCGCCGCGGCGGCGCGCGCACGCAAGGTCGTCACCGCAATCGACAACACCTATTCGGCGGGCCTCGCGTTTCGGCCGCTCGAACATGGCGTCGACATCTCCGTGCAAGCCCTTACCAAGTACCAATCGGGCGGCAGCGACATCCTGATGGGGGCGACGATTACGGCCGACGATGAGCTGCATTGCGAACTCAAGCGTGCGCGCATGCGTATGGGGATCGGCGTTTCGGTCGACGATTGCTCGCTCGTACTGCGCAGCCTGCCAAGCATGAAAGCGCGTTTCGATGCGCACGATCGCAGCGCGCTCGCGCTGGCGCATTGGCTCAAGGCACGCCCGGAGATCGCGGCCGTGCTGCATCCGGCGCTGCCGGACTGTCCGGGGCACGCGCAATTCATGCGCGACTTCTCGGGCGCAGGCGGGCTGTTTTCGGTGGTCTTCGAGGAGCGCTACAGCGCCACGCAAATCGATGCGTTCGTCGAGGCGCTCGACTTGTTCGCGATCGGCTGGAGCTGGGGCGGCGCCCATAGCTTGGCGATGCCGTACGAGGTGGCGTCCATGCGCTCCGCATCGCAGTGGCCGCACCGCGGCACGCTCGTGAGGTTCTACGTGGGGCTGGAGGACGAATCGGACTTGCGCGCCGACGTCGAGCAAGCCATGGCGGCGACGCTGCGCTGAGCGTCGGCGGCGAGGATGCCGGAGGGGCCGCACTCGCCCTAGCTATCGAGGCACAGCCGGCGTCGGCGCCGGCTGTGCCCTCAGAACAGTCGCAGCAGGCCGTCGAGGCCGACGTGATTGAACGCCACGTTCGCCGCCGCTCGAACGACGGGCTTGGCGCGAAACGCAACCGACAGGCCAACCTCGGCCATCATCTCCAGGTCATTGGAACCGTCGCCGAGCGCAATGGCTCGCGACGTCGGAATGCCCAGTTTCGCGCACGTTTCGCGTACGGTCCGCGCCTTGACGCTGGCATTCACGATCTCGCCGGTCACTTTGCCCGTCAGCTTGCCGTCGACGATTTCGAGCGTATTGGCACACGTGAAATCGAGCCCAAGCTGGGCCTTGAGCCGCTCCGTGAAGAACGTGAAGCCTCCCGAAACGAGCAGCGTGCGCAAGCCGGCCGCCTTGGCCGCCGCGAGCATCGTTTCGGCGCCGGGGGACAGTCGCAGCCGCTCGGTGAAGACATGCTCCAACGCACTGGCATCGAGACCCTTGAGCAGCGCGACGCGGGCGGTCAAGCTTTCGTTGAAATCCTTCAGTTCCCCGCGCATCGACGCCTCGGTGATGGCCGACACCTCGGCCTTCAGTCCGCAGAAATCGGCGATCTCGTCGATGCATTCGATTGTGATCAAGGTCGAGTCCATGTCCATCGCGACAAGCCCGAAGTCGCGCAACGTGCGGCCCGGCGGCATGTAGGCATAGTCGAGCGCGTGCGTTGCGCAATACGCTTCGATGTCCGGGCGTTGCGCCGGATCGGCATCGGCAATCCGTAGAACGCGTTCATCGACGCAATGCGTTTGACCACCGCGGGCGAGGGCGACGAGCGGTTTGACGTGGGCAGCCGCGATTGGCTCGGAGCTTTGTACGACGAGATTCATGGGCGTTGCGCTAAGGAATGCCGCCGGCGCGGCGGTCGGAAAATCCGGCTATTGTAGCCGCTCGACGTGGGTGCGCTGCCGCCGTCGGCGCTGCGGCACGAAGCTTGCCGATGAACCGGCCGGTGGCGAAGTCATGCCATCGCCGCGTACGCCGGGGCACAACCCGATAACGACGCCATGCGCAAGCGGGGCAACCCCCGACCGGCAAACGCAGTCTTTCCCGCGAGTTCGGATTAGACTGACATGGCGTCGTTGACCATTCGGCCGCGCGCCGCCAAGCGCAGCACTAAGCGAAACACCACGCGAAGCGGAGCGCTCGCCCAGCCAGGAGGTGAGCATGAGGGTTCGTCTGAAACCTGTAGCCGTTTTGGTTTGCGTCGCCGCGTTCGCGGCCGGCGGTTTCGCCGTGCCGGCGCAAGCGGCGCCGCCGATCACCGTGACATCGAAGACCCCCGCCGACGGGCCGATCAAGTACACGGTCAAAGTCGTATCCAAGACGTACGGCAACGCTCAGGAAACGCGCACGATTCGCTCGGGCCAGACCGACGACTACACGTGGAAGACCGTACCGCCTGGGGGCGCCGTGACCGCCGCGGAGCGCTGTCCGAATTACGGATCGCTCTCGCTCGACGCCAACGGCGCCGTGCAGCGGCAAATGCGCATTCGCGTGGCCCCGACAGTCGCCGAAGACGGTACGGCCAACGTGCAGCTCAGCGTCCAAGCAAGCGCACCGCATGGCAAGACGAGCGTCAAGGCGGGCGGCAAGACGCTTCAGTGCCCGGGCGTCGCGACCCTGAGTCAAATCGTGCGTTTCACGATGCGGACGAACGGCAGCGCGAAAACGGTCACGCTCAGCGATGGGTCGCAAGTGACGGTGTCCGCTCAGCGATAGGGCGAGCGGGCGGCCCATCGGGCGCCGAGCGGGACCGGCCAAGAACGCTAGCGGCGAGCGGTTCGCTCGACGAGCCGCGCCGCGACGAAGACATGGTCCGCGCTGAATAGGCGGCGGTAGGTCAGCAGTACGGCTCCGACCGTGCCGAGCGCCGATGCCGCGGCGATGAGGAACATGATGACGATTTGATAGCGCACGGCCTGCAGCGGCGGTTGGCCCGCGAGCACTTGGCCGGTCATCATGCCCGGCAGACTGACCACGCCGACAACGGCCATTTGATTGAGCGTCGGGATCATGCCGGCGCGCACGGCTTCACGCGCGGGACCGCGCGCCGCTTCCCAGCGCGTCGCGCCGAGCGCGAGCGCCATCTCGACGCGGTCGCGCCGTGCCGTTAGCGCTTCGGTCATACGTTCGATCGCGAGCGACACGCCCGTTAGCGTATTGCCCAGCACCATCCCGAGGATCGGGATCGCATACTGCGGCTCGTACCACGGGTGCACACGCATGACGACGAACAGCCCCACCGCCGCGACGAGCCATGCGCTCACCCAGATCGACACGAGACTGTCGAAGCGCTGCCCCGCATAGGTATGAGCGCCGCGCGCCGCACCGGCCAACCCGGCGATGATCGTCATCAGAATCATCAGCGACAGGACGACATACCAGCGATCGACCGAGAAGACCCAGCCCAGCACATAGCCGACGGCGAGCAGCTGGACAACGGTGCGCACGGCCGCCAGCGCAAGCTGACGTCCCAACCCCAGCGAAAGCGCGACGGAGATCGCGCCGTTGACGACGATCAGTGAAGTCGCGACCGCGACGTCGCCGAGCCCGAGATCATGCAAAGCCGGGTTCATGCGTCGACCTCCCGCGAAGCGGCGAGGGCGCCCTCGCGCATGATCAGCCGACGCTGTGCGACGCGCTCGGCCTGCTCGTGGTCGTGAGACACCCAGATGCAGGCGCGAGCCGTACGATCGGTTTCATACCAGGCGCAGACGAGCTTCTCGATCGCACGCGCGGAATCGGGATCCAACGAGGCCGTGGGTTCGTCGAGCAGCAAGACTTCGGGTTCGAGTTGCAGCACGCGCACGAGCGCTGTCACCTGCGCTTCGCCGCCCGAGAGATCGCTTGCTCGCTTATCGAGGAAATCGTCGCCGCGGCCGGCCGCCCGAATGAGCGAAAGCGCCCGGTCACGGTCGAAGTGTGCATCTCGATAGACACCTAACGTATAGGGGTAGCGCAAGTTGTCGTCGACGGTGCCGTCGACGAGCGAAGGCCTTTGTCGGACATAAGCGACGTAGCGCCGATAACGCGGGATGGCGCTACGTTCGACGCCGCGACCACGCCAGCACACTTGTCCGCCGTCGAGCGGATCGAGCAGCGCCAGCGCGCGCAGAAACACGCTCTTGCCGGAGCCGGATGGACCTGTGACGACGACGCGCTCGCCCGCGGCGAGCGAGAAATCGGTCGGTCGCAGCAGCGGCGCGGCCGTGCGTGCATCGCGGCGGACGATGGCGCGCGCTTCGATCAGGGCAGAGGCGGTCATGGGCGCAGTACGGATGTCGACTAGGCGGTATTCGATAGGCACGATAGGCGTCGCGCGACAGAGCGCAGCCTGTTAGCAAGATCCGAGCGCACCGAACGCACGCTTCGGCACGAGCTTCGCCATGATAGGCGATCATCGTACGGTTCGCGGCATGGCAATTGCTCGCTCCGCCAGCAGAGAAGCCAAAAAGATAGACCGCGATGGAACCCGCCGCTCGGCTTGGCGCCGCGCGACGCCCGAACCTTTCGACGAAACAACATCAAAACCGAATCGCATGGCGCATCCTTCCAACGTTGCTCGTACCGTCGGCAAAACGCTCGCCTGGGTCGTCGTGGTCGTCCTAGTGCTCTGCGCGGCGATCGCGCTGTTCGTCGCGACCTTCGATTGGAACCGCGCGAGGCCTTGGGTAGACGACAAGGTTTCGCAGGCCATCGACCGGCCGTTCGCCATCAACGGCGATTTGCGTGTGGGCTGGCAGCACAGCGCGGGCCAACACGGCTGGCGCGCGTGGATTCCGTGGCCGCGGTTTTCCGCATACGACGTGACGATCGGCAACCCGACGTGGGCGGCGTCGCAGACGTTCGCCAAGCTCGACCGGATCAGCTTCGACGTGGAAGTACTGCCGCTGCTGGACCGCGTTATTTCGATTCCCTCCATCGATCTCGTCAATCCTAGCGTGGACCTCGAGCGGCTCAAGGACGGCCGCGAGAACTGGACGTTCGAGTTACCGAAATCGAAAGCGCCGTCGCGCTGGACGCTGCGTCTCGCCGATCTCGGTTTCGCCAAAGGACATGTCGCCCTGTCGGACGAACTCAAGCAGATCGCGCTGCAGGTAGACCTCGATACGCTTGGCAAGCCGTTGCCGATCGGCGAAGTCATGAAGCAGCAGGAGTCGGCCTCGCACGGCGCCGCCCAAAAAGTAATCGGCAGCCGCGGCGCGCGCGAACTTGCCTCGCAAGTCGAAGCGGCTTCGGGCGGGCTTGCCGCATCGGGCCCGGTCGCGGCATCGGGGGCGGCCGCATCCACCGCCAAGGCGCGGACGCCATCGCCAACCGAACGCGCATCCTCCGCGGTTTCGGCATCGTCCTCATCGTCGGCCTCTGCTGCGTCGAGCACCGCGCAGGCGAGCGGCGCATCGTTGATCTATTCGCTGGCGTGGAAGGCCAAGGGCGCCTACCGAAAGACCGACGTGTCGGGCGAGGGCAAGCTCGGCAGCGTGCTGGCGCTGCGCGATGCGAGCCGGCCGTTTCCTCTCCAGGCCGATGTCAAGATCGGCGATACGCGGCTTGCGCTCGTCGGTACGCTGACCGATCCTGTCCATCTGTCGGCGCTCGACTTGCGGCTCTGGCTGCAAGGGGAAAGCCTGTCGCATCTTTACTCGATCCTCGGCGTGACGCTGCCGCAAACGCCGCCCTATGCGACCGACGGGCGCCTCACCGGCCATTTTCAAACCGGAGCGAGCGCGTTTACCTACAGCGGCTTTACCGGTCGGGTAGGCGGCAGCGACATCGAAGGGACGATCACTTATCAGGCGCGTCAGCCGAGGCCTTTGCTGACCGGCCATGTCTCGTCGAATCTGCTCCAATTTTCCGATCTTGCGCCGATCGTCGGCGCCGATTCCAATGCCAACAAGACGCGTCGAGGCGAGGCGGTCAAGCAGCCCGCGGATCGTGCGCTGCCCGTCGAGCCATTCCACACAGCTCGTTGGAAAGCGATCGATGCCGATGTGACGTTCACCGGCAAACGCATCGTCAAGAGTCCCTCGCTGCCCATTACCGACGTCGATACCCACGTCGTGATGAAAGACGGCGTGCTTTCGTTCCATCCGCTGCGTTTCGGGGTGGCCGGCGGGACGCTCGCATCGGACTTCGATCTCGACGGTTCCAAGGAGCCGCTGCGCGCGCGGATGCAGTTGTCGGCGCGGCATCTGAAACTCAAGCAATTGTTTTCCACGCAAAAGCCGATGCAATCGGCGCTGGGCGAGGTGAACGGCGACGCGCAGCTTTCAGCGACGGGCAATTCGCCCGCGGCGCTCGCCTCGACGCTCGACGGCGAGGCCAAGGCGCTTGTCACCCAAGGCAAGGTCAGCCTTTTGATCATGGAGGCGGCCGGATTGAACGTGGCCAACGTGGTCTACGAAAAGCTATTCGGCACGCGGGACATCGACATCAATTGCATGGCGGCCGACTTCGCGGCGACCAACGGCGTGCTCGATACACGGACATTCGCGCTCGATACGACCGACGCCGTCATCGGCATGGAGGGCAAGATCGACCTGCGCGACGAGTCGATGGACTTGACGATTCACCCGCATACGAAAGGCTTTCGTATTTTCACGCTTCGCTCGCCGCTGTACGTCAAGGGAACGTTCAAGCATCCCGACGTGGGCGTGAGCAAGACCGCGATCGCCTTGCGAGCCGGCGCCGCGGTGGGGCTCGGGCTCATCAATCCGTTGGCGGCGCTCATTCCGCTCATCGCGCCAAGCCGCTCGCAGCCGACGCCTTGCGCCTCGCTGATCGAGCAAATGCGTCAGGCGCCGCACGCGCCGCCGCCGGGCGCACACCCGGCGCACTGACCCGCGCGGGGGGCGCGACGGGGTTGCTCGTGCGTTGTGCCCGCGACCCGCCGATAGCCCCACGCGGTGGAGTCGGCGAAAGCTTGGTAAAATCTTGAGTTTTTCGCCGATCACCACTCGAAGGGACGCGCCGTGCTGTCTACCGCCAATATCACCATGCAATTCGGGCCGAAGCCCTTGTTCGAGAACATCTCGGTCAAGTTCGGCGAAGGTAACCGTTACGGTCTCATCGGCGCGAACGGCTGCGGTAAGTCGACGTTCATGAAGATTCTAGGCGGCGACTTGGAACAAAGCTCCGGCACGGTCATGCTCGAGCCCAACGTTCGCCTCGGCAAGCTGCGTCAGGATCAATTCGCCTACGAAGACATGCGCGTGCTCGACGTCGTCATGATGGGCCACACCGAGATGTGGGCCGCGATGACCGAGCGCGACGCGATCTACGCGAATGCGGAAGCGACCGACGACGACTACATGCACGCCGCCGAACTCGAGGCGAAGTTCGCCGAGTATGGAGGCTACACGGCCGAGGCGCGTGCGGGCGAACTCCTGCTCGGTATCGGCATCGCGATCGAGGACCACAACGGCCCCATGAGCAACGTCGCGCCGGGGTGGAAGCTGCGCGTGCTGCTCGCGCAGGCGCTGTTTTCGAATCCGGACGTGCTGCTGCTCGACGAGCCGACGAACAACCTCGACATCAATTCGATCCGCTGGTTGGAAGATGTGCTGAACGAGTACAACTCGACCATGATCATCATCTCCCACGATCGGCACTTTCTGAACCAGGTCTGCACGCACATGGCGGACATGGACTTCGGCACGCTGAAGATCTACCCGGGCAACTACGACGACTACATGCTCGCGTCGACGCAGGCGCGCGAGCGGCAGGCCGCGGCCAATGCGAAGGCGAAGGAGCGCGTCGCCGATCTTCAGGACTTCGTGCGCCGCTTCTCGGCGAACAAGTCGAAGGCCCGCCAGGCAACGAGCCGTTTGAAGCAGATCGACAAGATCAAGATCGAGGAATTCAAACCTTCCTCGCGCCAGAATCCGTTCATCCGCTTCGAGTACGAGAAGAAGCTGCACAACATCGCCGTGGTGGCGGAGCGCATCACGAAGCGCTACGAACGCACGATCTTCGAGAACTTCGATTTGAGCGTGCAGCCGGGCGAGCGCATTGCGATCATCGGCGAGAACGGGGCTGGCAAAACCACGTTGCTGCGCGCGCTGTACGGCAATTTGACGCTCGACGGCGGCTCGATCAAATGGGCCGAAAACGCGAATGTGGGCTACATGCCGCAGGACACGTACGAGGAATTCCCGAACGACGTGACGCTGACCGATTGGATCGACGCCTACCGCAAGGAAGGCGACGACGATCAAATGGTGCGCGGTACGCTCGGCCGGCTGCTCTTCAACGCCGACGACATCAAGAAGTCCGTCAAGGTGCTCTCGGGCGGCGAAAAGGGGCGCATGATCTGGGGCAAGCTCATGCTTGGCCGGCACAACGTTCTGCTGATGGACGAGCCGACGAACCATATGGACATGGAGTCGATCGAGTCGCTCCAGATTGCGCTCGAGAAGTACGAAGGCACGCTGATTTTCGTCTCGCACGACCGTGAATTCGTGAGCGGCTTGGCCAATCGCATCATCGAAGTGCGCACCGACGGCACGCTGTACGACTTCGGCGGGAACTACGAGGAATTCCTCACGAGCCAAGGCGTGCAGTAATAGCCTCCGCGCGCAGCCCGCGCGATCGGCGAGGGCCGGATGAGTAAAATAGGCGAGTCGAAACCGAAAGGCGAGCACTCGCATGAAAATCTACGATCACCTTTACATCGGCGGCAAGTGGCTGAAACCGTCGAGCGCCACCCTGATCGACGTCGTCGATTCCGGAACGGAAGAGGTCATGGGCCGGATTCCGGAGGGCTCCGCGGCCGATGCCGAAGCCGCCGTCGAGGCCGCCAGGCTCGCGTTCGAAAATTGGGCTGCCACGCCGCCCAGCGCGCGCGCCGATTATCTGCAAAAGATCGCCGCGAACCTAAAGGCGCGCACGGATGAAATCGCTGCGTCGATTTGCGGCGAAGTGGGCATGCCGCTCAAGCTCGCGCGCGCGATTCAGGTGGGCGGTCCCGTGTATAACTGGAACGCCTATGCCAAGCTCGCACGCGAATTCGAATTCGAGGGGCGTGTCGGCAATTCGCGCGTCGTTCGCGAGCCCGTCGGCGTCGTCGCCGCTATCACGCCGTGGAACTACCCGCTCAATCAGATCACGCTGAAGGTGGCCGCCGCGCTCGCGGCCGGCTGCACCGTGGTGCTCAAGCCTTCCGAAGTCGCGCCGCTCAATGCGTTCATGCTGGCCGAGGCCATTCATGAAGCCGGGCTGCCGGCCGGCGTATTCAATCTCGTGAGCGGCTATGGGCCCGTCGTGGGCGAGATCATCGCCAGCCATCCCTTCGTCGATATGGTCTCGTTCACGGGTTCGACACGCGCCGGCAAGCGCGTGGCCGAACTCGCGGCGGCGAGTGTCAAGCGCGTGGCGTTGGAACTCGGCGGCAAATCGGCGTCGGTCGTACTCGATGACGCCGACTTCGCAGTTGCCGTGAAAAGTACGGTTTCGGCGTGCTACCTGAATTCGGGGCAGACGTGCTCGGCGCACACGCGGCTCATCGTGCCCGAATCCCGATACGACGAGGTGCGCGAGCTCGCAAAGGCAGCCGCCGAAGCCTTTACGGTCGGCGATCCGCGTAGCGACGCCACGCGGCTCGGGCCACTCGCCTCGGCCGCCCAGCTCGAGCGCGTGCGCGAGTACATTTTGCGAGGCGTTGCCGAAGGTGCGGAACTCGTGACGGGCGGGGCGGATATGCCTGATGGGTTGTCCAAAGGCTATTTCGTCAAACCGACGGTCTTCGGCCGCGTGCATCCCAAGGCCACGATCGCGCAAGAGGAAATCTTCGGGCCGGTACTGTCGATACTGACTTACAAGGACGAGGAGGAGGCCATTCGCATCGCCAACGATTCGCTCTATGGCCTTGGCGGCGCAGTATGGGCCGGCACTGACGAACGTGCAGTGAGCGTCGCGCGGCGGATTCGGACGGGACAAATCGATATCAACGGCGGCACATGGAACATGGAAGCGCCGTTCGGCGGCTTCAAGCAGTCGGGATACGGGCGCGAAAACGGCGTCTATGGCCTCGAAGAATATCTCGAATACAAGTCGATGCAATTTAAGGTCGCCAAGCCCGCCTAGGCTGGTTGGTCGCAGGCGTCGGGATCGGCATAGAGGTTTGAGGATCAGCCCGTCTTGGGCCGAACGCCGGCATCGTCCGGCGTTTGTCTTTCCGAGAGCCTTAGAGCTTGTCGTTCTGAAAGCGCATGGCCGTCCCTTCCTGCTCGATGCGCTCCCATACGGCGCGTTTCTCCGCGTCGCTCAAGAATACCCAATTCGAGACTTCGGTGGCTGTGCGGCCGCAGCCCTTGCAGACTTCGTCGAATAGCGTCGAGCAGACGCCGATGCAGGGGCTGTCGGGGAGGGCGTGGAGATTGGAAGCCATCGAAAAACGTCTCAATTTGCAGTTGCGTCCCGTATGGTAGCCGAGTCATGACGCGCGCTGTACAACGCCCTACGCGCGGCGGGGGCGTCTTGCCTGGCGAGCGCCCGGGCGGCTGCAGGCTATCCGAAAGGTTGCCACGGGTTTTATTCCGGTAGACACGGCGCTATAACCCGATAAAATTGCGCCCGATTTGCCATTGGGCGTGCCCCGCGGTAAGCGCCAGATCAAAGGGCGAAGCGAGGTTTGTGCCGTTTGCGCGACATCCGGTCTGATACGCTCGCATTTTTGTGTCACGTGCCAATTTTGATGGTAGCTTTCGGGTTTTTTAGAGGAGCCGCGCGCGTCGCGCCGCGGCATGGGCGGGGTCGAGGCCGGGCAAACCGGTCCGCATCGGAGAACGGGATGAAGAAACAGGTGATCGGCGGGTTGGCCGCACTCTTTTTGTGCGCGGTGCCGTGGGCGGCGTCAGCCAAGGATACGCAACTGAACGTTTACAACTGGTCCGACTACATCGCCAAGGACACGATCCCGAATTTCGAAAAGCAGACCGGCGTCAAGGTCAGGTACGACAACTACGACAGCGACGACACGCTGCAAGCGAAGCTCCTGACCGGCAATTCCGGCTACGACATCGTCGTGCCGACGAGTAACTATGCCGGCAAGCAAATCGCCGCAGGTATCTTCGCACCGCTCGATAAGTCGAAGCTCCCGAACCTGAAATACCTCGATCCGCAACTGATGGCGCTCGTCGCCGGCGCCGATCCGGGGAACAAGTACGTGGTGCCTTGGGCGTGGGGCACGACGGGCCTCGGCTACAACGTGACGAAGGTCCAGCAGATCCTCGGCAAGAACGTGGCGCTGAACGATTGGGACATCCTGTTCAAGCCCGAGAATATTTCGAAGCTGAAGGCCTGCGGCGTGTCGGTGCTCGATGCGCCGGACCAAGTGTTCGCCGCGGCGCTTCACTACATCGGCAAGGATCCGGTGAGCACGAACCCGGCCGATTACCAGGCCGCGCTCGCGATGATGAAGAAGATCCGTCCGTACATCACGCAATTCAACTCGTCGGGCTACATCAACGATATGGTGGGCGGCGACATTTGCTTCGCCTACGGCTGGTCGGGCGACGTCGTGATCGCCAAGCATCGCGCCATCGAGGCGAAGAAGCCCTACAAGATCGACTATCTCATTCCGAAGGGCGGCGCGCCGGTTTGGTTCGATGTGATGGCGATTCCGAAGGATGCCGCGCACAAAGAGGCGGCGCAGGAGTGGATCAACTATATCGAGACGCCGCAGGTGCATGCCGCGATCACGAATGCTGTCTACTATCCGAGCGCGAACGCGGAAGCCAAGAAGTACGTCGATCCCAAGATCGCCCAGGATCCGGCTGTCTATCCGCCTGCAGACGTCGTCAAAACGCTGTTCCTGCTGAAGCCGCTGCCGCCTGAAATTCAGCGCCTGCAGACGCGGCTTTGGACCGAGTTCAAATCGGGCCGATAAGCTTATCGCCTAGTACGGCATGAAGTCATGAAGCCCCCGGAGCCATTGCCGGGGGCTTTGTACGTCAAACGAGTGGAGTCAAGCAGCAGATCATGAGCGACCAGTCGAGCTCGCAGCCGTTAGCCGGCGCGCGCCCCGCAGCTTCAACGTCGGCCGACGATGCGTCGGCCGAGAACTTTGTGCAGATCGTCGACGTCGTCAAGAAGTTCGGGGAAACGGTCGCGGTCAAGAACGTCAGTCTGTCGGTATCCAAGGGGGAGCTGTTCGCGCTGCTCGGCAGCTCCGGCTGCGGCAAGTCGACGTTGCTCAGAATGCTCGCCGGCCTCGAATCGGTCACCTCGGGCAAGATCTTGATCGATGGCGAAGACCTTGCGCAGATGCCGCCGTACCGGCGCCCCGTCAACATGATGTTCCAGTCGTATGCGCTTTTCCCGCATATGACGGTCGAATCGAACGTCGCGTTCGGGCTCAAGCAAGAGGGCGTGCAAAAGGCCGAACTCAAGGCGCGCGTGCAGGACACGCTCGATCTCGTGCAGATGGGCCGCTTCGCCAAGCGCAGGCCGCATCAGCTCTCGGGCGGGCAACAGCAGCGGGTCGCGCTCGCGCGCTCCCTCGTGAAGCGACCGAAGCTGCTGCTGCTCGACGAACCGATGTCGGCGCTCGACAAGCAGATCCGGCAACGCACCCAGATCGAACTCGTCAACATCCTCGATCGTGTCGGCGTCACGTGCATCATGGTCACGCACGATCAGGAAGAGGCGATGACGATGGCGGACCGGCTGGCTGTCATGAGCGAAGGCCAGATCGTTCAGCTCGGCACGCCGCACGAGGTGTACGAATACCCGAACTCGCGTTTCTCGGCGGAGTTCATCGGTTCCACGAATCTGTTCGACGGCCATGTCGTGGAAGACGAACCCGATCACGTGTTTGTCGAAACGACCGAGTTGCCGTGCCGGCTTTACGTCAATCACGGTATCACGGGGCCGCTCGGCATGCCGGTCACGATCTCCGTTCGACCCGAGCGGATCGCCCTGACGCGCAAACCGCCCGAAGGCGCCTTCAACTGGGGGCGCGGTACTGTATCGAATATCGCGTACATGGGGGGCTATTCGCTTTATCACGTGGAACTCGATTCGGGGAAGACGGTGGTCGCGAACGTCTCGAGCCTCGCGCTGACGGAAATCGATTCGCCGACCTGGGGCGATGAAATCTACGTGCGCTGGAGCGCATCGGCCGGCGTGGTGTTGACGGCATGAAGGCGAACCTGCTCTCGTTCGCGACGTGGCCCGCCCGGCGTATGCGGCTGACGGGCGGCACAGCCGTCGTGGCCGGTCCGTTCATCTGGCTGCTGTTGTTCTTCTTCGTGCCGTTCCTGCTCGTCGTCAAGATCAGCTTTGCCGAACTGCAGCTGGGGATTCCGCCCTATACGGAACTCGTCGCGATCAAGGACGGCGTCGTTCAGATCTCGCTGAACGTCGCGCACTACGCGTTTCTCTTTACCGATAGCCTGTACTTCGCGACCTACGTCAATTCGGTGGTGGTTGCGGCCGTGACGACGCTGTTCTGCCTGCTGCTCGGCTATCCGATGGCCTATTACATCGCGCGTTCGAATCCGAACTCGCGCAATATTCTGATGATGGCGGTGATGCTGCCGTTCTGGACGTCGTTCCTCATTCGTGTCTATGCCTGGATCGGCATTCTCAAGAACAACGGCCTGCTGAACAACTTCCTCATGGCGATCGGGCTCATTCATGCGCCCATCGAGCTGTATCGCACGAATACGGCCGTCTATATCGGGATGGTCTATTCGTATCTGCCGTTCCTCGTCATGCCGCTGTATGCGCATCTCGTGAAAATGGATTTGACGCTGCTCGAAGCGGCCTACGACCTCGGTGCGAAGCCTTGGAAGGCGTTCGTGCAGATCACGTTGCCGCTGTCGAAGAACGGCATCATCGCCGGGTGCCTGCTTGTGTTCATCCCGGCGGTGGGGGAGTACGTGATTCCGGAACTGCTGGGCGGCGCGAACACCCTGATGATCGGGCGCGTCATGTGGAACGAGTTCTTCAATAACGCCGACTGGCCGATGGCCTCCGCGGTCACGTGCGCGATGGTGTTGCTGCTGCTCGTGCCGATGGCGCTGTTCCAGCACTTCCAGGCCAAACAACTCGAAGCGCGGCGATGATCAAACCGAACCGTACTCTGCAAGTGACCGCGCTCGGCGTCGGCTTCGCGTTTCTTTATATCCCGATCCTTAGCCTGATCGTCTTTTCCTTCAACGAGTCGCAGCTCGTAACCGTTTGGACGCGGTTTTCGACGCGCTGGTATGCGGCGCTCGCGCAGGACGACGAGCTTATCGCCGCGTTTTGGCTATCCCTGCGTATCGCGCTGCTGACCGCATTCGCGTCGGTGTTCATCGGCACATGGGCGGGCTTCGTGCTGGCGCGCATGGGGCGGTTTCGCGGTTTCACGCTCTTCACGGGCATGATCAACGCGCCGCTCGTGATTCCTGAAGTCATCCAGGGGATCTCGTTGCTGCTGCTGTTCATCGAGATGGGCAAGTGGCTCGGCTGGCCCGAAGGCCGTGGGCTCGTCACGATTTGGATCGGTCACGTCATGCTCTGCATGTCGTATGTCGCCATCATCGTGCAGTCGCGCGTGCGCGAACTGAATCCGTCGCTCGAGGAGGCCGCGCTCGACCTTGGCGCGACGCCGTTCAAAGTGTTTTTTTCGATTACGCTGCCTTTGATTTCGCAGGCGTTGATGGCGGGGTGGCTGCTGTCGTTCACGCTGTCGATCGACGATCTCGTCTTGTCGGCGTTCTTGTCCGGGCCTGGTTCGACGACGCTGCCGCTCGTCGTGTTCTCGCGCGTGCGTCTTGGGCTCAACCCGGAGATGAACGCGTTGGCGACGCTCTTTATCGGCATCGTGACGGTCGGCGTGATCGGCATCAACTACTTCCTGCTTCGGGCGGAGAAGAGGCGGCTAGCCGAAGCGGTGTGACGGCGTTGGCATTAACGCGAACCGCGGCGCCGTAAAGCTCCGTTAAATCGCACCGTTACGGAACGCGAGCGTCGGCCTCGTCGGCTTGCGATGTCTCCCTGAAATCGCATTTGGGGCATCTTCTTACCCAGGCGTCTGTCCCATGGCTTGGAACAACAGCGCCGTATCGGCGAGCCGCTGGTTCGTCGCACGGACGGCGGACAACGTGGCGTTCCAGTACTGGATTTCGCTCGCGCGCACGTTCGAAGTAGGAACCGCGCCAAGACGCCCGCGAGCGGCCGTTTCGTCGAACGCTTGTTTTGCCGATTGCGTTTGGCTCTCCGTAGCGCTCGCCGCTTGCGCGTCGTGCTCTAGCGCCGCCAAAACATCCGCCACATTTTGAAACGCCGACAGCACGGTCGCCTTGTATTGGTCGACCGATGCCTGATAGAAATCGATCGCCGCTCGACGCTGAGCGAACAGTGCGCCGCCGTGAAACAGCGGCTGCGTCAGCGATCCGCCGATACTCCACAGCGCGCCGGCCGCCGACAGCGCCGTCGGCCAACTGAAGCCGCCTTGCCCCATCGATGCCGTGAGAGATAGGCTAGGGAACAGCTGCGCCGTGGCCACGCCGACTTCTGCGGCCGACGCCCGCAACGCCGCTTCGGCCGCTGCAATGTCGGGCCGTGAGTGCAAGAGCGATGACGGCACGACGACCGGCACGTGTTCGGGCAGCGTCAGGCTGGAGAGGGGCGGAATATCGAGCGCGGCGTCGGGCGTGCGGCCGATGAGGACCGCCAAGGCGTGCCGTGCGGCCTGGCGCTGCTGAAGCAGCGGCGGCAAGCTCGCTTCGATTTGGGATGCCGTTTGCTCCGACGCCAGCGCTTGAACGTGCGGCGCGGAGCCGAGCGCATAGCGCCGCGCATCCTCATCGGCGTTTTGTCGGGCCAGGGCGACCAACCGTTCGGTGGCGTCGACCTGGTCATCGAGTGCCGCCGCGTTGATCGCCGTCATGACGATGTTAGCCGCCAACGCCCGGCGAGCCGCGTCGAGTTCGAAGGCTTGTACGTCCACGCGCGCATTGAGTGCGGCATTCGCGTAGCGGACGGCGCCGAACAAGTCGAACGTATAGTGCGCCTGAATCTGCCCGACGAAGACGTTGTAACGCACGGTCGGGGGCCCCGCCTCGGGGATGCCGAGCGCACGTTCGCGCGTCGCTTGCGCGCCCGCATCGATCGTCGGAAGTAAGCTGGAGCCGATTTGCGCGCGCAATTGCTCGTGCGCGCCTTCGAGCGATTTTTCGGTGGCCGCCAGCGTCGGGCTGTTTTTCAGGCCTTCTTCAACGAGCGCGTCGAGTTGCGGCGAGCGGTAGAGCCGCCACCATTGCGGCGCCGGTTGCGCGCCGACATCGAAGCGCTGAGACACCCCACCGGCCGTGGCGGTCTGATCGGGGAGCGCGCTCTGCCCGTAATGGGCGGGCGAAGGCATGGCCGGCGGCTCGCCGTTCGGCCCGAGCGAGCAGGCCGCCAGCGTGAATGCCGCGGCGACGGCGAACGCCAATGACCGGCGTTCATGAACGATGCGTGAGACGCTCATGGTCAATTCCCCGTATGGGCTTGGGCGTCCGGCGGCGGATCGCGTTCGTCGAGCCGCACTCTGAACGACATCGCATAGAGGGCAGGCAAATAAAACAGCGTGAGAATCGTGGCGCTCGTGATGCCGCCCATCAATGCCGTCGCCATCGGACCGAAGAAGTTCGATCGCAGCAGCGGAATCAGGGCGAGCACCGCCGCGGCGGCGGTCAGCGTGATCGGCCTGAATCGGCGCACAGTCGCGCCTACGATCGCGTCGAAGCGTTTGTGTCCCGCCGCGATGTCCTGTTCGATCTGGTCGACGAGAATCACCGAGTTGCGCATGATGATGCCGAACATTGCGATCACGCCGAGCATCGCGACGAAGCCGAACGGTTTGCCGAACACGAGCAGCGTCAGGACGACGCCGATCAGCCCGAGCGGCGCGGTCAGCACGACCATCAGCACGCGCGCAAAACTTTGCAGCTGGATCATCAGCAGCGTGAATACGACGATCGCCATCAACGGCATTTGCGCGTTGATCGACGTTTGGCCCTTCGCGCTTTCCTCGACCGATCCGCCGATCTCGATGCGATAGCCGAGCGGCAGCTTGGCGCGAACCGGCGCCAGGGCGCGGTCGAGGTCGTGGGTGACGTCGATGCCTTGCGCGTTGCCGCGCACGTCGGCTTGAACGGTAATCGTCGGTTGGCGATCGCGCTCCCAGATCACGCCGTACTCGAGCGCGTTGCGCACGTGTCCGAGCGAGCCGAGCGGCACGGGGCCGTTCGGCGTCGGCATCGCCAAGCCCAGCAAACGGGCCGGGTCGACACGCTCGCGCTTGGGCGCGCGCAGCTCGACGCTGATGAGTTTGTCGCGCTCGCGAAACTGGGTGACCGTATAGCCCGAGAGCGTCATGGCCAGGAAGTTCGACACGTCCTGCGAGGTAACGCCTACCTGGCGGGCTTTATTCTGATCGACTTCGAACGCCATCGATCGCTCGGCGGGCTCGTCCCAGTCGAACTGCACGCCTCGCGTGCGAGCGTCCGCCCGCATCGTCCCCGCCACCTTCTCGGAAATAGCGCGAACGGTGGCGATATCGTCGCCGCTCACGCGGAACTGCACGGGGTACCCGACAGGCGGACCGTTCTCCAGGCGAGACAGGCGGGTGCGCACCCCGGAAAAATCATTTTCGAGCTTGGTGTCGAGCCAGCGCGCGAGTTTGTCTCGGTCTTCAACCGATTTCGCCGTCACGACGAATTGCGCAAAATTCGGCTGCTGCAGTTGCTGATCGAGCGGCAAGTAGAAGCGCGGCGCGCCCGTCCCGACGAAATCGACGAAATGATCGATCTCGGGACGGCCGTCGAGCGTTTTCTCCAGGCGTTGAGCTTGCCTGAGCGTCGCATCGAACGAAGCGCCCTCGGGGAGCCGCATGTCCACAAGCAGTTCGGGGCGATCCGAGCTCGGGAAAAATTGCTGCGGCACGAGCGAGAACGCGCCGAGCGAGACGACGAACAGCGCGACCGTAATGCCGAGCACGATGAAGCGGCGCTTCACGCACCACGTGATCCAGCCGGAAAGACGTCGATAAAAACGCGTGTCGTAAATGTCGTGCTCGTAGTCGTGCGCTTCTCCGTGCGCGCGCTTGCGCTCGGGCAGCAGGTGATAGCCGAGCAGCGGGATCAGCACGACCGCGGCGAACCACGATGCGATGAGCGCGATGGCCGACACCTCGAAAATCGACCGCGTGTACTCGCCCGTGCTCGACTTGGCGAGCGCGATCGGCAAAAAGCCCGACACCGTCACGAGCGTGCCCGTGAGCATGGGAAATGCCGTGCTCGTATAGGCGAACGCCGCGGCGCGCGTGCGTTTCCATCCTTGCTCGAGTTTCACGGCCATCATCTCGACGGCGATGATCGCGTCGTCGACGAGCAGCCCGAGCGCGAGCACGAGCGTGCCGAGCGAGACCTTGTGCAAGCCGATGTCGAACAGGTACATGACGAGCGCCGTCACCGCCAGCACGATCGGGATCGAGATGACGACGACCATGCCGGTACGCAGCCCGAGCGAGACGAGGCTCACGACGAGCACGATCGCCACGGCCTCGCCGACGGCTTCGAGAAAATCGTCGACCGAATGCGCCACGGCCTTCGGCATGCTCGACACTTGCTCGAGCGCCAGGCCTGCCGGCAAGTGTGCGCGCAGCTGATCGCTGGCGGCGTCGAGCGCCTTGCCGAGGCGAATCACGTCGCCGCCAGGCTGCATCGTTACGCCGATCCCAAGCACCGCATGTCCATGGTTACGCATTTGCGTGACGAGCGGATCGTCGTAGCCGCGCTTGATCGTTGCGATGTCCCCGAGCCGGACGCTGCGAGGGCCGATGGCGATCAGCGTATCCGAGAGTGCGCGCACGTCGGCGAACTGTCCGCTCGGGCGCACGAACACCCGGTCGTCGGCCGTCGTGACCGTGCCCGTCGATGCAACGTCGTTTTGCGAGGCAATCGCTTGCGCCAGCTGCTGCGGCGAGATGCCGAGCCGCGTGAGTTGCGCGTTCGAGATTTCGATGTAGATGTGCTGATCCGGATCGCCGAAGTAGTCGACTTTGGCGACGCCCGGCACACGCAGCAATACTGTCCGCAGCTCGTCGGCATAGTCGTGAAGCTGCGCAGGTGAGAACCCGTCGCCTTCGAGCGTGTATACGTTCGTATAGACGTCGCCGAACTCGTCGTTGAAGAACGGGCCGACGACGCCGGGCGGCAGCGTCGCTTGAATGTCGCCCACTTTCTTGCGAACTTGATACCAGGTCGGCTGGACATCCTTGACGGGCGCCGAGTCCTTCATCGAGAAGAAGATCATCGATTCGCCCGGCCGCGAGTAGCTGCGCTGAAAATCGATGAACGGCGTCTCCTGCAGCTTGCGCTCGATGCGGTCGGTCACCTGCTCCTGAACTTGGCGAGCCGTCGCGCCGGGCCACAGTGTCCGGATCACCATGACTCGGAACGTAAAGGGCGGATCTTCCGATTGGGCGAGGCGCGTATAGGCCAAGATGCCCGCGAGCGTCGCCAAAGCGATCAGGAAGACGACGAGGGCCTGGTGTCTCAATGCCCAGGCCGAAAGATTGAAGCGGCCCTCTTCGTGCGCGCTCGTCGGCGCGTCGGCGGGTGCGGTGGGAAGGGCGGCGGCATCGCCGCGATCGGCGCCGCTCATGATGCGAAGTCCTCGGGATGAAGCGGCGGCACGACGCGGACATGTTCGCCCGCGCTGACGGTATGCACGCCCTGATAGACGACGCGATCGCCGTCCTGCAGCCCCTGCGTCACGGAGATCGTGCGCTCGTCGTAGCGCCCGACGCTCACGCGTCGAAGCTCCAGCGTGTCCGAGCCCGCGCGCACGACCCAAACCGCGGGCGAGGCGCCATCGTGGAACAACGCGGTGACGGGCAGCGTGAAGGGGTGTGCGCCGCTCTGGTTTTGCATCGAGGAAAAGGCGACTTGCGCCGTCATGCCTAGCCGAACTTGAGGATCGGGCGAGGCGAGCGTCAGCTTCACGCGATAGGTCCGGCTTTGCGGATCGGCTGCGGGCGATACCTCGCGCACGCGCGCGTCGAACCGCTTGCCGGGCAAGGCCGGCAGCGTGACTTGTGCTTTGCTGCCCACCGCCAGCGAGGCCAACGCGCTTTCGGGTGCGTCGCTGACGACGTCGATGTCGCCGCTCCACGCCAGCCCATACACGGCTTGGCCCGCGGTGACGTTTTGCCCGGTATCGGCCTGCTCGGCCGTAATGACGCCGGGGTGGTCGGCGACAAGCGCGGCGTAGGCGAGCTGATTGCGGGCGAGCGACAGTTGCGCCTGCGCGGCATCGCGTTGGGCGGCGGCGGAAGCGTAAGCATCCTGCGTTTGCTCGAGCTGGGCGGGCGCGATCAGATTTTCCTTTGCTTGGGCGCTGTCGCGGTCGAGCTGTTGCTTGGCATACACGAATCGATGCTGCGCCGCCTCGAGCTGAGCCTGCGCATTGGCGAGGTTTTTCTGCAAATCGCTCGGGTCGAGCCGCGCGACGATTTGACCGGCTTTCACGGTGTCGCCGAGCCTAACGTCGCGTTCGATGATCTTTCCCCCTACGCGGAAGGAAAGCGGGGTGTTATAGCGTGCTTCGATGTCGCCCGGCAAGCTCGCCCCTGGCGGGACGCCGTCAGGATGGATCGCGACGGCCACGACAGGCCGTGGCGTTGCCGCGACTGGGGCGCGCTCATGGCAGGCGGTGAGCAGAAACGCCCCGCAGAGCGCCGCAACGGCGCCGCAGCGGCGCACGGCGTGGGCAAGAGAAGAGGCGTAGCCATCGAACTGCGCGCGCGCCGTGTTCGGTGCGCCAGGACCCGGACGAATCACAATGACTCCAACCAGAAGAAAAGCAGCTAAACAGAGCAAGCAGGAAGCGCTTGCGGTGCGAGGGCGGCGAGCGTCGAAGACCGACGCAGTGCGCCTCGTTTGGAGTTACAGGGGCGAATTCTAATACAGGTCTGTATTTGAATGCAAAGTCGGATGAAATTGAACGACAGTGCTAAACTGCACGCTATGAAACGCAAACGCTTGACCCGCGAAGAGAGCAAGGAGCAGACGCGCCTGCGTCTGCTCGATGCCGCGCAGACTATTTTCATGAAGAAGGGCTACGTATCCGCGAGCGTCGAGGACATCGCGGAGGCGGCCGGCTACACACGGGGGGCGTTCTATTCGAACTTTCGCGGCAAGTCCGAAATTTTGATGGAGCTGTTGCTGCGCGACCACGAGCGGATGCAGGTCGATTTGGCGTCGATCATCGACGACGACGCCTCGCGCGAGGAAATGGAGGCGCGCGCGCTGACGCTCTACAGCCGGTTCTTTCGGGAGGACGACTGCTTCCTCTTATGGGCGGAAGCAAAACTGCTCGCGGCGCGGGATGCAAAGTTCCGGTCGCGATTCAATGCGTTCTCGCATGAAAAGCGAGAATTCCTGACCGGATACATTCGCATGTTTTCCGAGCACGTGGGGACACCCTTGCCGTTGCCGGCGGAAGTCTTGGCGCTTGGTCTCATCGGCCTATGCGAGGGCGTGCATGCGTTCCGCGTGTGCGATCCGCAACACGTTACCGACGACCTCACCGAGGCGGTGCTCGCGGGCTTTTTTGCCAAAGTCATGTTCGGGAGCGCGGGCGGGCCCGGAACCACATAGGGCCGGCGGGCCGCGGTTTGCCGATCGTTCGACAGGACGAGCGCTGCGAGCCGGCGCGGCGCGTTAGGTACCGTTGGGTACGCTAGAGCCCTAGCCCGGGACCATAGTTGCTGCTGATGTGCCGCGCCACCGAGTCGATGTCGGCATAGTCTTGCTCGGGCAGCCCGTCGAGGATTGCGAGTAGCTCATTGCTCGCGCCCGCATCGCGCGCGGCGTCGACGATATGGTCTTTGTTGGCCGGATAGCGAACCGCGTGCAGCACGTCCGCGATCTGCAAATCGATCGATTCCATGGGCACGGAAGACACATTCGGCGCCGCCTGCCCGTTCGCCTTGGCGGCATCGGCATCGGCAGCGCCGGCGCCCGGTTCCTGCTTTTCGCGCGCGCTCATGTGCGGGACCTCCGCTCATGCGCCGCGAAGTGATTGGCCAATTCGTGCGGCTTGGGCAAGGTGATTCGCGTCCAATGGCCGCGCGCCGACGAGGTGTCGGTCTTGACATCCGGAGCCGGCGGCGCGACGGGGGCCGCGTTTGCTCGGGCGGCCGCCAACGCAGCGCGGGCGGTGATGCTGTCGAGGGCGGCGGTATGAATGGGCGCCGCGAAGCACGAAGCCGAAAGCAATGCCATGGTGGTCAGTGTCGAGGCTTTCATCGCTCGACCTCCTTCTCGATAGGGCCTATCGCCGATCATCTCGGGTCAGTCGGTCCGATCCAACGTTTTATGCTGATCCTCGGTGAAGCAGGGCGCGTGCCCGGGCCGCTTCGACGAAGCGTACTCGGCGTCAACGCAGCACCTCGAAATGCGTCCAAGGCCACGAGGGCCGGTCGCGCATGTAACCGTTGAGCCAATTCCATTGCGGGTGGCGCTTCATGAACGCTTGCGCGTCGAAGGGTTTGCCGCAAGGGTGGCCCCAGCGCGCCCAAAACGCGAGGTCGCGCGCCATTTCGCTGTCGACGACCTTCCCGTCGTTCGCCCCCCAGGGATTGAATGGGCCGTGATCCGAAGCGCCGAAGCGTGCGTCGTCGAGTTCCAAATGCCCGCAGATCGTGCGCGAGCACGGATTGTCGTCGCGATCCAAATAGACGTCGTAATGATCCGCGATCATTTGCTTGGCAAGCTCGATATCGATCTTGCCGTGGTGCAGTTCGGCAAGCTGCATGAACCGAAGCCGACGCGCCCCGTTCTTGCGCACGTCGGTATAGTCCTCGCCCTCGCCGATGCATTCCTGGTTGCGGATCTTGAGGTCGGTCGCGGTGTTATAACCGCAGTAAAAGCCGTCCTTGGTGCTTTCAAAGCCGGAGTAGTGCAGGCCGAGCTCGTACCGCGCGATTTCGCCGGTTTTCGTGTCCCCGAGCAGCCAACTGTTCGCGTAGCCGCCGTTGTTCGACAAGGCGAACATTTCGCACCAGTCGCCGATGCTGTTCGCGTACTGCGTGGCGCGGCGGGACCGATAGAACTCGGGTGCGCCCGCGCTGTTGTAGCCGGCGAAGTTCGAGATCGTCGTCTCGGTGATCATCAATCCGGCGGACGTCAGCCAAAAATCGGTCAGGCTCGAAATGCAGCCCGGCAGGCCCTGCATCAAGATCCGGTGGCCGGAATCGGGCACGATGTCGAAGACGACGTTGAACGCATCGCCCGCGGCATAACGATCCCAGGAGTTGTGCGCCATGACGATGCGCCCATCGCGCGTGGCGCTGCCCGTGGCGATGAATGCGCTGCAATGATGCCCGCGCCGGCCGCGCCATGGCTTGACGCCTACTTGCGGGTCGCGCGCGGCGGCTTGCGCCGGCCACCAGCTCTGGAGCAGGTCCATGTAGCCGTTCCAGGCCAGCACGTCGTCGAACGGTAGTTTCGCACCGTCGGCAATGCCTTGAATTTCGTCGGCGAACTCCCGGTCGAGCTTCGATTCGAACTGCGAGCGAGCCGCCTTCGTGAACGTTTCGAAATCCTCTCCCGTATCCCAGCGCGCCAGGTACTTGGCCGTACGGATCGCGTTCTGAATTTCCGCGGCGAGCAATTGGCCGTGCTGTTCGCCACGATCGTAGGGTTCGCCTTCGATATGCACGAATATCCAGCCAGCGTGGTCACGGCGCACGGCATCGAGGGACGGTTCGCTCATCTTCGCTCCGGATCGATTCATCGATCGAAAGGGCTGCGCTCGGCGCGCCTCGGGGCGGCGCGCGGCGGGCTCGGCGGCCTGCTTTTCATTGTAGAAAATATGCGGCGCTTTGCCATTGGCGCGAGCACGGGCCGTGCGGCCCGCCGCCATGCATCAAATAGAGGGATTCATCCGACGGTAGGCGTCGAGCAAGGAAGTTTTATAGACGGCGCCGACGAGCGTCGGCTCCGCGGCGCTTGCCACGACGGGTAGGCGCTCGCCCCGGAACGCCAGGAACCGCTGCAACGCAACGCCAATCGGCATGTCGGGCGTCAGGACGGCAAACTCGGGCTGTAGATAGTCGGCCGCGGTGCGCTCGGAGGTGTCGCGCTTTTCGAGCAAATCGGACGTGATGTCCTTTAGCGCGACGACGCCGCGAAAATGACCGGCATCATCGGTGACGTACAGGTATTTCACCGGGTATTCGAGAAAGACGCGCGTCATGTCGCGAACGCTGGCGCCTAGCCGCACGACCGTATCGGCAGGCTTGACGAGCTCACGCACCTGCGCCGCGCGAAGCCGCGTGCGCTCTTGCTCGTCGGCGTGCCGCCGCAGCGTGATTTCGTACATCGACGTCTTGTTGATGGCGCGCGAGACAAAATAGGCGACGACGCACGAGAGCATCAGCGGCAGCACCACTTGATAGCTGAGCGTCATCTCGAAGATCATGAGGATCGCCATCAGCGGCGCCTGGGTGGCGCCTGCGAGGAACGCGCCCATGCCCACGATCGCATAGGCGAACGCGCCCGACGTGCCGTGCGGCCACCAGCCGTGAACGAGCAGGCCGAACAACGACCCGAGCGTGGCGCCGACGAACAGCGTGGGCGTGAATACGCCGCCGACGGCGCCCGAGCCGACGGTGGCCGCCGTCGCGACGATCTTGCACGTCAGCACCACCACCAGCGCCGTCCAAGTCCACGGGGAGTGCAGGATCGAGTTCACGACGCTGTAGCCGTTGCCCCAGACTTCGGGCGTCCAGACCGAGATGACCCCGACGACAAGGCCGCCGAGCGCCAGGCGGGCGGGCAGAGGAACGGGAAGACGCTTGAAGCGCGAGCGCGACGCCTCGAGCAGGTGGAGAAACTGAGGCGCGACGGCGCCGCAAAGGAACCCCAGCGCCACGAACAGCAGTACTTCGGGGCCGGCGATCGCGGGAAATTCCGGCATTTCATACGGCGGCTTATACCCGGAGAACTCGCGCATGACGATGTTGGCCACCACCGACGAGACCACGACGGGCCCGAAGTTTTCCATCGCAATGGAACCGAGCACGATTTCGGTGACGAAGAACGCACCGGCGATCGGCGCGCTATAGGCCGAGGTGATCCCGGCCGCGGCGCCGCACGCGACGAGCAGGCGCAAGCGCGGCGGATCGAAATGCACCCAGCGGCCCACAACGGAACCCGCCAATGCCGCGAGTTGAACCATCGGCCCTTCGCGGCCGATCGAGCCGCCGCAACCGATAGTGAACAGCGACGAGATGCTGCGCCAGAGGCTCGGCCAAAAGGGCACCACGCCGTCGCCGATCGAAATCGCTTCCATGTAATCGGAGTTCGCGTGCATGTCCGCGCTGCGGCGCGCGATGATGAGGAAAGCACCGGCGACGAGCCCGCCGGCGGCCGGCAGCCAGATTCGAATCGTCCACGGCAGGGCGCGCGCCATCGCGACGAAGCTGCCCGTGTGGCGCGTGAACGTCCACTGAAATGCATCGATGCCATGCCGGAAGGCCACTGTTGCAAACGCGCCGAGCACGCCGACAATGACGGCCCAGACGAGCATCGTATGGGCCTCGGACAAGCGAAACAGCGATTGCGCGCGCGTGCGCAGGCGTAGCAGGAATGAAAGCACGGAGAAAGCGGCGGCCCACGGCGCTGGGGATTGAGACGAGCGCAAGCATAGCATCGGCTCAGGCTCGTCGGGCCTATCGGTCGCACCGATATCGGAGCGCTCGGGGCGGGGTTCGGTAAGGTCGGCGCGCTTCAATGGGCAGGGGCGATATCGAGTTCCGCGTAGTGTCGGAAAATGCCGGTCTCGTTGAACGGCAGGCGGCGCTCCGAAGCCAGGTACGCGGCGATGTTCGGTCGCGCCGCGACGGCCTTGCGCAGGGCTGCCAGGCGCGGATAGCGCGAGGCGAAACGCGCGGTTGCGCGCGGAAAGGCGTAATGAAGCCCTTCGATGAGCTGAAACATCGAGAGATCCACGTAGGTCAGCGCGCGGCCTACGAGATGCGCGTCGCCATCCGGATTCTGCGCGAGCACCCGCTCGAAATAGCGCATGAACTTGGGCAGGCGGTGGGCGAGGAAGTCGCCCGCACGCGCTTTTGCCTCGCGCTTTTGCTCCTCGTAGTACTGGCCGGTCGCGATCGGGTGGTGCGTGTCGTGCACCTCGGTCACCATGTCGGCGATCGTCAACTGCAATCCGTGTACGACGTGGCGCAGATCGCCCTCCGGGGCGAGGTGGAGCTTGGGCCCGAGGTAAAGCAGAATGTTGGCCGTCTGCGAGACGATGAGGTCGCCGTCTTTCAGAAACGGCGGTGCGAACGGGATGAGCGGCTCGGTCTTGCTGTTCAAAATGGCCGTCATGGCCGATTCGCCCAGTTCATCGTCTTCGCTGCCGCGCACCACATCGACGTAAGGGGCCCGAGCTTCCTCGAGCGCGAGGCGGACGAATTCCCCGCGGCCTTGCAATCCGTCCCAGTAGTAGAGTTCGTAAGGCATAAGGTGTCCTCTAGAAAAGCGGCTGCGCGCCGCACGTTTGGGAAACGCGCAGCACGCCGCTTGCCTACCGCATGCGCTCAGCCGAGCAGACGCTCGACGCCCAAGGTGATGCCGAGACCGCCGACGATGAGCCAGACGTAGAGGATCAAGCCCGTCGCCAGGGCACGGGGGCCCGCCTTGCGCACTTGAGCGATGCGCGTTTCGATACCGAGCGCGGTCATGGCCATCGTCAGCGCAAACGTGTCGAGTGCATTGATCGATTGCGTCGCGGCCGCAGGCAGCACATGCAGCGAATTCACGAGCACACAAGCGAGGAAGCCCAACGCGAACCAGGGCACGGCAAGCTTGCGCGGCGCCTGAGGGTGCGTATGCCGACCCGCTGCGGGCGAGCCCACGACATCTTCTCGAGACCGGCGAGCAAGCCATACGCCGAGCACGAGCAGCACCGGCACCAGCAGCATCACACGGGTCATCTTGACGATCGTTGCGACGTGCGTTGCCTCCGCGCCGACGTTGCTGGCGGCGCCCACCACTTGCGCTACCTCGTGAATGGTACCTCCGAAGAACAAGCCGACGCCGAGCGTGTCGAGATGAAGCCAGCCGGTGCGATACATGAGCGGGTAGAGGAACATCGATAGCGTGCCGAACAGCACCACGCTGCCCACGGCGACGGCGCTCTTTTCCGGCTTCGATTGCAGCGTCGATTCGAACGCGAGCACCGCGGCCGCGCCGCAGATCGCACTGCCGGCGGCGGTGAGGATGGCCGTGTCGCGGTCGAGCTTCATAAGCTTCACGCCGAGCCAGGTCCCCAAGACCAATGTGCTGACGACGACGAGGACCGAGACGGTCAACCCGGGTAGCCCGACTTGCGCGATCTCTTGCAAGCTCACGCGCAGGCCGAAGAAGGCGACGGCGATGCGCAGCAGTTTGCGCGCTGAAAAATTCACGCCGGCAGCCCAGTGCGCCGGCATACCGGCCCGCAGTGTGTTGCCGTATAGGGCGCCGGCGACGATGCCGACGATAAGGGGGCTGATTCCGAGCCCGGCGATCGACGGCATGGCGGCGAGCCGCGTGACCGCGGCCGCGAACAAACCGACGAACAGAATTCCGTTGAGCTGACCGTGCGATGCGGCGCCGGACGACGCGGATAGCGTGTGAGTCGTGGACATCTTGGGTGCCTTTGAGGCAGGTTTCGATGGGCTAATCCTAAAGGGCTTATAAGCTTATGAAAAATCGTCATTTGTGACGTAATATATTGGCTGGACTGATACTTTCGATGAAATGACACCCGATCAACTGATAACGTTTGCCGCCGTCGCCGAGCACTTGAACATCAGTCGCGCGGCGCTCGCCATGCATTTGTCGCAGCCGGCCGTGTCAGGGCAGTTGCGGCAACTGCAAGACGAATTCGGCGAGCCGCTTTATCGGCGGGAAGGCCGCGGCGTGCGGTTGACGCCGAGCGGCGCTCAGCTTGCCGAGTACGCGTTGCGCTTGCGCGAGACGTTTCGACAGGCCCACGCTTATCGCGATGCGTTGCGCGGTGTCGCGCAGGGCACACTGCGCATCGGCGCGAGCACGACGATCGCGAGTTACCTGCTGCCTTACCTGATCGCCGAGTTCCAGCGCCGTTTTCCGGCGGTCGAGGTGCAGACGGCAGGCGGAAATACCGGCGACATCGTGGCATCGCTTGGTTCCCTCGATGTCGCGATGATCGAAGGACCGGTGGGCGCCGATCTTCCTGACGGCACGGGTGTTCGCGTCTGGCGCGAGGATGAGATCGTTGCGATCGTGCCGCGCGATCACGAGCTGGCCGATCCGGCGCAGCGGCGCGCGAGCGGTCCGACCTTGGCCGAAGTCGGTGCGCATCCGCTCGTCATGCGAGAAGAAGGGTCAGGGGTGCGTCAGTTCGTCGAACAGTCCTTCGAGTCCGCCGGCGTGGCGCCTCGGGTCGCGCTGGCCGTGGCCGGCGTGGAAGGTGTGAAGGAGGCCGTGCGGGCAGGCATGGGGGTCGGCTTTATATCGGCGATGGCGATGCGGCACGAGGACGGCGCGCTGGTGCAACTGTCGCTCGCACCGGAACCCTTGTTGCGGCATTTTTCGATTCTCGTGCCGCACGAAGGGGCCCCGTCGCGCGTAGCCGCCGGTTTCCTCCAACTGTGCGAGACCGAGGCCGACGCAGTGGTCGGGGGGAAACACGACACCAAGGGCGATGGCGTCGCCTGACCGCCAACGTCATGCCGCGCAGCTCCCGTTCGGCCGGCGGACGAGTAGGGATTACCAGAATGGCGCGGTTTCGGGGCCAGCGCGCATGATCGCAGTCATCGAGCTTCCGCTCGTTTTTTTGTTATTCAGATGGAACCGGTTCCATTCGAGCGAAGAGGATTCAAAACCATGCGGCTGTCAACCGAACCTGAAATCGCGATCGTGGCGAGCGCGTTTGGCGCGGACGCCGTGCGCCGGCGTGGCCATGCTGCGTGGCTCGGGATCGTGGCAGGGTCGGGCGCGGCTGCGTTCGAAGTGCGGCGAGAACTTTTCGCGCACGAGGCCGATGCTTCACTGGAAGCGCTGCGCGTGCTCGGCAGCGCGGTGGCTGCGCAAGGCCTATGGGCCGTCTATTCGACGCCGACTGAGCTTTTTCTCGACGATGGCGCGTTAAATAGCGCGGGAATCGCCGCGGCCTTTACCGAAGCCGATGCATTGGGAGCACGTTCGGTGAAGCTGCAACTGGGCAGATTCTCGGGCCGAGCCGATGCGGCGACGATCGAACGCTTGAGCGCCGGGCGGCGCGCGCGGCTCTTGGTCGAGAACGGCCAGCGCGTGCAGGACGGCACGATCGCCCCGTTTCTGTCGCTATTTTCTGCGCTCGCGCGCGAGGGTGCGCCGAAGGCGCTCGGCATGACGTTCGACATCGGCAACTGGCAATGGCCGGGCGAGGCGCCGATCGTAGCGGCGCAATCGCTCGCGCGACATGTCGAGTACGTGCATTGCAAGTCGTCGGAAGGAGAGGGCGCGCGACGCTTTCCGGTCGCTCCCTCACCGACCGATCCGCTGGTGAAAACCGTATTGGACGTCCTTCCGCGCAACGCCCCGCGCGGAATCGAGTTTCCGCTCGACGCCGCCGCGCCGTCCGACGATGCGCATCGCGCCGTCAACTGGCTGGCGGCGGCGTGAAACTTGGTCTATACGATTGTTATGAAGGAAACGGCGCCGCGCGCCGTTGAATGAGAAGGAGCATTCGATGTCTATTCCGCTCGACGTTTTGACGTATGGCGAAGCGATGGCGCTATTCGTCGCCGACGAAACAGGGCCGCTCGAGGCAGTCGGCCATTTCACGAAGCGTATCGCGGGCGCCGATCTGAACGTTGCGATCGGCCTTGCGCGACTCGGATTTCACGTGGGCTACGTGAGCCGCGTCGGCGCCGACAGCTTCGGGCGCTACGTGCTCGACACGCTCGCGCGCGAGGGCATCGACGCGAGCCGGGTCGCCGTGGACACGCGTTACCCGACGGGATTTCAGCTCAAAGGAAAGCAGACCGACGGCACCGATCCGATGGTCGAATACTTTCGCAAGGGCTCCGCGGCGAGCCACCTCTCGCTCGACGACTACGATGCGCAATACGTGGGCGCCGCACGCCATCTTCATTTGACCGGCGTGGCGCCGGCGATTTCGACCACCTCGCGCGACCTGGCTTTCCGCCTGGCCGAATCGATGCGGGCGGCCGGCAAGACGATTTCGTTCGATCCGAACCTGCGCCCGACGCTGTGGCCGTCGCGCGAGGCAATGGCCGCATCGCTCAACGCGTTGGCCGCGCTGTCGGACTGGGTGTTGCCTGGCCTCGGTGAGGGGCTCGTGCTCACCGGCTTCGAAACGCCGGAGGACATCGCTCAGTTCTATCTCGATTCGGGCGCGCGCGGCGTCATCGTCAAGCTCGGTGCGCAGGGCGCCTATTTTCGAACGGCCGATCAGTCGGGCTATGTCGATGCGCAACCGGTCGCGAGCGTGGTCGATACGGTGGGCGCGGGCGATGGATTCGCCGTCGGCGTCGTCAGCGCGTTGCTCGAAGGGCTCGACTTGCCTACGGCCGTGGCCCGCGGCAATCGAATCGGCGGCCTCGCGATCCAAGTGATCGGCGATTCGGAAGGATTGCCCACGCGGGCCGAACTCGACCGGCTCGAACACGCCGCCACACCCATTTAACGCCCTGCACGTCCCATTGAAACCTGGCATAGGAGGAGACACCATGCCCACGACAATCGCGCCTCGCCGCTGGTGGATGATCATGCCGATCGTCTTCATCACGTACAGCCTTGCCTATCTCGACCGCGCCAATTTCGGCTTCGCGTCGGCCGCCGGCATCAATAAAGACCTCGGCATCAGTCCGGGGTTGTCGTCGCTGATCGGCGCGCTGTTCTTTCTCGGCTATTTCTTCTTCCAGATTCCGGGCGCCGTCTATGCGGAACGTCGTAGCGTGCGCCGGCTCGTCTTCGTCAGCCTCATCCTATGGGGCGGCTGCGCGGCGCTGACCGGCATCGTCAGCAATGTCTCTTCGCTGATCGCCATCCGCTTCCTGCTCGGCGTGGTCGAGGCCGCCGTCATGCCGGCCATGCTGATCTTCATCAGCAATTGGTTCACGAAGAGCGAACGCTCGCGCGCCAACACGTTCCTCATTCTCGGCAATCCCGTGACCGTGCTATGGATGTCGGTCGTTTCAGGCTATCTCGTGCATTCGTTCGGATGGCGCGAGATGTTTATTGCGGAAGGCGTGCCGGCGATCGTTTGGGCGTTTTGCTGGTGGTTCGCCGCGCGCGACAAACCGACCGAGGTCGAGTGGCTCACGGCCGACGAAAAGCGCTCGCTGGCCGCCGCGCTGGCCGCCGAGCAAGCTGCCCTGAAACCCGTGCGCAACTATGCGGAAGCCTTCCGCTCCCCGGCTGTCGTCAAGTTGTGCGCGCAGTACTTCTGCTGGAGCATCGGCGTCTACGGATTCGTCTTGTGGCTTCCGTCGATCCTGAAGAACGGCTCCTCGCTCGGCATGGTCGCAACCGGCTGGCTTTCCGCGCTGCCGTACCTGATGGCGACGATCGTCATGCTCGCGGCCTCCTGGGCATCGGACAAGCTCGATGTGCGCAAGGCGTTCGTCTGGCCGTTCCTGCTTGTGGGCGCCGTGGCATTCGCGTTGTCTTATGCGGTCGGATCGACGCACTTCTGGTGGTCGTACGCGCTGCTGGTCGTGGCCGGCGCCGCGATGTACGCGCCGTACGGCCCGTTCTTTGCCATCGTGCCGGAACTGCTGCCGAAGAACGTCGCCGGCGGTGCAATGGCGCTGATCAACAGCATGGGCGCGCTCGGATCGTTCGTGGGCTCGTACTTCGTCGGCTACCTGAACGGAACGACGGGCTCGCCTGCTGCGTCGTATGCGTTCATGAGCGCCGCGCTCCTCGCCGCGGTCCTGCTGACGCTGGCCGTCAAGGCGCAGCCCGCGGGCGCGCCGTTGCCCCGCGGCGCGCAAGCGCACGCCCATGGGAAATGAAAGTCCATGCTACCTAAGATCGTCGTCTATAAGGCCGTGCCTCCGGATGTGCTCGACTATTTGCGCGAGCGCGCGCGGGTAGTCGTAGTCGAACCGGCGCCCGGCCAATCGCAGGCCTCGTTGTCCGGGGCGCTCGGCGAAGCGCTGGTCGATGCCGAAGGCGCCATCGGCGCCAGCGTCAAGGTAACGCCGGAGATGGTCGCTCGCGCGCAGCGGCTCAAGGCGATTTCGACGATCTCGGTGGGCATCGACAACTTCGATTTGGACGACCTGACGCGCCGCGGGATCGTGCTGGCCCATACGCCCGACGTCCTGACGGAGTCGACCGCGGATACTGTGTTTGCGCTCGTCTTGTCCACGGCGCGTCGCGTGGTCGATCTCGCGCAATGGGTCAAGGACGGGCAGTGGCACGGCAGCATCGGCCCTGCCCAGTACGGCGTCGACGTGCACGGCAAGACGATCGGCATCGTCGGGCTGGGGCGCATTGGGGGCGCCTTGGCCAAACGCGCCGCGCTCGGTTTCGATATGCGCGTGCTCTATGCGAACCGTCATCCGAACGAAGCGGCCGAACGCGCCTACGGCGCCCGTCGCGTCGAATTGGGCCAATTGCTCGCGCAGTCGGACTTCGTTTGCCTGCAAACGCCGCTCACGCCGCAGACCCGGCATCTGATCGGGGCGGCCGAGCTACGCGCGATGAAGCGCCGCGCGATCCTCATCAACGCGTCGCGCGGCGCTATCGTCGACGAAGGCGCCCTTATCGCGGCGCTCGCCGACGGCACGATCGCGGGCGCGGGGCTCGACGTGTTCGAGCACGAGCCGCTCGCACCCGATTCGCCGCTGCTCGCGATGCGCAATGTCGTTGCACTGCCTCATGTTGGATCGGCCACGCATGAGACGCGCCATGCCATGGCGCGCTGCGCCGCCGAAAATTTGCTCGCCGCGCTGGCCGGAAACCTCACGCGCAACATCGCTAACCCGGAGGTGCTCGCCCGTTGAGTCGGCGCATCCACGTCTACTAGAATTCGTCGAAGATGCGTCCTGCGCATTTGCACGAGTGGTGCGGCAAGTCGCCGTGCGCTATGATGCCGCCACTGCAAGAATCGTAAAGCGCGCCTCGGCGCGCTTTTGTCTATGCGCAACGGTGGCGGGGCGGCTGACCGCTCGCCTTCGACAAGGAGATTTTCGTTGGATCGAGCTTCACACGACACGCGCGCGCCCCGCGCCGCCGGGCAATGAGCGTGGGGCCCATCGGCATGACGCGCCGCGCGACGATCAGCGACGTCGCGCGCGAGGCCGGCACCGGCAAGACGAGCGTTTCACGCTATCTGAATGGCGAAACGAACGTTCTCTCGTCGGATTTGCGCTCGCGCATCGAGGCTGCGATCAAACGGCTAGACTACCGGCCGAACCAAATGGCGCGTGGCTTGAAGCGCGGGCGCAATCGGCTCGTGGGCTTGCTCGTCGCCGATATCACGAACCCTTATACCGTCGGCGTCTTGCGCGGCGTCGAGGCGGCGTGCCACGAACTTGGGCTGATGCCGCTCGTCTGCAATGCGGCCAACGAAGTCGAAATGGAGCGGCGCTACCTGCAGCTGATGACGACCTATCGCGTGGAAGGCGTGATCGTCAATGCGCTCGGCGTGCAGGAAGAGACGCTGCGCCCGGTGGGCGAGGGCGGTACACCGGCGGTGCTCGTCGATCGATCGATCGACGGGCTGTCGACGGATATGGTCGGGCTCGACAATGGGCACGCGGTCACCCTCGGCATGCGTCATTTGCTCGAGCAGGGGTTCGACGACATTCGCTTCGTCGTGCAGCCCTATGAGCACGTCAGTTCGCGCCGCTTGCGCGAGGCGGCCTTTCGGGCGGCGTTAGACGAAGCGAGGGCCACGCGCTCCGCGGATGCGCCGCCGCTGCAAGGCCAAACGATCGTGCTCGACTTGGGCGACGAGGACGCGGCAGCCGGCGTGCACGAAACGCTCGACCGCCACTTGGACGAAGCATCGAACGCCACGCGCAGGCGGGTGGCGTATTTCGCCGCCAATGGCCCCGTTGCGCTTTCATTGGCGCTGCATCTGCATGCTCGCTATGGCTCGCGTTGGCAGGAGCGTGTGGCCTTGATGTCGATCGACGATTCGGAATGGGCGGAACTGATCGGCGTAACGACGGTGCGCCAGCCCACCTATGCGATCGGCTATCGTGCGGTGGAGTTCTTGCACGAGCGCATCGAAGGCGGCGTGGACCCCGCTCGAGAAGCGATTCTGCCCGGCGAGCTCGTCATACGCCGCTCGACCGTCTGGCGCGGCGAAGACTGACGATGCACGGCTAGCGCGCGCCGCGGCGGAGCATCGAACCCGCCGAGCCGCGCAACCCGTCCGACTTGAGCATTGAGCCCCACGATGGAAATTTACCGATTCGAATGCCCGAGCGCCGATATCGAAGCGCTTGCCCAGGTCGTCAGCGACCTTTTCCCCGAACAGACTGTTTTCTCGGAGCGGGTGGGGGACGACGGCACACCGACGCTCGCCGTGCTGTGGGTGGCGATGCGGTTCGGCTCGACCGCACGGCGCATGACCTTGACGGTTCGCTTCGCCGCCCCGGCTTTTGCGCGGTATCGTGCGTTGCCGCTGCGTACGCGCGCACGTAGCTACGCTGTCCTGCGCGCCTATGTGGAAGCGGCGCTCGGCTCGCTGGAGGAGCAGTATGCCGCGGGCGAAGCGGTGCCGCGCGAAGTGGAGATCGACCTGAGCGACGAGTTTGCTTAGCCCTCGCGGCCCGATTCGGCCGCCCGATAAACTTGGGCGAAGCGATCGGCGCGCACGACGCCGTAATCGCCCGGGGCATACTGCAGGACCCAATCGCCGGCCGTGCCGGTGAGGACATCGCCCGCCGCCCGGCGCGCGAGCGAAAACGGCGCATCCATGCGCTTGGCGAGGACGACGGCCGGCCGGTTTCGATAGCGGCCCGGATAGCCGTGGGCGAGGCCGGGATCGGCGGGAACGTATTTGTCGTCGAACCGCACGCGCTCGACCACCCAGCGCGCGCCGCCAGTGCCGGTGATCAAGGCATCGCCGGGCTCGTAGCGGTTGGGACCCTCGAGACTCATCAGCGCGCCGTTCGCGTGCGCGAATTCGACGGCGACCACTTCGTCCTTAACGTACGTCCCCGCGGCCGGATCGCCGCGCAGATCGATGTCTTTCAATTCGATCATGATAAATAAGCCAAACGTCGAGAAGGCGTGAGCGTAGCGGGAAATTACGCGACGCGCACGCCTTTCGTTCGGCCTAGGACGACGCGCCTCGAGGCGCGCTACGCTGGCCGGTCAGGGCTTGGCGGGCGCGCCCGATTTCGGTCCGCCTTGGTGGCCCCGTGCGTGCCCACGGCCGTTTTCGCGAAACGTCGTGTCGGCCACCTTCTTCTGCTCGGGCGACATGCTGTTGTAAAGCGGCTCGAACGCATCGACGAGTTGCTTCATGTCGTCCGCATGCGCTTGGGCGAGTTCAGCGTACTGCTTCATGTTATCCAGGGCCGATTGCGTCTGCTCGGCCTGCGT
>DATJJH010000093.1:0-4235 GCA_035492395.1 Trinickia sp. | reverse complement strand
GCTGGATCGAGCGCGGGATCGTTGCGCAGATCGATTGCCTCGCCGCGCGCCAACACCGTGTAGAGCCGCATTTGCTGCCGCAGCGGCGGCTCGTTCGTCGCCGAAAGAAACAAAGCTGCGTGGTAACGGGTTTCCGCCACGGCCGTACGTGAATCGCGCGCACAGTAGAACACGCCGTAGGCGCCGTCGGAGAAGCGGCTGCCGAGCGGGTTCAAGTGCGTGAAAGCGGCCATGATCGGCCCGCAGCCGGGGCCGAAGCAGCGTTCCTCGCGCGGCACGAGGTCGAGCTCGCCCACTTCCGTGCGCAAGCGGTCGTTCGTCATGGCTTCGAGCGCGTAGAGCGCATCGAAATCTTCGGACGACGCGACGCGATCGAACAGATTGACGGCCGGAAAGCGCGTGGGGATCACGCGGTACGCAGGCGACCAATCGAGGCGCACTAGGCGCTGGGGGGAGAACCGGTCTTCAGCCTTCGTCACGCCCATCCGCCTCGCATGGCGTCGAGGTATTGCCGCACGGCCACGAGATCGCTGACGTTGCCCGCCAGCATCCGGTCCAGCGCGCTGGCGCCGCCGAAAGGCGGGGCGCTGTTCGGCCGTTTGACCCAGCCATCGGCGGCGGCCGGCTCGGGCAATAGGATCTGCAACGCCTTATAGATGCCGAGCAGCAGCGACAAACGCTCGAGCGTATCGCGCGAAAGCCGCGCCGATTGCGGGGCGGCCTTCCATTTGAAGAACGTGGAGCGCCCGGGCGAGCCGAGCAGGACGATTTGATCGTCGATGGCGAGCCCCCAGTCGTGAGCGATATTGAAGAACGCGCGCAGGCCGGCCGCGGACATATCCGCGAGCGAAGGGGCGGACCCGGGCGAATGCCTCGACGCGCGCGCGGCTGCTGTGGACAAATGATGGACGGCGGCGGATGGCATGATCGATCTCTAAATAAACTACAGATCGATCTTAGTCCATATATGGATTAATGCAAGAAGAGCGTGCGATGCGCGCCACAGGTGCGGCACATTGAGCTGATGAGAGCGGCATGGGCGATCTTCGGGGCTCGGCGGGGGCTACTGCGCCTCGCTCCGCCGCGCCGGGGCGTGAGGACTACGAATCCTCGTGCTGCCGCAGCTGCCGCACGTGAGATACATTGTTGGAACGCGCCGCGATGGCGCCCTTTTTCAATTGGAGTGACGGGCAATGGAATCGACGACCGCGAGGGTCCGCAAAATCGAGGCACGCGACGAGGCGCGCTGGCGCGAACTGTGGGATGGCTACACCCGCTTTTACGAACGCGAGCCGTCGGAGCCCATCACGCAACACGCTTGGTCGCGCATCCTCGACGAACGCTCGCCCGTTCATGCGATCGTCGCCGAGCGCGACGGCCAGGTGATCGGCATCGCGAACTACATCATTCACGAGAGCACGTCGCTACTTACGCCGGTGTGCTACCTGCAGGATCTTTTTGTCGACCCAACCCTGCGCGCGGGCGGTGTGGGACGCGCGCTGATCGATTGGCTGATCGAAGAGGCGCGGCGCCAGAACTGGTCGCGCGTGTATTGGACGACGAAGGAAAACAACTACCGGGCGCGCGGGCTATACGACAGTTACACGCCGCGCAGCGAATTCGTTCAGTACCGGATCGATATACGCTGACCGCCTTTCAACGTAGAGTCGCTCGCCTTTCGCTACGCGCGTGAGAGCGACTTGGCGAGCATGCGCAGCGCATCGGCCGAGCGCGGATCGCGCACGCGGGAATACATGACGACATGCGAGTCGGGCAGCGGCGGCAATCCGAATTTTTCGCCAACGTCGACGACGTTCGGCGGCCCCGCTCGCCTCGCCAGCGCCGAGACGGCTAGCCCCGCAGAAATCGCGGCTCCAATGGCGGCCATGCCGCCGCCGACGAACGTCTCTTCCCAGCTGATCGAAGCCTGTTCCAGGGCGCGCACGGCCGCCGCGCGGACACCGCAGGGCGCCGAGAGGACGGCGAGCGGCAGTGGCTCGCCGGCCGGCGGCGCCCAATCTGGCGCGGCGAGCCACGCGAGCGGCTCGACGAATAGCTTTTCGCCGTTAAACGCGCCGTCGGCATGGGCTGCTCGCGCCACGACTTCATCAGGTTCGTGCCGCACGATGACGGCGTCGAGCAGCCGTTCGTCGAAGCGCGTGACGAGCGGGATGGACGAACCCAAATGCATCTCGATGAGGAGCCGCGGATCGTGCCGGTGCAGGCTCGCGACGAGCGCGGGGAGATCGTGCCCGGCGACATGCTCGCTGAGCCCCACCTTGAGCCGCCGCTTTTCGGTGCCGACGGAGCCGAGCGCGCGGTCGTGGGCCCGCAACAAGTCCCGCGCCGCCTCGAGGAACGCGCCTCCGGCGGCGGAAAGCCGAACCAAGCGCGGCGTCCGCTCGAACAGCGCCTTGCCGATGTGCGCTTCCAGCCGTTTCACCTTGAGGCTGACGGCCGACTGCGTCGTGCCGAGCAAGTCGGCCGCGCGCGTGAAACTGCGCAGATCGGCCACGTGGACGAACGCCCGCACCGCATCGAGATCGAGGACTTTCATTTCAGACGTAAATAGAAGAAATCGCCAATGATTTCTGTTCATTATGATTCATCGACCGTATTCTGCCAATCACACCATCACTGAACCGGAGAACCACCATGCCGCTCGCACGTATCTCGCTTCCCGCCGGCCGCTCGGCCGAATATAAGAAGTCGATTGCCGACGGTGTGCTGCGCGCGCTCGTCGAGACCTTCAACGTTCCGAAGGACGACCAGTTCACGGTCTTCAGCGACCATGCGGCCGAAGACTTGATCTACAACCGCCACTACCTTGGGATCGAGCGCAGCGACGGGTTCGTCATGATTCAATTGACCGTCAGCAATACGCGGCCGCTCGAGAAGAAACGGGCGCTGTACCGTCGGATCGTCGACCTGCTGGCCGAGAATCCGGGCGTTCGGAAGGAGGACGTGTTCATCAGCCTGGTCGAGGTGTTGCCGGAGGATTGGTCGTTCGGCAATGGCGAGGCGCAATACGTGCCGGAAGTGCCGAAGTGACCGGAGGCGGCGGGCAGAGCGGCGAAAGCGCACTGGACCACGTTTCGCCGTGATCCGAGCGACGCGAATGTATAAGATGGAACGCGCGCGTCAGCTTGGGAGCCACGATGTCCGAAAGCTTCGAACTCGTCCTCGCGCTCGAGGCTTCGGCCGCGAGCGAATGGATGGAAGTGCCCGTTGCAACGGAGCCGCCCGGTGGTAGGGCTAGTGCAGGGGCGGCGAAAAAGGCGCGTCGCGGTGGGCGGGCGGCGCGGGTTGCGGCCTCGGGGCAGGGGGATGTTGGGGCGGCTGTTGCGGATGCGCTGAGCCGTATGCCCGATGTTGCTTTGCTGCAGCCAATGCAAGATTCGACCGTACGTGCGTTTATCGACGCCGACGGGACGCGGCGCGCGATACTGGCTGTGGCCGATGACGGTACGCCGAGCGTGACCGCCGTGCGCGCGAAGGCATTCGTCCCGGGTGTGTGGCGATGCGAGACGGTTTGCGATGAATCGCCAGGGAAGGGCGGTGCGGCGGCGTTGACGGAAGGGATTTCCGAGACGCTCGAGAAAGCGCTTGGGAAGGTTGAGAAGCTGGTCGGTTCGCCCGTGTTAGCAGTGCGTCGCGGTGTGTGGCGGTGGGCCGGCTCCTCCGAAGGAGTGATCGTCGATATCGAGCTGCACGATGTGCGCGGTGCTTTGTCTTCCGAGTCTGCGGGCGGTGAGGGGGCGGCGTCGGTAAAGCATGCGCGGGCAAATGCCGATGGGCAGGAGCGGGCGGGTGCGTCTCCTAGGTCAGAGGCTTCGCCGGTCGCGTTTTGCGAGATTCGGCTCGTATCGCGAATCGAAGCGGGGCACGCCTCCGATGGCGGCGCGGTGCCGGCGTCGATTGCGACGGCTGGACATGTGGTGGCCGATCGAACGACCTCTGAAGGGGCGAAAGGGGAGCAGGGCGGTACATCTGGTGCTGTCGCTCATGCCGACACGCGCGCCCCGGCCGATCCTATTGGCTCCTCGTTGGAGGCGCTTTTCACCGCTGCCGGTGTTCTAGCCGATGTGTTCCCCGTCTTTCCCACGCTGACCGCCGGCTATGCGGGTGCATGCACTCGCACCCAATCCGATGAGGCAGTTCGCGCTTCGCGCATCGACCTCTGTCATGCCCGCAACCCCCACGACGCTCTGATCGAGGCCTGCGCGAGCATTGCC
>DATJJH010000092.1:0-15432 GCA_035492395.1 Trinickia sp. | reverse complement strand
GCGGTGGCCGTTATTGCCGTTACGGCCGTGGCCGCCGCCATGTCCGTTACCATGGCCGCCTCCATTGCCGCGCTGATGACCGCCGCGGTGATGCGGCCGGCCACCATGGCGGGCTTCCGCCGGCGGAGCCGGGTTGGGCCGTCCGCCGGTGCGCCGGTTGGTCGAGGGGATGGCCATGCGGATCAATCTCTCGATGTCGCGCAAGAACACCGCCTCTTCGTGATCGCAGAACGAAATCGCCACGCCCTCGGCGCCGGCGCGCGCGGTGCGGCCGATGCGGTGGACGTAGGATTCCGGAATGTTCGGCAGGTCGTAATTGAACACGTGGCTGACGCCGTCGACGTCGATGCCGCGCGCGGCGATGTCGGTCGCGATCAACGTGCGCAGCTTGCCGTTACGGAAGTCGGCGAGCACGCGCTCGCGCTGGTTCTGCGACTTGTTGCCGTGGATCGCCTGGGCGTAGTGACCGGCTTTTTCCAGACCGCGCACGACCTTGTCGGCGCCGTGCTTGGTGCGGGTGAAGACCAGCACGCGTTCGACCGGCTCGCTCTTGAGCAGTTCGGCCAGCAGCGCCTGCTTGGAGGCCTTGTCGGTGAGGATCACGCGCTGCGCGATCCGCTCGACGGTGGTGGCCTGCGGGGTCACCGCCACGCGCGCGGGATCGCGCAGCATCGCGTCGGCGAGCCGGGTGATTTCCTGCGGCATGGTGGCCGAGAAGAACAAAGTCTGGCGCGCCTTCGGCAGCATGGCGACGATGCGCTTGATGTCGTGGATGAAGCCCATGTCGAGCATGCGGTCGGCTTCGTCGAGGACGAGGATTTCGAGACCCGACACGTCGATCGTCTTTTGCTGCATGTGATCGAGCAAACGCCCGGGCGTGGCGACGACGATATCGACGCCGCGCTTGAGCGCGTCGATCTGCGGATTGATGCCTACGCCGCCGAACAGCACGGTGGATTTCAGCTTCACATACTTGCCGTAGGCGCGCACGCTTTCTTCGACTTGCGCGGCGAGTTCGCGGGTGGGCGTGAGGATCAGCGCGCGCACCCTGCGTTTGCCGCCGGCCGCGGTTTGAGGCTGCGCCTCGCTCAATCGCTGCAGGATGGGCAGCGTGAAGCCGGCTGTCTTACCGGTGCCCGTTTGAGCGCCCGCGAGCAAATCTCCGCCGCTCAAGACGGCCGGGATGGCTTGCTGTTGAATCGGGGTCGGACTCGTGTAGCCGAGCTCGTGGACGGCTCGCACCAGCGGTTCGGACAAGCCAAGGGAATCGAATGACATAGAGAGTTCGTTGCAATGCGGTGAGGCGGCTGGCTTTCGTATGAGCAAGCGTATGAGCAAGCGCTAGGCCGGCTCCTCCATCTTCCCTACTCGGCGCTGATGGCGCCGGCTGGCCGCTGGGGTCCGAGCGCGGCCGATGAGCCCGACGCCGGAAATGAGAAAGGCGCGGCCGCGGTTTCCCGCTTGGCCGCGCCTCGATGCTTCACGCGATTAGTCGAGCGGCGCCGAGCGCAGATCGCTCACTTGCTGCGGCGACACGGGCGTACCGTGGTTGCCCCACGACATCCGAATGTACGTGACGACCGCCGCGACTTCCTGGTTCGACAGCGACTGCGCGAACGGCGGCATGCCGTGCGGATACGGGTTGCCGCCCGTGCTCGGCGGGTAGCCGCCGTTCAGCACCATGCGGATCGGGTTGACCGCCGAGGGCATCTGAATCGACTGGTTGTTCGCGAGCGGCGGGTAGGCCGGCGGCTTGCCGAGGCCGTTCTCAGTGTGGCACTTCGCGCAGTTGTCGCCGTACACCTTCTTGCCTAGCTGCAGCAGCTCGTCGCCGTACTTCTCCGACGTCTCGTACTGCATCGACTCGGGCGCTTCGCTCTTTTGCGGGATCGTCTTCAGGTACGTCGCCATCGCGCGGACGTCGTCGTCCGACATGTACTGCAGGCTGTTGTGGACGACTTCGGCCATCGGCCCGAACACCGCGCCGCGCTCGGACACGCCGTTCTTGAGCAGATCGCCGATCTCCTTGATGTCCCAATCGCCGAGGCCGGCTTCCTTGTTCGACGTCAGCGACGGCGCGTACCAGTTCTGCAGCGGGATCAGCCCGCCCGCGAACGCCGCGGAGTTGACCGGGCCGCCCATCAAGTTGATCGACGTGTGGCACATCGTGCAGTGGCCGAGACCTTCGATCAAATAGGCGCCGCGATTCCATTCGACCGATTTGGTCGGATCGTCCTTGTACGTGCCTTCACGGAAGAACAGCGTGCGCCAGCCGATCAGCAGGTTGCGGTTGTTGAACGGGAAGCGCAGTTCGTGCGGACGGCTCGGCACGGACGACGGCGGGACCGAGCGCAGGTACGCATAGATCGCATCGGAATCGGCACGCGTGACCTTCGTGTAGCTCGCGAACGGGAACGCCGGGTACAGCAGACTGCCGTCTTTCGAGCGGCCCGTATGCAGCGCGCGGTAGAAGTCGTCCGACGACCACTTGCCGATGCCGTTTTGATCGTCGGGCGTGATGTTCGGGGTGTAGAGCGTGCCGAACGGCGTGGCCATCGGCAGGCCGCCGGCGAACTGCTGACCGCCGCGCACCGTATGGCAGGCGATACAGTCGCCGGCGCGCGCGAGGTACTCGCCGCGCTTGATGAGCGCGGCCTGATCGGCCGGCGTGGCGGCTTGCGCCGTACCGTTGTGCAGATTGTCGTTGCCCGACCAGAGGATGGGCACGAGCGCGGCGGCGGCAACGACAAGCGCCGACAGCGCGAACAAAGACTTGCGTTTCATAAGTAGGTCTCTCCTCGCGCTTACTGCGGTTCGCTACCGCAGGCCAGCGGAGTCTTCATCGAGCGGGCCGGAGCCGGAACGGGGTTGGACGGGGCGCTTTGCGTCGACAGCCATGCCGCGACGGCCGTCACGTCCTCATCCGTCAGGCGCGAGGCGATTTCGTGCATGCAATCGGGCGCGATCGCGTGACGCGTGCCCGAACGCCATGCGCCGAGCTGCGCGCTGATGTAATCGCTATGCAGCCCGACCAGGCCCGGAATCGCGGGCTCCATGCCCGTCAGGCCCTTGCCGTGGCACGCGGCGCAAGCGGGAATGTCCTTCGTCTTGTCGCCTTTCAGCACGATCTGCTTGCCGCGCGCGAGCACGTCGTTCGACACGGTCGGCTTGGCCGGCGCGGGGTACGGCGGACGCTGCTGCGAGAAGTAGGTCGCGATCTGACGGAGGTAGTCGTCCGAGAGGTACGTGACCAGGTAGTTCATCGGCGGGTACTTGCGCCGGCCAGCCCGGAAGTTCTCGAGCTGGTTATAGAGGTAGTCGGCCGGCTTTCCCGCCAGGCGAGGAAAGTAGTCGTTGTCGGTGCCTTGACCGTGCGAACCGTGGCAGGCGGTGCAACCTTGCACGCGCGCTTCCATCGTATCGGGGGCCTTAGGCTGGGTCTGCGCTTGCGCGCTGCTTGCGACGCCGGCACCGCCAATCAACAGAAGGGCGAGTAGCGGGCGGAAAATGCGTCTGGAAGACACGCGTAACTCCATCGTTATTCGGGGACCTACCGGGCTTCGGTCGGCTCGGTATGGCTCTGTGGCTTGGTATTGACTGTTCGATGCGCGGCGTTGCAGCGCTCGGGACTGAGAAGCGACAGCCGGATCGAGCGCTGAGTCGACAGACGAGGCACGGCGGCCGGTCCCGCGCTGCGACGCAGCATTCTATCATCGATGGGGAGCTCGGGCTATTTGCGGGAAACGGCGCGGATCGGTCCGGACGCGACAGCGCGGCAATTTGCCGCGTGTAACGGCGTCGCGGCGCAGCTTTGGCGCTCGAAGGCGCGCCGAACATGACTGTCTCCTTTTTGCACACGGCCGGATGCCGCCCGGCGCTCCACGCACGCCCCGTGCTGGCTTCGCGGCCTGGAGTCGCGGCGCGCCGCGGCCGCGCGCGGCATCCTTCACGTACACTCTCGCCTTGCGCCGTCGCGCCGGCCTCGTGCCTGTGAACGCCTTTCGAATCGCTTTCAGCTTCCAATGATTTGTCTTCTCGCGCTTGAGCGCCGCGACCGCGGCCTACCCATTCCGTGCGCCTCGCCCCGTCATGTGTTCGATGGGGCTTGCGGTGTGACGCAACGGCAAGGACGCTATTTCCGATGAGCGCAACGGGCCTCTCCATCGGACAAGTTGCGCTGGCCGCGCTCATGAACATCGCCTTTGCGTTCGCCATCGGCTCGGCGCTGCTCGAACGCTGGCTCGCGTTCGAGGGGCAGCCCGCCCGCATTGCCTGGCAGCGCTCGCGCGCGTCGCTCGTCGCGGCCACTTTCGCGCTCGCGCTCTCCGACTTGCTTTGGCTGCTTTATCAGTCCGCCTCGATGAGCGGCGTCGGGCTCGGGATGGCGCTCGGCGCGGTGCCGACGGTGATCGTTCAAACGCACGTCGGCCAGGCCTGGTGCGTTGCGTTCGGCGGGGCGGTGCTCGCCATGGCCGCGGCGCTGGCGAGCCGCGGCGGCCGCGCCGGTCAAGCGGCGTTTTGGCTTGCCGCTGTCGTGGTGGCGGCGGGTAAAGCGTCGATCGGGCACGCGGCCGACGCCGGCCCCTGGTCGATCGCCGTGGCCGTGCAGGCGCTGCACATCCTCGCGACCGGCGCTTGGGGCGGCATCGTCTTGGCTGGCGGGCTCATCGTTCTGCCCGCGCTCGATTCCTCGACGACGCGCGGCGTGTTGATTCGCATGGCGACGCGCATATCGAGCGTGGCGGCGATGGCGCTGGGTGTGGTCGTGGCCACCGGCTTGTTCAACGCCCAGCGCGGGCTCGGCGGCTCGTTCGCGCCGCTTTCGGAGAGCACGTGGGGCCACGTGCTCACGCTCAAGGGCGCGCTGGTGCTGCTCGCGGTGCTATTGGGGGCGCTGAACCGGACGTCGGCGCTGCCGCGGCTACGTCGGACCGCGTCGACGACCGATACGCATACCTTCAACAACATCCTGCACTTGGAAGCGCTCGTGATGCTCGGCATCTTCGTCGTCGCAGCCGTGCTGGCGCATAGTTCGCCCGGCGCCGCGGCGATGCGCTGATTTGACCACCGCGATGGCGGCGGGCGCTCGGGCCGACCGCCTCATGGCCGTCCGCTGCCCCCGGCCCGTCGGCGACGCAGGCGGGGGCGGCCCGGCCCGCGTTGTCTCACGAATGAGACGAAGCACTCCTTGCATTCGCGCGAACCATGACGCGTCTTGCGGCTGGCGCCCCGGCCGCAGCCAGCCGTGCGCGACGGGGCGATCGGTGCGGGCGGCGCGCTTGGCGTACCGGCGTGCGCGCGCTGCACGCCGCATGAAACGGCGCGAGCACACAGGCGCGCAATGATCGATTGCGGTTATTCATAGCCCAGCCGGTGACTGAGAATAGGTGAGAGAAAGAGCGCGATCGCCGCGCCGATCGCCTTGCCTTCCAGCTCGGCCATCGCCGAAGGCACGACGTAGCTGTGCGTGAGCAAGTCGATCAATTGCGGCGCGCAGTACAGGGCCGCGGCCGCTACCGCCCATTTTTCGACGACGGCGATCGGCCAGCCTCGGCCGAGCGCGACGATCGCCACCAACACGCGCAGCACGCCGAACATCACCAGTGCGCCGACCGCCGTTTGCTCGCGGATCAGATAGTCCGGTATGAACTCCCCCATGGCCGCTCTCCCTGAGTTGTCGTTTTGCGGGAGGGTGAGCGCAAGAAGTGCGCCAAGGGTTCGACGCACGCCGCTGCGAAACGGCGGCACGCTTGCCTGGCAAGGCTTTGGGGGAGCGCGGCCGATGTGGCCGACGTACGCCGCTAGAGCGCCGCCGGGCGTGAGCGGCGTTTGGCGGCAAAAAGTGTTACGTCCGTGAACGTGACGTGTTACGGCTGGAGGCGTCCGAGGGGGAAACGAGCCGCGAGCGGGCGCGGGGAGCGTCCGCTCGCGGCGCGTCGATTCAACGAATCGCGGCGTCGGCCGATCACCACTCGGCAACGCTGCCGTCGGCGTGCCGCCAGACCGGATTGCGCCAGCGATGGCCGATTTTCGCCATCTCTCGCACCTTCGCTTCATCGACCTCGACGCCGAGACCCGGCCCTTGCGGAATGGCGACGAAACCGTCCTCGTACTTGAACACTTCGGGGTTGCGCAGGTAGTCGAGCAGGTCGTTGCCTTGGTTGTAGTGAATGCCGAGGCTCTGCTCTTGGATGAAGGCGTTGTAGCTGACGGCGTCGAGCTGCAAGCAAGCGGCCAGCGCGATCGGGCCGAGCGGGCAGTGCAGCGCGAGGCCGACATCGTAGGCCTCGGCCATCGACGCAATTTTGCGACACTCGGTGATGCCGCCCGCGTGCGAGGCGTCGGGCTGAATGATGTCGACGTAGCCTTCGGCCAGGATCGATTTGAAATCCCAGCGCGAGTAGAGCCGCTCGCCGAGCGCGATCGGCGTGTTGGTTTGATTGACGATGTCGCGCAACGCCTCGACGTTCTCCGACAGCACGGGCTCTTCGATGAACAGCAGCTTGTACGGATCGAGTTCCTTGGCGAGCACCTTCGCCATCGGCTTGTGGATGCGGCCGTGAAAGTCGACGCCGATGCCCACGTGCGGCCCCACCGCGTCGCGCACCGCGGCGACGTTCGCGATCACGTGTTCGACCTTGTCGTAGGTGTCGACGATCTGCACTTCCTCGGAGCCGTTCATCTTGAGCGCCTTGAAGCCTCGCTCGACGACGGCGCGCGCATTGTTCGCGACATCGTTCGGGCGGTCGCCGCCGATCCATGAGTAAACCTTGATGCGATCGCGCACCGCGCCGCCGAGCAACGCGTGCACGGGTACGCCGTGGTGCTTGCCGAGAATGTCCCACAACGCCTGATCGATGCCCGCGATCGCGCTCATCAAGACCGGCCCGCCGCGATAAAAGCCCGCGCGGTACATGACCTGCCAGTGATCTTCGATATGACGCGGATCCTTGCCGACGAGGTAGTCGGAGAGCTCCTCCACCGCGGCTTGCACCGTATGCGCGCGGCCTTCGACCACCGGCTCGCCCCAGCCGACGATGCCTTCGTCCGTTTCGATCTTGAGAAACAGCCACCTGGGCGGGACGACGAATGTCTCGAGCTTCGTGATTTTCATGGGCGCAACCTCTTTCTATCTGGTCAACGATAACGAGCGTGCAGTCAAGACGCATACCCATGCGCCGACTGTCTCCGATTTCCGATCTTCCAATCGTACAGCATTTTCACTTGAAGTACTATTAATAGTATTTAATAGGATAAATCGATTCCGCTGTCATGCTGTGGGGGGCGGAACACTTGCGCTTTGCCGTGCGGCCGCGATAATCGGACCCATGCCGATGTGCCGGGTTGGGCGCGTTAAGACGCCTCTCCTCGTCGTCGACCGCGCGTCGAGATCGAAGCGTCGAATGTCTCACGCTTCGAGCGCGGGCCGAGGGCGGTCATCGGTTGAAACCACCAGGGAGAATAATGATTCAACGCGATTTGCACGGGCGCGTCGCCTACATGCTGGCGACGGCCATTCTGCGCGGCGATCACGCGCCCGGGGCCTTGCTGCCGCGGGAGGCCGAACTCATGCAGAGCTTCGGCGTGAGCCGCACGGTCTTGCGCGAAGCGCTGCGCACGCTGACATCGAAGGGTCTCGTCGAATCGCGGCCGAAGGTGGGCACGAAGGTGAGGCGTCGCAGTGCTTGGAATCTGCTCGACGCCGATCTGCTCGAATGGTATTCCCAGGTCGCGCCGCCTGTGGCGTTCGCGCTGAAGCTGCAGGAGATGCGCGAAATGGTCGAACCGTACGCGGCCGAGCTGGCCGCGCGTGCGCACACGCCGGAATCGCTCGATGGGCTCGAGATGGCGCATGCCGCCATGGTTGCCGCGCGCAACATCGACGAGTGGGTGCGCGCCGATTTGCGGTTTCATCTGGGCGTGCTCGCCGCATGCAACAACGAATTGCTGATGCCGCTCGGTTCGCTGATCGAGCGCACGCTCGAAGCGCAGTTGCGTCTCAATGCCAAGCGCGCCGAGGTGTTCAACGCGGCGCTGAATCAACATACGGCCGTGTACGACGCGATTCGCACGCGGCGGCCCGACGCCGCGCGCGTGGCGATGGCCGATCTGCTCGGCGTGACACGCAAGCGCATCGAGGCGTAGGCAGTCGCGCGCCCGCGGCCCTGAGCGCGGCGCGCTCGATCGATGCGCGAGGCGCCACGCGCTATCCGGCGCCCCGGCGCATCGCCCTACGTGACGCCGTACTACAATACGCGCGTTTTTCAGCCCCCATGCCGCCGCTCGTCGGCCCCTCCGCGCGATGCTCGCAGAACAACGTCATCAACACATCTTGTCGCGCCTGTCGCGGGACGGGGCACTCACCGTGGCCGAACTGGTGGCCGAGCTGGACGTTTCGCGCGAAACGATTCGCCGCGATCTGCGCGTGCTCGCCGAGCGCGGGCTTATCGTGACGACGCACGGCGGTGCGTTGTCGGTCGACCGGCGCGAGCCCGATCTCGATGTCAGAGAGGGCGAACATGCGGCGGCCAAGCGCTCGATCGGGCTGCGCGCCGCCCAGTTCGTGCCGGACGGCGCGTCCGTCATCCTAGATTCGGGCAGCACCACGCAAGCAGTCGCGCGCGCGCTGACAGGGCATCGCCGGCTCTCGATCTATACGAACGACTGGCGCATCGCGCTCTTGCTCGGGCGGCGGAACGAGAATCGTGTGACCGTGCTCGGCGGCGAGCTTTCCGACGGCGAGGACGCCGTCTTCGGCCTGGACACCGTGCAGCAGCTCGGGCAGTACCACGCCGATTTCGCGTTCGTCGGCGCGGGCGGCATCTCGGCCGACGGTGCGCTGACCGATTACTCGCGCATGGTCGCCGAAGTGCGCGCCCGGATGCTGCGCGCGGCAAGTACGGCCATCGTCGTCGCCGATCATTCGAAGTTCGGGCGCGTCACCCCCGTGCGCATCGACGGGATGGAGCTTGTGCGCTATCTCGTCACGGAACGCGCGCCGGCCCGCCCGCTCGCCAAGGCGATCGCCGCGCGCGGGCCGCAACTCGTCACGGCGTAAAGCGGCGGAGCCTGCTGCGCGAGGCGGGCCTCAGCGCACTTCGATCCCGAGCTGTTCCAGCGCTTGCGCGATAGCGGCCACAGCCCCGCGCATGTCCGCGTCGTCGATCGCGCCGATGCAGCCGACGCGGAACGTCTCGACCTCGGTGAGCTTGCCCGGATAGAGGATGTAGCCGCCTTCGCGCACGGCCGTGTAGAAGTCGGCGAAACGCCAGGCCGGATCGCGTGGGGCGTGAAACGTGACGATCACGTTCGATTGCACCTCGGCCGGAAGAAACGGCCGGAACCCTAGCGCCTTCATACCCTCGATGAGCGTCGCGCAATTGCGCGCGTAGCGCGCGCCGCGGGCGCGTTGGCCGCCTTGCGCCGCGAATGCGTCGAGCGCGCAGCGCAGCGCGGCGACGACATGGGTCGGCGGCGTGAAGCGCCATTGCGTCGTCTTTTCCATGTACGCCCACTGATCGTGCAGGTCGAGCGCGAGCGACGGCGAGCGCCGCGCGCACGTTTCGAGCAACGCGCGGCGCACGATGACGAACCCCATCCCCGGCACGCCCTCGAGACATTTGCCGCTCGCCGAGACGAGCGCGTCGATGCCCGAGCCTCGCAAATCGATCGGCGCCGCGCCAAACGAGCTCATCGCATCGACGATGAGCCGCTTGTCGTGGCGCGCACACACGTGTGCGATCTCGTCGAGCGGGTTCAGCAAGCCGGCGCTCGTTTCGAGGTGGACTTGAGCGACGTGGGTGATGCGCGGCGTGCGCAAGAAAGCCGCTTCGATCTCGCTCGCGCGGGCCGGCTCGTCTTCGCCGAGCGGCAGTGTCACGTAGGCGATGCCCATGCGTTCGAGCATGCGCATGATCCGAACGCAATAGGCGCCGTTGCTCGGCACGAGCACGCAGCCCTGGCGCGGCACGAGCGTGGCGAGGGCGGCTTCGACCGAAAACGTGCCGCTGCCCTGCATCGGTACGCAGACATACTCCTCTTCCCCATGCGCGATGCGGACCAAATCGGCGCAGACGCTGGAGGTCATCCGATTGAATTCGCCGTCCCACGAACCCCAATCGCGCAACATGGCTTCGCGCGTGGCGGGCGCGGTCGTGAGGGGGCCGGGCGTGAGCAGGATCGGCGAGGAAGCGGCCATCGGAGGGTCTCCCATAAAAGTGTGGCGAATAGGGCGGCGTACGTGCGAAGCGCGTCGCTCCGGTCGCAGCGATTGCGCAGTTTATTGGCAAATTGTGTCAAAACGTGCACTTGTGACGTTTAGTCATCGCGTTGTCACCAAACCCTGTAAATCTTGCTGTGCCCTAAAAAAATTCTCGCTTCACACCTTTGGAGATCGACATGACACAGCGCCCTTCCCTCCGTACGAAGGCCGGCCTTAGCCGCTTGCTCGCGGCGCTCGCCGCTTGCGCGTTGTTCGAGGGATTCGCCCTGCCGGCCCACGCTGCGGACGCAGTTGTGCTGTACACGGCCGACGGCCTAGAGAATCTGTACAAGGATGTCCTGCCGGCCTTCGAGAAGAAGGAAGGCGTGAAGGTGAACATCGTCACGGCGGGCAGCGGCGAAGTCGTGAACCGCGCCACGATCGAGAAAGATGCGCCGAAGGCCGACGTCATCGTGACGCTGCCGCCGTTCATTCAGCAAGCCGACCAGAGCGGCCTGCTTCAGCCATATTCGAGCGTGAACTACAAGAACGTGCCGACGATCGCGAAGGCCGGCAACGGCGCATGGGCGACGTTCGTGAACAACTACTTCTCGTTCGCAATCAACCCGGAGCTCGTCAAGAACCAGCCGAAGACGTTCGCCGATCTGCTGCACCCCGACTACAACGGCAAGATCGCCTACTCGAACCCGGCCACGGCCGGCGACGGCATGGCGGTGATCATCCTGACCACGTCGCTGATGGGTGAGGACAAGGCGTTCGATTATTTGAAGAAGCTCGAACAGAGCGCCAAGTTCCACACGAAGGGCACGGGCTACCTCGACGTCCTGCTTTCGCGCAACGAGATTTCCGTGGCGAACGGCGACCTGCAAATGGACCTCGACGACGCGGCCAACGGCGGCCTGACGCTCAAGCCCATTTTCTTGACCGAGAAGGCCGGCGGCCAGCCGACGACGTTCCAGCTTCCCTACGCAATCGGTCTCATCAAGAACGGACCGAACCAGGCCGAAGGCAAAAAGCTGATCGACTACCTGATGTCGGCGGACGTGCAGGCTAAGGTGCCCGATATCTTCGGTATTCCGGGCCGCACCGACGTGAAGCTGGCGGGCAAGAACGGCGAGGCCGTCAAGCAAGCGATCTCCGGCGTGAAGCTGATCCCCGTCGACTGGACCAACGTGATGGCGAAGAAGGCCGACTGGACGGCTCGCTGGAAGAACGACGTGATCGGCGCTTCGGGTAAGCAGACCGACGTCGTCAAGCCCAAGCAGTAAGCATCGATCGATCGTCGACGAAAGGACCGACCCGGTGAATACGGCAGGACTGGCTTATCGCGGCGCGCACGACGCGCTCGCGCGCTCGAGCAAAGAGATGAACGCCGTGCGCGCGGGCGGTGTGGAGATCGAGCGCTTGAGCGTGCGCTTCGGCGCGCGCACGGTGCTCGACGACCTGTCGCTCTCGATCGGGCGCGGCGAGTTCATGACCGTGCTCGGGCGCAGCGGCTGCGGTAAGACGACGCTGCTGCGGTTCATCGCCGGGTTCGTCAAGGCGGATTACGTGGCCGGGCGCCTGCTCGTGGCCGGCCGCGATTTGACGCACGAGCGCGCGCACCGGCGCAACCTCGGGCTGCTGTTTCAAAACTATGCGCTGTTTCCGCATTTGAGCGTGTTCGAGAACGTCGCGTTCGGTCTGCGGGCGCGACGCACGAGCGGGGCCGAGATCGCGCGACGCGTCGCCGACGCGCTCAAGCTCGTGCAACTCGCCGATGCCGGGCACATCATGCCGGCCCAGCTCTCTGGCGGCATGCAGCAGCGCGTGGCGCTCGCGCGCGCGCTCGTGATCGAGCCCGACGTGCTGCTGCTGGACGAGCCGCTGTCCGCGCTCGACGCCAATCTGCGCGCGTCGGTGCGCTCCGAATTGAAGGCGCTGCACGAGCGGTTGCCCAATCTCACCATCGTTTGCGTGACACACGATCAGGACGATGCGCTCGTCCTGTCCGATCGCACGCTGCTGATGCGCGATGGCCGCATCGCGCAGCTCGGCCCGCCCCAGGCGCTCTACGATGCGCCTGTCGACGCGTTCGTGGCCCGCTACCTCGGCGCGGCCAATCTCTTGCCGCCGCGCATTGCCTTTCCGATCGGCGATGCCCGCTACAGCGAGCGAGACCGGCTCGCGTGCTTGAGACCGGAGAGCTTGCGTCTCGCGCCGCTGGGCGGCGGCCATCTGCACGGCACGATCGCGTCGGTCGATTGGTACGGCCCGGCGTTGTCGGTCTCGGTCGAACTCGATGCGATGCCCGAAACCGCCGTGCTCGTCACGGCGGCCCGCGGGCACGGCATGGCGCCCGAGAAGGGCGCGCGCGTATCGCTCAGCTATGAGGCGGATCATGTCGTCCTCGTCCAACCCTGACGCCGGCGGGGTGCTCCTCGGCGAAATGGAGCATTCGCACGGCGAAATCGCTAGCGCGAATCCAGCGGCGCATGCCGAAGCCGGCGCGCGCCGTGAACGATTCGCTCAACTGCATGTGATTTTCGTCGCCGTACTCGTGCTCGGCCCCCTCGTCATCTACCCGCTCGCCCGTCTGGTGGTGTTGAGTCTGAGCGGCCCGCACGGCGAATTCGGGGTGCACGCCTACACGGCATTCTTTTCGAATCCCGATGCGAGCGGCGTCATCGGCACCACGATCGCGATCGTGTTCGCGAGCGCCGGTATCGCATCGGTGCTCGGCGTCGCGCTTGCCGCGCTGCTGTTTTTCAAGCCTTTCCCGGGGGCCGCGGTCATTACGCGATTTCTCGAATTGTTCGTCGCGTTTCCCTCCTTCCTCGTGGCGTTCACGTTGATCTTCCTTTACGGCTCGCAAGGCTCGGTCAGCATCGCGCTGCAGCGCCTGTTTCATACGGGCGCGCCGCCGCTCGATTTTCTGTTCGGCGCGGGCGGCATCGTATTGGCGGAGGTCGTCTTTTACGCGCCGTTCGTCGTGCGCCCGACCTTGGCTTCGTTCGCGATGATCGACATGCGGCTCGTCGAAGCGGCGCGCAGCCTCGGCGCGAACGGCTTCATGGTGGCCTTGCGCGTCATCGCGCCGCTCGCATGGCCCGGCATCGCGGCCGGCACCATTCTGTGCTTCTTGCTGACGCTCAACGAGTTCGGCATCTTGCTCGTGCTCGGCAGTGCCCATCTCGTCACGTTGCCCGTCGCGATCTATAGCGCCGCCACCGTCGATCTCGACCTGCCGACGGCCGCGGCGGGCGCGGTCGTCATGCTCGGGATGTCGCTCTCGCTCTATGCGCTGTACCGCCGCGTCGATCGCCGGCAGGCGCTGGGGGCGCGCTGATGGCGGCGAATGGGCGAACGGATGTCGAAGCGGGCGCCTTGGCGCGAAATGAAGCGGCTGCGCGGCCTGCCCGCCGGATTTTTACGCGCATCGCGGCGTCGGCCGTCACGATCGTCGCCGCGCTCCTTTGCGTATGGCTGTTCGTGCTGCCCGTCGCGGTCGTGGCGCTGTCGAGCGTCGCGTCGCATTGGTCCGGGACGATCCTGCCCGACGGATACAGCACGCGCTGGTTCGAGCGGCTCGGGTCGAGCGATTTCGACGCGGTGCTCGCCAGCCTGGAGATCGGCTTCGGCGTGGCCGTGCTCGGCACCGCGCTCGGCTTGTGGCTTGCGCTGGCGCTCGAAGGACGAACACGGCGGGGGATCGGCGCGCTCGTCGATACGATCGCCATGATGCCCAACGGCGTGCCGAGCGTGGTGCTCGGCCTTGGCGTGCTCATCGCCTATCACAAGGCGCCGCTCGATTTGTCCAGTTCGCCGGCTATCGTGGTGCTCGTCCAGCTCGCACTCGTGCTCCCTTTCAGCTACCGCTGCGCGGCCGCCGCATTGCGCCCGGAACTCACCGTGCTGCGCGAGGCCGCGGCCAGTCTCGGCGCGGCGCCGTCGATGGTGGTGAGGCGCGTCGTGCTGCCGCAGCTCGTGCCGGCCATCCGCGCCAGTCTCGCGCTCGCTTTCGCGCTCTCGCTCGGCGAGCTCGGCGCGACGCTGACCGTCTACCCGCCGGGCTTCGCGACCGTGCCGATCGTTGTCGTCGGGCAGGTCGAGCGCGGCTATTACTTGCCGGCCTCGGCGCTGTCTTTGATTTTGCTGCTCACTTCGCTCGCGGCGCTTTCGCTGATCGCGGCGCGCGCGCCGAAGCGCCGCGCCGGCTAAAAGCTGCCGGCGTCGCACACTTTTCATCTGCGTCCCTGCCCGCCGCACGGGGCCGACCCACGTCCGATAATGTGGCAAAATGTGGCAAATTGACGAATCATATGCAAATGACCGCGCCCCGATCGATCGAGGCGGCGCGTCGCCATGCGCCGCCGCTCGCGCGCCACGCGCCGACGCTCGCGCGCCACGCGAGCGGCGGGGCGGGGCGCGTCAACGAGGGCGGCGAACGCAACGGCAACGAACCACACGACATCGAGGAGCACCATGCAGCAAGGGAATGAACGAGCGGAAACGGCGGGGCTCATCGAGGTCAACGGCCGCGCTTACGATGTTGCGGATCTGGCCGCGCGGCCGGTGGCCGTCGTTTGTGTGGACGGCTGCGAGTTCGACTATCTCGAAGCGGCGGCGGCCGCCGGCGTTGCGCCGTTCATCGCGCGCTTGCTGAGCGAGTCCGACGCAACGGCCGTCCGTGCGGACTGCGTCATGCCTTCGTTCACGAATCCGAACAACCTGTCGATCGTCTGCGGCGTGCCGCCGGCCGTGCACGGCATCTGCGGCAACTACTTCTGGGATCCTGGCGCGAACGAGGGACAGGGCGCGGAAGTCATGATGAACGACCCCGCCTACCTTCGTGCGGGCACGCTGCTCGCGGCCGCGGCGCAAGCCGGCGCGCGAGTGGCCGTCGTGACGGCGAAGGACAAATTGCGGCGCTTGCTCGGCTGGCAATTGAAGGGGGTCTGCTTTTCGGCGGAAAAGGCAGACTGCGCAACGCTGGCCGAGAACGGCATCGACGACGCGAGGGTCTTGACAGGCTTGCCGGTGCCGGAGGTCTACAGCGCCGAGTTGTCCGCATTCGTCTTTGCCGCGGGCGTGCGATTGGCCGAACGGGGCGACGTCGATCTGATGTATTTGTCGACGACCGACTACGTTCAGCACAAGTGCGCACCGGGCAGCGAGGGCGCCAACGCGTTCTACGCGATGATGGACCGCTACCTCGCCCGGCTCGACGC
>DATJJH010000091.1:0-2404 GCA_035492395.1 Trinickia sp. | reverse complement strand
CTTCGCGAGCCACTCGGGCGTCGCGTTGCGCACAATCGGCCGCAGGAGCAACTCGTACGCGCGCTCGTTGAGCTCGGAGAGCGCCGCCACTGCCTCGAACGGCTTCTCGTCGACGCGATCGAATTTCTGCAGCCGCTTGAGATCCTCGAGCTTGCGTTCATGCAGCGTCACGTCGTATTCGACGTTGCCGTCGGAACCTTGCTTCTCGTGGATCTCCATCCCGTAGAGACCGGGCGGGAGTTGCTGGATGTACTTCAGCACCGAGACGATCTGCGTGTGCTCCTTCTTCGCGACCTTGCCCGACACGAAGATGCCGAGATGCCCGATGTCCTCGTGGATCAGGCCGACGATCGTCTGGCCGTTCGCCTTGATCTCCTCGGTGCTCGAGTACAGGTCGCTGATCCAGTTGAACGCCTGCTGCGGCGGCGTGATGTTGTCGCCCATCGACGCAAACACGATGATCGGCTGGCGGATCGACTTCAGGTCGAAATAGCGGCCGGGCCCGAGCCGCGCCTCGCCCTGCGCGAGCTTGTTGCCGATGAAGAGATTGTTGACGATCCAGCGGATCTCTTCCTCGTTCATCAGGTAGAAGCCGCCCCACCAGCGCTCGAATTCGAGGAAGCGCTGCGCTTCGTCGTCGATGTCGTCGAAAAGGTGGTAGTACTTCTCCCACAGCGTGTTCGCCGGGTTGAGGCTCTCGAAGTTCTGCACGAGATGCGCGCCGTCGAACTTGCCGCCGCCGAGATCGCTCGCGAGCAGCGATACCCACGCGCCGCCGACCAGTCCCCCCGAGTAGCGCATCGGGTTGTCGCCGTCGTTGCCCGCCCAGTACGACATCGGCGCGCCGTTGATGACCAGCGGCCCCGCGATGTCGGGACGCGCCGCCGCGAGCATCATCACCGCCCAGCCACCCTGACAGTTGCCGACGAGCACGGGCTTCGAGCTTTGCGGATGGCGCTCGGCGACGATGCGCACGAACTCCGCCTCGGCGTCGGTGACGTCGGCGAGCGTCTGGCCGGGCTCGGGGTCCGGATAGAAAATGACGAAGTACACGGGATGGCCGGCCTGCAGCGCCACGCCGACCTCCGAGTCTTCCTTGAAGCCGCCGATGCCCGGGCCGTGCCCGGCGCGCGGGTCGATGATGATGTAGGGCCGCAGCTTGTCGTCGACCTCGACGCCGCGTGGCGGCACGATGCGCACGAGCGCGTGATTGACCGGGCGCTCGAACGTGCGGCCGTCGGCCAGCACTTCGTATTTGTACGCGAGGACCGGCGGCTTGCCGGCTTCCTCGTGCTCGATGAAGTTGTTGCCGCGCTGGCGCATCGTGTCCCAGAACAGCGCCGAACGCTGCGCGAAATCGACCGCGTATTCCCAGGCATCGTGCCACGCTTGCTGCGGCTTCACGCCGCGCCCAGGCACGCCGGCGGCAATGTACGCGGCCTGAGCGCGGCGTATCCGGTCGGCATGCGCCGCAACGGCGTCGCGAATGCGGCGCTCGAGTACGGTCGCGACACCACGGGAGATGGAGATCGATCGGTCGATCGTCTGGTTCAGGCTGGCCATGGGGGTTTTTCCAGGATTGCTGCAATGCAGCATCGTACCAGAGGCAAGGGTCCTCCGCGATGCAATCGGTGGATGGGCGCGGCCGCCGAGGGGCCCGCCGTGTTGCGCCGCAAGGAAACGAGGGCAGCGCGCGGCTGCCTTCGGCATGGACTGGTGGCGAAGCGCCGCTTCGAAACGCGCGGGGTCTACGCGCGGTGGCGCAGGCGCCGGATCGCGTCGAGTTGCGCGAGTGCTGCCGCGAGCTCCGCTTCGGCGTGCGCGATCTCTTCCTTCGACGTCTTGTTCTGCATCGCTTCTTCGGCCGCGCGCTTCGCTTCGAGCGCCGCCTTCTCGTCGAGATCCTTCGCGCGGATCGCCGTGTCGGCGAGCACCGTCACCAGATGCGGCTGGACTTCGAGATAACCGCCCTGCACGAACACGAGCTCCTCGCCCGCGGAACCGGCGGGCTTGATGCGCACCGAGCCCGGCTTGATCTGCGTGAAGAGCGGCGTATGGCGCGGATAGATGCCGAGCTCGCCCATCATGCCGGGCAGCACGACGAACTCCGCCTCGCCGGAGTAGATCTGCTCTTCGGCGCTGACGACGTCGACGTGAATGGTGTTGGCCATTATTGCAGCGCCTTCGCCTTCTCGAACGCCTCCTCGATCGTGCCGACCATGTAGAACGCCTGCTCGGGCAGCGAGTCGCATTCGCCGTTCACGATCATGTTGAAGCCCTTGATCGTGTCCTTGAGCGAGACGTACTTGCCGGGCGACCCCGTGAACACTTCGGCGACCGTGAACGGCTGCGACAGGAAACGCTGGATCTTGCGCGCGCGCGCCACGACGAGCTTGTCCTCGGG
>DATJJH010000090.1:0-3403 GCA_035492395.1 Trinickia sp. | reverse complement strand
GCCGCGCAAGTGGCCGCGGGTTGCGCGTCGATTACGGTCGTGCCCGTGTTCTTCGGCCAAGGCGGCCATGTGCGGCGCGATCTTCCCGTCATCCTCGACACTTGTCGCGCCGCCCACCCGGGCGTGACCATCCGCCACGCGGTGCCCGTGGGCGAGGACGACGCCGTCCTCGATGCACTCGCAGCGTACTGTCTGAGTCAGTTGAATTCGCTCGGATAAGCGTGGGGAATCGCTAGTCGATCACGCGGCGTGCGCGAATGCAGCGCTTGCTTCGGCGCGGCCGGCGTTCTCTTGTTCCGTCGTGGCGCGCGCGCGTTCGGCGAACGCCTCGCCGATCATCAACAGGCTCGGCTGCGACGGATCAAGCCACACCTGCGCCTCCCCCATCGCAAGCGCCTCGAGCGTCAGCGTGAGCGTGCGCTCGCGCGCCGTGCTGCATGCCTCGACGATCGCCACCGGCGTCGCGCCGGAGCGGCCCGCGTCGATCAGCTGCTGCGCGATATCGGGCGCGCTATCGCGGCCCATGTAGAAGACGAGCGAATCGGCGTTCACGGCCTCGCGAATCGCCTCCGTGTCGGGTGCGCGGCTCTTCGTGGCGAGCGCCACGCTGCGCGCAACGCCCCGTAGCGTCAGCGATCGCTTGACCGACGACGCCGCCGCCAACGCAGCCGTGATTCCGGGCACGACTTCGTAGTCGATGCCGGCCTCCTCGAGCGCGCGCATTTCCTCGTCGGCGCGGCCAAACAGCATCGGGTCGCCGCCCTTGAGCCGCACGACCACGTCATGCGTCCGCGCCGCGTCGACAATTTGCTTATTGATGAAGTGCTGCGCCGTGGAGCGCTGGCCGCAGCGCTTGCCCACGGCGATTTTGCGCGCATGGGGCGCGTGCTCGAGCATGGCGGGTTCGATAAGCGCATCGTGCAGGACGACGTCGGCCGTGCCCAACAAGCGGGCGCCACGCACCGTAATGAGATCCGCCGCTCCCGGCCCCGCACCGATCAAGTACACCTTGCCCATCGTCCTTTACCCTCTCGCGTGTTCAGGCGGCGCAAACCGCGCCGCCATATTCGTCACTCACGCGGAATATGCACGAATCATGCCGGCCGCTACCGTATGATGTGTGGCTTCGTCGATCAGCACGAACGCGCCGGTCGCCGGTTGTGCATCATATGCATCGCAAACGATCGGTTTTTGCAGCGTCAACGCGACACGCCCGATATCGTTCATCTTCAAATCGTGCACTTCGCTCGTATGCGATAGCGTATGCACGTCGAGCACTTCCTTGACCGAGCCGATTCGCGCAAATACCGTAGTGGTCGTCTGCTTGAGCAGATATTTACGCTGCGTCGAGAGCGGCTCGTCGTCGAACCAGCACAAGTCCGCCTCCAGCTTCTTCGCCGGCTGCGGCGCCGCTTGTCCCTCTTGCGCCGCCACGAACGTGTCGCCCCGCGACACGTCCACGTCCTCGCTCAAGCGGATCGTCACCGTCTGCCCCGCGAACGCTCGATCCACCTGCGCCGTGCCGCCCGGCACCGGCGCGATGATCTCGACCACCGTCGCTTCGCGCTGCGCCGGCAGTACGACGATCGCGTCGCCCACGCGCACTTCGCCCGCTTCAATGCGGCCCATGTAGCCGCGAAAGTCGTCCGCGCTCGAGCCGTCTTGGCGCGCCACCCATTGCACGGGGAAACGCAGCGCATCGCCTTGCGCGATGTCGACCGGCAACGCTTCAAGCACATCGAGCAACGGCTCGCCCGCGTACCACGGCATGCGCTCGCTCGCCTGCACGATGTTGTCGCCCTTGAGCGCCGACACCGGCACGAACCGCACCTCGGCAAGGCCCAACTGCCGCGCCAACTCGACATACGCGTCGCGAATCTCGTTGAAGCGCGCTTCGCTGTACTCGATCAGATCCATCTTGTTGATCGCGACGATCACATGCTGCAAACCCAGCAGCTTCACGATCGCGCTGTGGCGCTTCGTTTGCGGCAAGAGAATCGTGCGGCCCGCATCGTCTTTCGTGACGCGCGTGGCGTCGACGAGGATGATCGCCGCGTGCGCCGTCGAGGCGCCCGTCACCATGTTGCGCGTGTACTGCTCGTGTCCGGGCGTATCGGCGATGATGAACTTACGCCGCGCCGTGGCGAAGTAGCGATAAGCCACATCGATCGTGATGCCCTGCTCGCGCTCGGCTTCCAAGCCGTCGGTCAGCAGCGACAGGTCGATCTCTTCGCCCACCGTGCGCTTGTTTTTGGCGCGCGAGAGCGCCGAGAGCTGATCGGACAGCACCGCTTTGCTGTCGTAGAGCAAGCGGCCGATCAGCGTGCTCTTGCCGTCGTCCACGCTGCCCGCCGTGATGAAACGCAGCACGCCGAGGTCTGCCGGTTGATGAGTAGTGCTCATGATTCTGAATTCCGTCTGCAATTGTTTCGGAGTGCTTAGCGTTCGAATATCGCCGTGCGCTGCATATGTTTCGGGCGCCGATCGTTTAGAAGTAGCCTTGCTTCTTGCGCTGCTCCATCGCAGCCTCGGACGCTTGATCGTCCATGCGCGTCGCCCCGCGCTCGGTGATGTCGGTCACGGCCGTCTCGGCGATGATCTTCTCGACATCGTCCGCGTCGCTCTCGACCGGGCACGTGCAGCTGATGTCCCCCACCGTGCGGAAACGCACGAGCGCCGTTTCGCTCGTCTCGCCCTCGCGCATCGGCGTGAGCGGCGTCACCGGCACCAAGAGGCCATTGCGGCGCACGATCTCGCGCTCGTGCGCGTAGTAGATCGAAGGCAGCTCCAACCCTTCGCGCGCGATGTATTGCCAAATGTCCAGCTCGGTCCAGTTCGAAATCGGAAACACGCGCAGGTGCTCGCCCTTGTGCAGCCGCGCGTTGAACAAACTCCAAAGCTCCGGGCGCTGCGCCTTCGGGTCCCACTGGCCGAATTCGTCGCGAAACGAAAAGATGCGCTCTTTGGCGCGCGCTTTTTCTTCGTCGCGCCGCGCCCCGCCGATCATCGCCGTGAAACCGTGCGCCTCGATTGTCTCGAGCAGCGTCACCGCCTGCGCGGCATTGCGCGAGTCGCTCTCGCGGCGCAGCCGCACCGTGCCGCGCTTGATCGAATCCTCCACATGGCCCACCAGCAGCTGCGCGCCGATTTGCGCCGCCCGGCGATCGCGAAAATCGATCACCTCCGGATAGTTGTGCCCCGTGTCGATGTGCACCAGCGGAAACGGCAGCGTCGTCTTGCGGCTCGCCCCCAGCCCGAAGGCCTTGAGCGCCAGATGCAGCACCACCACCGAATCCTTGCCGCCCGAAAACAGCAGCGCCGGCTTGCTGCACTCGGCAACGAGCTCGCGCAGGATGTGGATCGATTCGGCCTCGAGCCAGTCAAGGTGGTCCATGCGGTTGGT
>DATJJH010000089.1:0-46452 GCA_035492395.1 Trinickia sp. | reverse complement strand
AGCATCGTAGGGTTTTAGGTCGATTACCGATAATCAAACTTTATTACCGTCTGGATTCACGTTTCCTTATGGACCGCCCTCGGCGGGCACCGCGGCCGCTGGAGGCGGCTGCTTGCTCCTCGCCTGCATAGGGTCATTGCTAGGTTAAGAAAAGCTGAACTTTGTTAGGATGACGATCTAGTTTTGCTTATGCACCGGCACCGGCGATGACGATCAGAAACGCAACGCTTCGGCAGTTGAAGGTATTCGAAACGGTCGCCCGTCTCTTGAGCTTTTCGCGCGCGGCCGAAGAACTGCATTTGACGCAGCCGGCCGTGTCGACCCAGGTCGCTCAGCTCGAAGACCACGCTGGGCTGCCGCTGTTCGAGCAGTTGGGCAAGAAGATCTATCTGACGCCCGCCGGTACCGAAATGCTCCAATTCAGCCGCACGATCCTCCAGCAATTCGAGCAGGAGGACGAGGCCATGAGCCAGCTCAAGGGTATTTCGGGCGGCACGCTCAATGTCGCGGTCATCAGCGCCGGCGACTATTTCTTCCCGCGCCTGCTCGTCGAATTCACGCGACGCTACTCGGGCGTGACGTTCAATCTCGCCGTTCACAACCGCGAAGAGCTGCTGCATCAGCTATCGACCAATCAAACCGACCTCGCTGTCATGGTGCGCCCCCCGGCCAACATGGACGTCGTCAACGAGCCGTTCGCCCCGCATCCTTATGTGATCGTGGCCGCGCCGACGCACCCGCTCGCGCGCAAGCGCTTCATCAGCATGGAGCAGTTGGCGAGCGAGCCGTTCATCGTGCGCGAACGAGGCTCGGATACCTGGAATTCAATGCAGGAAGGGCTCGGCGGCCGCTTGGACAACCTGAAGATCGCGATGGAAATCAAGAGCACGGAGACGATCAAGCAGGCCGTCATCGCCGGTATGGGCATCGCCTTCCTGTCCGCGCATACGATCAGCCTCGAACTGCAGGTCGGTCATCTCGTCGTGCTCGACGTCGAGCGTTTTCCCGTCATGCTCAACTGGTACGTCGTGCATCGCAGGAACAAGCGCTTGCCGCCCGTCGCCGAAGCATTCAAGCGTTTCTTGATAGAGGAAGGGGCCGCGCAACTCGAGCAGATCACGCGTGTCGGCGCATTGACGGCTAAGCCGGCCCGCCTGCCTAAGGACTAGGCGGCCTGGCCGCCTTCTTCAGTCGAGAAAATCGCAATGCGTGTCGACGTACGCCGCAAGGTCGAGCGAATGCTGACGCACGAGCCGCTCCGCCAGCTCGGTGTCGCGCTTTTCGAGCGCTTCGATGATGCGCAGATGGTCCACGATCGAGCGCGCCGCGCGGTCGCTTTGCGAGATCGTCATCCGGCGGATGGCGCGCACGTGCACGAAAATATTCTTGATCGTATCGAGGATGATTTGCGACTTCGACAGTTCGACGATCGCCTGGTGAAAGGCGATGTTCGCATCCGAATACTCGGCGATGTGCTCGGCGGGCGTCGTATCGCGAAAGTTGTCGAACATGCGCCGCAGACCCGCGATTTCGGCATCGCTCGCATACTGCGTCGCCAGCCGCGCGGCCATGCTCTCGAGCGCGGCCCACATTTGGATCATCTCCACGATTTCGCGGCGGCTCTTGCGCACGATGTAGATGCCGCGCCGCGGCACCGTGCGCAAGAAGCCCTCTTGCTCGAGCAGCGTCATTGCCTCGCGGATCGGCGTACGGCTCACGCCCAATGTTTCGCTGAGCATGCGCTCGTCCAAGCGCACCGGCTCGCGCGTCGCGTAGATGTCCGCATCCGCGATGGCCTTGCGCAACATGGCGTAGGCCTGATCGCGCAAACTGACGTTCGCGGCGATCGACTTCAGCGAAAGCGTGACGGGCGCGGAGGCCTGTTTAGGAGTGAGCAGTTCTGACGACATTCAAAGCCTCGTGCTGGGTCCGGCCGCGATGCGGGGCGGCCGGCGTGGCTTCCTGGGCGCGCTCGCCCAGGCCTACGTAGCGACCATGCCGCGCCGCGAGGTCGATGACCGACTCGGGCAGCCATTGCGCTATCAGGTACGTCGCGGCGGCGCCAAGGCCGACCTCCGCGAGGGAGATCAGTGTCAAAGAAGAGAGGTCCATTTTGAAAACTCCACGAGAAGGCGGCCACAGCGACCAGACAAGCCCATGGTAATGCTGCGATGCGGTAATCGTCAATATTTTGTATGTGATATTTCACGAACACTGCACGCAACGTTGCATCGGCGACACACCTCGCATGGTACCGCGAAGACGCGCACCGCCATACCCCAGACGATTGCACGCAAAAGCCATCGCCGCCCGGACGGCGGGACGGCGAAGCGGCGGTGAAGGGAAGGAAGCGCCGCGCGAGACGAGGCAGCGCGGCAAGAAGAACAAGAAAGAAGAAGGCGACGTCGATGGGCGGCGCCCAGCGCGCCAAGGGCCGGCGCGATCGCGCCGGGTAGGGTCGACCTAGGCGGCGCCCACCGCCTCTCGAGCGTGTTCGGCCGCGGCGACGCGCGCGGCCAGCTCGGCACGGTCCCGTTGCGCCGTCTGCTCGCGCAGCTTGACGAGGGCCAGCACGGCATCGACGATCGGCGTGGCCTGCCCCACGAGCCGCCCCATCTCTTGGACGACCGTCAGCAATGGATCGATCTCCATCGGCCGGCCTTGCTCGAGATCCTGCAGCATCGAGGTCTTATGTGCCCCAACGGCGCCGGCCCCGTCGATCCGCCGCTCGACGTCCACTCGAAAATGCACGCCGAACCGATCGGCGATTTCCTTCGCCTCGAGCATCATTGCGCGGGATACGGCGCGCGTGGCCGGATTGCTCGTGATGACGTCGAGCGTCGCGTGAGTCAGCGCGCTAATGGGATTGAAGCAGAGATTGCCCCACAGCTTGAGCCATATTTCGTCGCGAATATCTTCTCGAATAGGCGCATCGAAGCCCGCCGCCGTCATCGCTTCCTGCAACTTGACGATTCGCGTTGTCTGTTCGCCGCTGGGCTCGCCGATCGGAAATTTCTTGCCGTAGACGTGGCGCACCACGCCCGGTTCGACGATCTCGGCGGCTGGGTACAGGACGCAGCCGATCGCGCGTTCAGGGCCGAGGCGTTCCCATTGCTTGCCCCCGGGATCGACGCTCTCGAGCCGCGTGCCCGCGAACGCACCGCCGTGGCGATAAAAGTACCAGTACGGTATGCCGTTGACGGCCGTGACCACGGCGGTATCGGGCCCGATGAGCGGCTGCATCGCCTCGACCACGCCAGGCACCGAGTGCGCCTTCAGCGCAACGATGACGTAGTCCTGCGGCCCGAGTTCGCGCGCATCGGATGTGCAGCGTACATCGATGCGCGTCGACCCTTCGTCGGTCAGCAACGTCACGCCGCGCGATTGCATCGCGGCCAGGTGCGGCCCTCGCGCGATGAAACTGACGTCGGCGCCCGCCTGCGCGAGCCTGCCGCCCATGTATGCGCCGATCGCCCCAGCGCCGTAAACGCAAATCTTCATATGCCGTTCCTATGGTGAAGTCACGAAAGCGGTCGAACTCGATACGGGGCGTTGAGCTTGCGTATCGATCGATAAAGAGGAGGTGCGTGGGTCGTTGGGTAGCCGGTGGGCAGGCGCCGCCGAGTGTGCGGCTGCGCAAGCGCATCGTTCAGTCGTCCTGATGGAGCGCCGCCACGGTCTAGCGGCGCCTGAAATCGATCCGGCTACGCGTCATCTCTTGCTCCCATACTGCGCGAGCCGATCCATTAGGAAAAGTTAAAGTTTTTTATCGTGAGGATTAACGATCGCGAATGATCTCGCTATCGAATGCGGTGCGCTTAGACGAACTTGCCAGGCCACTCCGTTCGTCACGCGCATGAAAACGGACAGAGGGCCGATATACGCTGTCGTGCGGCACGCCCAGATCTGCCACGATGGCGTAGCCCGCGACATGCTCCAGCGCCCGCTCGACGCTCACATGCGTGGCGGTGCGCCCGATGAGCAGCGTCCGCGAACAGGGCCTGTGCGGCCGACGCGTAGGCTCGCTATTTTCGAATGCGCTCCTGCCCCTTCGCTATCACGCCGTCCATCACGGGCGCGCCCTGCTTGATCAGGAAGTCTCGGAACAACGCCGTCACCTGGGAAATGCGTCTATCGGCGAGCGTGATCACATACCATTCGCGTTCGATCGGGTTGCCCGGAAACGGCAACTGCGCGAGCAGCCCCGCTCGCAATTCCAGCGCGCACGCATGCAGCGATAAGAATGCAACGCCAAGTCCGGCCTCGGCCATTTGCTTGATCGCCTCGTTGCTCGACAATTCCGAACCGATATGAAACTTGTGGCCCGACGCCTTGAACAAGTTCTCCACGGTCGTTCTCGTGCCCGCGCCGCGTTCGCGCACGAGCAAGTGAGCGGCTTCTAGATGCTTCAAGCCGATCCGCTTTCGCCGCATCAGCGGATGACCGGGCGCGGCGACGAACACCATGGGATGCTTCGCGAACTCGACCGCATGCGTGCGCAACTCCTTGGGCGCGCTCCCCATCACAGCCAAATCGATCTCGTGGGCCGCCAGCATCCGGATGATTTCCTCCCGATTACCGACCTTGAAATACGTCTTGACGTGCGGACGCGTGGCCGTGAACTTGACGAGAAGCGGCGGGATCAAATATTCCGCGGTCGTGATCGCGCCGATGCGCAGCGTGCCGCCAAGCTCGCCGGTGAGCGCCGCCACTTCATCCCCGGCTTCGCTCCATAGATGAAGAATCTCGCGCGCGTAACGGCCGACAATTTCTCCCGCCGCGGTCGGCTGCACGCCGCGCCCGACACGCTGAAGCAACGCGGCGCCGACGGCCTCCTCGAGCAGCCTGATCTGCAGCGAAACGGCAGGCTGGGTCAGGCTCAGTTCTTCGGCCGCCCGCGATACGCTGCCCAGGCGCACCACCATGTCCAATGCCCTCAACTGCCGAAACGTCGCTGCCTTACCTATTAGCGAATACATATGAGTCGCCTATAAACATTAAATTGTCCTTGCGTGTGGCGAACTATATCGTTGGATCTCGAACGCTGTCATCCATGTCAATCAGGGAGCCCTCTCATGGCCAAGAATCAGCGTATTAGTGCGACGGATCGCGCCGCACGCGCACCTTCCATCGTGATCGTCGGCGGCGGCGCGGGCGGCCTGCACCTGGCGACACGCCTTGCCGATACGGTCGGACGGCGCGGCCTTGCCGACATCGTGCTCGTCGACCGCTATCCGACGCATTTCTGGAAGCCGCTCTTGCACGAGGCGGCGTCCGGTCATCGCGATCCCGCGTCCCACACGATCGAATACGCCGCGCAAGCGAGGCAGTATGGCTTTCGCTTCGTACAGGGCGAGCTGCAACGCGTCGATCGAGGGCGGCGCGTCGTGACCCTGGGGGCGGTGCTGGACGGCGACGGCGCGCCCGTTCTGCCCGAACGCGAGCTGCCGTACGACGACCTCGTGCTCGCAGTGGGCAGCGTGACGAATTTCTTCAATGTACCGGGTGCCGCGGAGCATGCGTTGCCGCTCGAGAACCTGGGACAAGCCGAAGACTTTCGCCGCAAGTTTCTGTCCGCCTGCATGAAGGCGGACCACCAGGCGCAGGCGAACCCTGCTCAGCCCGTGCAACGGATCTTCATCAACGTGATCGGCGCCGGCGCCACCGGCGTTGAGTTGGCCGCCGCGCTCCGGCAAGCCGTGGCCCCTTTGACGAAGTACCGCTTCAGGTCATTGATCGCGGAGCGAGACGTGTGCATCCGCTTGATCGAGGGCGCGCCGCGCATCCTCCCCGCGCTTCACGAGCGCGTCTCCGATCAGGCGCTCGCGCAACTTAGACGGATGAACATCGAGGTGATGACCGACGTTCGCATATCGGAAGTCACCCACGATGCGATTGCGACTGCGACGGGAGATCGATTGTCCGCCGACATGACGATTTGGGCCGCAGGTGTCGCGGGGCCCGCGATGTTGAGGCAGATCGGCGACATCGCGCTCAACGGATCGAACCAAGTCGTCGTCACCGATACGCTGCGCACCCCTGACGATCCGCACATCTACGCGTTTGGCGATTGCGCGGCCTGCCCGCTGGACGGACGCGGCATCCTGCCCCCGCGAGCGCAAGTCGCGCATCAACAGGCACTGTATCTCGGGCGTGCGTTCGCCCGGCGTTTGTCCGGCAAGGATGTTTCCGCTTTCAAGTTCCACGACGCCGGCACGGTCGTCTCCTTCGGGCAAGCCGGCGCGGTCTATCAGATCGATTTCGGCAGCCGTGCGCGGTCCCTGATCGTCGACGGACTAGTGGCGATCGGGTTGTACAAGTTTCTCTATCGGAAGCATCTGTTCGGCCTGCATGGCACGAAGCGCACCCTGCTTCAATCCCTCGGCGACTGGCTGCAAAGCCATAATCGGCCGACAGTCAAGCTGCATTGACGGATAGATGTCGAAGCGCGGAAGCCCGGCGGGCGGGAGAGGAGCACAGGGGGAGACGTTCGACCGCCGCACGAACAACACGCAAAGGAGTAGAGCGAAGCGAACATCGGTGGACCGCAGAAAAAGAAAAAGCCCCGGAAACCGGAGCTTTTCTTTGGGTCTGTCTGCGATGTTTGGTGGAGGTAAGCGGGATCGAACCGCTGACCTCTTGCATGCCATGCAAGCGCTCTCCCAGCTGAGCTATACCCCCTTGCAGAACAGAAATGAGATTGTATAGGCCCCTTTCGGACTTGTAAATACCCCTCGACTATTTTTCTTCAAGTCCTTAAGAAGAACTCTGGGCCGAGCCATTCAATCCTTAAGCCGCGACGCCCGCCTCGATTCGGCTCACGACGCGCTCGCGCCCGAAGAGCACGAGCACGGCGTCGATCGACGGCGTATGCGTGGTGCCCGCCACGAACAAACGCACGGGCATGGCAAGCTGAGGCATCTTCAGCTTGTGCGCCGCAAGGGTAGCCTTCAGCGCGGCCGAGACGCCCTCCTTCGTCCACTCGCAACCGCGCAGCGCAGCCGCGAGTTCCGCCAGCGCCGGCCGAACCGCATCGGTCACATGCTGCGCGAGCGCGTCGGCTTCTGGAGCCGGCGTGCGATAGAACATCGCCGCGTTCTCGGCGATCTCTTTCACCGTCGTGGCGCGGTCCTTCATCAGCGCGACAACCGCCGCGAGGTCCGCCCCGCTCGCGAGCGCAGCCTCGTCGATGCCGAGCTCAAGGAGAAACGGCTTGACCAGTTCAGCAAGCCGCGCATTGTCGGCTTCCTTGATGTAGTGGTTGTTGAGCCAGTTGAGCTTGTTGTGATCGTACTGCGCGGGCGACTTGCCCAAGTGCTCGAGGTCGAACCACTCGATGAACTGTTCGCGCGAAAAGATCTCGGCATCGCCGTGCGACCAGCCGAGGCGCGCCAAATAGTTGAGCACCGCTTCGGGCAAATAGCCGGCATCGCGGTAACCCACCACGCTCATCGCGCCGTGCCGCTTGCTCATCTTTTCGCCGGCTTCGTTCAGCACGGTCGGCAAGTGCGCGTAGACAGGCGTCTCGCCGCCGAGCGCGCGCAGGATGTTGATCTGCCGCGGCGTATTGTTGACATGATCGTCGCCGCGAATTACGTGCGTGATGCGCATGTCGAGATCGTCGACGACGACGCAGAAATTGTAAGTAGGCGTACCGTCCGGCCGAGCGATGACGAGATCGTCGAGTTCGTCATTCGCGATTTCGACGCGGCCCTTGACGGCGTCGTCCCATGCGACCACGCCCGTCAAAGGATTCTTGAAGCGAATCACAGGCTCGACTCCGGCGGGCGGCGTCGGCAACGTCTTGCCCGGCGCCGGGCGCCATGTGCCGTCATACCGCGGCTTTTCGCCGGCGAGGCGCTGCCGCTCGCGCAACGCTTCGAGTTCTTCCATCGACATGTAGCAGCGATACGCGAGCCCCTGATCGAGCATCTGCGCGACGACTTCGCGATAGCGCTCCATCCGCTGCATTTGATAGAAAGGCCCTTCGTCGAAGTTCAGCCCGAGCCACGCCATGCCTTCGAGAATCGCATCGACGGATTCGGACGTCGAACGCTCGAGGTCGGTATCCTCGATCCGCAAGATGAACGTGCCTTTCATCTTGCGCGCGAAGGCCCACGGATAAAGCGCGGAACGGATGTTGCCCAGGTGAATGAAGCCGGTCGGGCTGGGAGCGAAACGGGTGCGGACGGTCGTCATAGGTAGCGTCGATGATGCGAGGGCGCGCGCGCCGGCCAAAAGCGGCGCACCGTCGCGCGAACGGAGAGTAAACGTGGATTATAGCGTCGCGGCGCACCATGCCGCACCCGGGCGCCCGCCCCGCCGCCCTCGCGTCCCGCATCATCCGCATGCCCTTCTGGTCTGCGCATGTTTCTTGTAGTTTGTAGCGGGTTGCCACTAGCCTCAAGGACACGGTTGCGCAGCCGAGCCCAGTCGCTTTGCCGTATGATGTGCGCGCGCCGCCAGTTGGCCGGCGTGCCGGCGTGTCGTACGTCCGCGTCCGGCGATCGATGCGCGCCGAAACCGGCGTGCCGCTGGAGATTGCGTTGAAATCGTCTTCCCCCCGCCTCGCCCGCCGCGGGTTCACGCTCGCCTGCGCCTCGGCTTTGCTTTCTGCCTGCGCCTCCCCCTTCACCAAGTCCAACGATTCGAGCGCGGAAGTCCGGCCGCCGGCGTTGCCGCCCAAGCCGCTTCGCATCGGCCTCGCGCTAGGCGGCGGCGCCGCGCGCGGGTTCGCCCACATCGGTGTCATCAAGGCGCTAGAAGCACGCGGGCTGCAGATCGATCTCGTTTGCGGCACGAGCGCCGGCTCGGTCGTCGGCGCGCTCTACGCCTCGGGCATGAGCGGCCTGCAAATCAACAAGCTGGCGCTCACGATGGACCAGGCCTCGATCAGCGATTGGGCCATGCCGTTTCGCACGCGCGGCTTTCTGCAAGGCGTGGCCCTGCAGAACTACGTCGACACCACGTTGCATAATCGGCCCATCGAAAAGATGGCCAAGCCGCTCGGCATTGTCGCCACCGATCTGCGCAGCGGCCAGCCGATTCTCTTCCAGCGCGGCGATACGGGTATTGCCGTGCGGGCGTCGTGCAGCGTTCCGTCGATCTTCGAACCCGTGAAAATCGGAGGACGCGAATATGTCGACGGTGGGCTCGTGAGCCCGGTACCCGCCTCGTTCGCGCGCCGCATGGGCGCCGACTTCGTCATCGCGGTCGATATTTCGGCCAACCCCGAAACGGCGCTGACGCAAAACTCGTTCGACGTACTGCTGCAGACGTTCACGATCATGGGCCAGACGATCAAGACCTACGAGCTCGAAAAATACGCCGACTTCGTCATCCGCCCCAATCTCGCCGCCATGAGCGGCGCCGACTTCGGTCAACGCAACGCGGCCATCCTCGCTGGCGAGGAAGCGGTTTCGCGGTTATATCCCGAGTTGCAGCGCAAGCTCGCCGAACACCACGCCGGGTCGGCCGCCGCGGCCTAACGGAGCCGTGTCGCCGCTCGCGACGCTTCGGGCCCGAAACAAGCGCGAAATCCGGATGGCTAATTTGCGTTGCGACAGGGGGTTAAAAAGCCCGTCAGCCGGCAGGCTCATCCTGACGAATGAGCTTGGCGCCGAATAGGCGCGAGCGCGTCGCTTGGCTCTTCAACGCGTTTTCGAGGTTGCGTTGCGCAATCCTTGAATGCTCGCGCATCAACGCTTCGGCGCGTGCCCCCTCTCTACGCTCGATCGCGTCGAGCACCGCTCGATGCTGCGCCTGCGCCACGACGAGCACTTGATAGGCGTCGTGCGCGACCGACTGTACCTCGACGAATCCGCTCGGCGACGCGAACGGCAGCGCCATCGCCTTGGCGAGCTGACGTTCGACCACACTACTGTTGCAGGCCGATGCGAGCAAGCGATGAAACCGCTCGTTGATCTCGACATAGCGAGAGAACTTTCCCTCCCCCATCTTCGGCGAAGCGAGCAGCGCGTCGATTTCATCCGCGCATTCGTTCAATTCGGCCATGCACGGCCGCGCGACTCCGCGCTCGGCCGCGAGCCGCGCCGCCAGTCCTTCCAGCGTGCCGCGCACCTCGATTGCATCGTAGATTTCGGCGCTGCTGAACGACCGGACGGAATAGCCGCCCGAAGGCACCGCGTCGAGCAAACCTTCGTCCTGCAACCGCATGAGTGCTGCGCGCACGGGTGTACGTGACATACCGAGGCGGTCCACAGCCCAAAGTTCGGTGATACGCGCGCCCGGCGCAACCTCGCCAGCGAGAATCAATTCACGCAACCCTAGTTGGGCCTTGACCGTTTGCGACGCACCGGACGCTACAGCCGCATCGTTCGATGTTCCGTCGAATGACTCCATTCCAAACCTCTTGCTTACGTTGCGCGCCGCGCTCGCTTCGCTGCCGCTAAAGATCCAGCACGAGCATCGGCGATCTCGACCGCGAGCAACACGGCAAAAACTGGTCGTTCGCCGCCTTCTCGTCGTCCGTCAAATAGACGTCGCGGTGATCGGGCTCCCCCGACAACACGCGTGTCAGGCACGTCCCGCATACGCCCTGCTCACATGAAGTCGGCACCTCGACACCGGCCTGCGCGAGTGCCGAGACGACCGTCATGTCGGACGCGACGTCGATTACCCGGCCGGTACTCGACAGCGTCACCTGGAATGCACCACCGCCTTCTTGAGCGGGCGCCGCTGCGAAAAACTCGCGATGCACGTTCGCATCGTCCCATCCCGCGGCTTTGGCTGCGTCCATCGCCGCGGCAATGAAACCCGCGGGGCCGCAAACGTAAAGGTGCGTATCCGGGCGAGGTTGAGCAAGCAGTCGATCTAGCCGCAATCGTTCGCCCGCTTCAGCGTCATCGAAGTATAAGTGAACGCGCTCCGAAAACCGCGCCCCGGCGAGCCGCTCCCTGAACGCGGTACGTGCCAGGCTGCGCGTGCAATAGTGCATCTCGAACGCGGCCCCCTCACGATCGAGCGTCTCGGCCATCGATAGGATCGGCGTCACACCGATACCGCCCGCCAGCAGCACCGAGTGACGCGCCTGCGCGTGCAGCGCGAAGTGATTCTTCGGCTCGCCGATTTCGAGCAACCCACCTTCCTCTAGCGCATGCATCGCGATCGATCCGCCGCGCGAGTTGGCATCGCGCAGCACGGCGATCAAATAGCGATGCGATTCGCTGGGGCTGTTGCAAAGCGAGTACTGCCGCATGAGCCCATCGCGCAGCATGACGTCGACGTGCGCGCCGGCCGAGAACGCGGGCAACTCGGCACCATCGGGACGTACGAGTTCGAATGCGCAGATATCGGTTGCCACGGCGAATTTGCGTGCGATTTTGACTTGCATGGTCGATCTCACGAAACGGTGCCGAGCGCCGGTTGGCCCTGCGAAATCAACCGGTCGAGCACGCGGCGCGACTGCACGCCGCCGGCATCGATGTTCAGCTTCAGGAGATTGCGCTCCGGGTAATCGAGCAAATTGCGCTGCTGCGCCTCGAGCATGGCAAGGTCTTCGGAAAAAATCTTTCCTTGACCTTCGCGGATCTTCTCCGTCAGTTCGGCATCGTCTGGGCGAAAATTGCGCGCCATGCCCCAGAAATACCAGATCGACGTCTCGGTCTCGGGCGTGATGAAATCGACGACGATGCTCGATGCCTTATACCGCGCATCGGCGTGATATCCGCCGTGGCCAGCATGGGCGACGCCGACCTCGATCATGACGTGACTCGGCGGCGTAAAACGGCAAATCTGCCAGCGATCGCAGGGCACGTCGTCCGCGAGCCCGTTGCCACGCAGCGCCGCCGCCCAAAACGGCGGCGGCATGATGTTCTCCATGAAGCGGCTCGTTACGACCGTGTCGCCTTCGATCTTGGTCTGCGGAGCCGACGCCTCGATCTCGGCCTGCCCGATGCTCGACGCATGGACGTACGTCTCGTGCGTAAGGTCCATCAGGTTGTCGATCATGAGCCGATAGTCGCACGCGATGTGATACAAGCCGCCGCCATACGCCCAATCCGGATGGTCGGCCCATTCGAGCGGATGGATCGTTTCCGGATCGGCAAGCGCCGCATCCCCCGGCCAGACCCAGATGAACCCATAGCCCTCCACGGCGGGATACCGGCGCGTTGCCGGGAAGCCGCCGACACGTTGACAAGGCATCGACGCGCACTTGCCGTGAACATCGACCGTCAGTCCGTGGTAGCCGCAAACCAGCTGTCCGTCCCGAACGAAACCGAGCGAGAGCGGCGCGCCGCGATGCGGGCAGAAATCCTCGAGCGCCGACACGACGCCGTCCGGCCCTCGAAAGAAAACTACGCGTTCGTTGCAAATGCGCCGGCCGAGCGGCTTGTCCGCGATCTCGTCCGGTGTGCAAGCCACATACCAAGCGTTCTTCAAGAACATCCGCCGCCTCCTTTGATGTATACAATTTCACTCTGAACAGACTGACGGTAACGTTGCCGGCTGCTCAACAAGGTGTTGAAACCCCCAAATTTCGCGCTTTTTGCGCATCATTTCTCACGCGCGTCGCGTCATGCCTCGCATTCAATGCCATTCATTGTATACAATGAAGCGATGGTTGCCAGTGCCGCGGGGCACTTTCCGGGTAAACGACTAGGAATCGAGTGGCCTCGGTGGCATCCCCAAGATGGGCCACCCCCGCTTCGACAAAATCGATAGTCGCTATATTTGTTATGTGTTATAACTTTATTGGTAATCGAATCATTGCGGCAACGCCGCCATGCACAACGTGCCGGCGTGAGTCGTGAATCGAGCACCTGCCGCCCCGGCTGCTACCAAGAACGATTTGAAACATGGAGACATCGGACATGACCGACACCCCACCCAATCCGCTCATCGATCAGGACGTCTGGACCGGCCGCTTGTTCGGCGGGACGGATGGAGGCTGGTATACAGCGGATGAAACGCGAGACGTGACGGAGCCCGCGACAGGCGAGCGACTCACGACCGTCGGGCTTGCCCGCGCGGCCGATGTCGCTCGGGCCGCGAAAGCCGCTGCCGCGGCGCAGCCCGGCTGGGCCGCAATGCCGCCGCGCGATCGAGCGGCGATCATGCGCCGCGCGGCCGCGGCGCTCGAGCGCAATCTCGCGCACGCTGCGCGCTATGTCGCACGAGAAACGGGCGGTATAGCCGCGAAGGCACAGCTCGAAGTTGCGGAAGCCGCTACGCAGCTCCATATCGCCGCAGGCCTGCCCCTGCAGCCTCAAGGTCTCGTTCTGCCGTCCGTCGCCGGACGCACAAGCTATGCGCGGCGCGTACCGCACGGAGTGGTCGGCGTAATTTCGCCGTTCAACTTCCCGCTGATTCTGTCAATGCGGTCGGTCGCGCCCGCGCTCGCACTGGGTAACGCCGTCGTGCTCAAGCCGGATTCCCAAACACCGGTCAGCGGGGGCTTTCTGATCGCGCGTGCGTTCGAGGAGGCAGGGTTGCCGCCCGGCGTCCTCCAGGTCGTGCCGGGCGATGCCGACGCAGGCGCCGCCGTGGTCGAAGCCCCTCAGGTTCGGATGATCGCATTCACCGGCTCGACGGCCGCGGGCCGCAAGGTCGGCGAACTCGCCGGACGACTGCTCAAGAAGGTGTCTCTCGAACTCGGCGGCAAGAACACGTTGATCGTGCTCGACGATGCAGACCTCGAACTCGCCGCCAGCAATGCCGCGTTCGGTGCGTTCTTCCACCAAGGGCAGATTTGCATGGCGACGGGCCGGATCCTCGCGCACCGGAAGATCGCCGCCGAACTGACGCGGCTTCTGGTCGAAAAGGCCAACACATTGCCGATCGGGGATCCGGCCAGCGGCATGGTGGCCATCGGGCCGCTCATCAACGCGCGGCAACTGCAAAACGTCGATTCGATCGTGCGCGCCTCGGTAGAGGCCGGGGCCCGGCTCGAAGCTGGCGGCACCTACGAGCAACTCTTCTACCAACCGACCGTGCTTTCGAGCGTACGTCCCGGCATGCTCGCATTCGACGACGAAATCTTCGGCCCAGTAGCCGTCGTGACGCCGTTCGACCGCGACGACGAAGCCGTCGAACTCGCCAACCGCACGGAGTACGGCTTGTCGTGCGCCGTCATCGGTGCGTCCCTGAGCCGTGCGACGGCGATCGGCGAGCGCCTCGAATGCGGCCTGCTGCACATCAACGGCCAGACGGTGGCTGACGAATGCGTGAACCCGTTCGGAGGACGGGGCGATTCCGGCAACGGCGGCAGCATGGGCGGCCCGGCCGATGCCGACGAATACACGCAGTGGCAATGGGTCACCGTGAAGGGCGCGGTGGAGCGCACACCGTTCTGAAGTCGCGTAGGACCGACGCGCCGGCGGCCCGGCGCCGCAGTGCATTGCGCGGGGCCGCGGCCGAGGCCTTGAAGGCTCGAACAGTATTGACCGGGTTGACGGTCTTAACAATGTTAGTGGGAGCGGAGACGAAACAATGAAGATCAAAGCAGCGGTGGTCCGCGACAAAGGCGGTCCGTTTTCGATAGAAACGCTCGACCTCGAAGATCCACGCGACGATGAGATTCTCGTGCGCGTTGTGGCCACTGGCGTCTGCCATACCGACGTCGTCGTGCGCGACGGTTTGCTGCCAACGCCGCATCCGGTCGTGCTTGGCCATGAAGGCGCCGGTATCGTCGAGCGCGTGGGACGCAACGTAAGTAAGGTCGCACCCGGTGACGCCGTCGTCATGACCTACGATTCGTGCGGCGGCTGCCCGGCCTGCGCCGCGCATGCACAAAGCTACTGTCATGCGTTCTTTCCGCGCAACTTCTTTGCGACACGCACCGACGGCACGAGCGCGATCTCTAAAGACGGCGAGCGTATCCACGGCAATTTTTTCGGCCAGTCGTCGTTCGCCACTCATGCGCTTTGCCATGAACGCAACATCGTGAAGGTACCGGCGCACGCCCCGCTCGAACTGCTCGGCCCGCTTGCCTGCGGTGTGCAGACGGGCGCCGGCGCCGTCATGAATGCCCTGCGCGTGCCGCCGGGTGCTTCGTTTGCGGTTTTCGGCACCGGCTCGGTCGGGCTGTCCGCCGTCATGGCCGCACGCGTAGCCGGCGCGACGACGATCGTGGCGATCGATTTGCATGACGCTCGGCTCGATTTCGCACGCAGCGTCGGGGCAACACATACGCTGAACCCGGCACGCGATGACGTCGTCGCGGCTTTGACGGCCCTGACCGGCTACGGGGTCGATTACACGCTCGATACGACCGGAAACGCGCAAGTCATTCGGCAGGCCGCCGACAGCCTCGCGCCGCACGGAACCTGCGGCATGCTCGGCGCCTCGGCATCCGGCACGGAAATCGCTCTCGACGCGGTGCACTTCATGAGCGGCGGCCGACGCCTCGTCGGTATCGTCGAGGGTGAGTCCACGCCCGACACGTTCATTCCGACTTTGATCCGCCTCCATGAACAGGGAATGTTTCCGTTCGACCGTATGGTGAAGTTCTACACACTCGATCGAATCAACGAGGCGATCGCCGATTCACTCGATGGGAAGACGATCAAGCCGATCGTGACGATGGGATAGGAGCGAAGGTAAAACCCAGGCCCGCCGTGCAACGCATACTCGCGCGGCGGGCTTCAAGCGTTGCGACACACGGCCGCACGCGTGAACGTACCGCTTCCTGCGCCGACATTCACCTTGGCGCCATTCTCAGTGCGCCGTCGAGCCGAATGACTTCGCCGTTGAGCGCAACATTGCCGACGACGTGCAAGGCGAGGTCCGCGAACTCTTCGGGCTTGCCGAGCCGCTTCGGAAATGGAATCGATTGCGCGAGCGACTGCTGCGTTTCTTCCGGCAACGCATAGAGCAGCGGCGTCAAAAACAGCCCCGGCGCAATCGTTACGACCCTCACGCCGAACTGCGAGAGATCGCGCGCGAGCGGCAAGGTCAGAGAAACCAGTCCGCCCTTCGACGCCGCGTAGGCCGCCTGCCCAATCTGACCATCGTATGCCGCAACCGACGCCGTGCAAACGATCACGCCGCGCTCGCCGTCGTCCAGCGGTTCGACACGCGTCATCCGTGCTGCCGCGAGCCGGACCACATTGAACGTGCCGAGCAGATTCACGTTGATGATGCGAGCGAAGTCTTCCTGCGGCATTGCGTTCCCGTCGCGGCCGACGAGCCGCTTCGCACCGCCGATACCCGCGCAATTGACAAGAATGCGCGCCGCGCCATGCGCGTATTCGCCGGCATCCAGCGCAGCTTCTACCGATGCCGCATCCGTGATATCGCATCGCATCGCCTGCGCCATGCCGGCTCCCAGCTCTTGCGCGAGCGCATGCAGCGCGGCTTCGTTGATGTCGAGCAGTGTGACGCGTGCGCCCGCCGCCACCAGTGCGCGTGCCGTCTGAGCGCCGAGCCCCGAAGCAGCACCGGTCACGAGCGCTGCTTGTCCTTTCGTTTCCATGGAATATTCCTTTGCTTCGCAAGTCAAGATTGCTAGGCACATCAGGCGGCCGGCGTGGACGACGCGCCTCCCAAACCCAGCAACTTCACGGCGTTGTGCTTCAGCAGCAGCGGATGCACCTCCGGCTTGAATCCCGCCTTCTGAAAGTCCTCCAACCAGCGGTCGGGGCGAATCAGCGGGAAGTCCGAAGCAAACAGCATGCGTTCCTTCAAAAGCGTGTTGGCATACTGAACGAGCTGGGGCGGAAAGTATTTCGGCGACCATCCCGACAAGTCGATATAGACATTCGGCTTGTGCAAGCAAATGGAGAGCGCCTCGTCCTGCCAGGGCCACGATGGATGCGCGATCACGATCTTCATATTGGGGAAATCGGCCGCCACGTCGTCGAGATAGATCGGCTCCGAGTACTTCAGGCGCAATCCCCCCCCGCCGGGCATACCGCTGCCGATGCCCGAATGCCCGCTATGAAACACCGCGGGCAGCCCGTATTCGGCAATCACCTCGTAAAGCGGATACGCCATGCGGTCGTTCGCGTAGAAGCCCTGTACGGTCGGATGAAATTTAAAGCCGCGCACGCCGCACTCTTCGATCAAACGCCGGGCTTCGCGCACCCCCATCTTTCCTTTATGAGGATCGATGCTCGCGAAAGCGATCATGATGTCACGATTGTTCATGGCGAACTCCGCGATCTCCTCGTTCGCAATCCGCCGCCGCCCCATCTGGCTTTCCGCGTCGACCGTAAACATCACGAAGCCGATCTTGCGTTCTCGGTAGTACTCGATCGTCTCGGGAATCGTCGGACGCCGCCCCTGGCGCAGCACGGTGCCGAAGTATTTGTCCGCGGCGTCGTCGAATTCCTTACCGAACAGATCCGGCGGCTGACAGCACGACACTTCCGCATGTACGTGCGTATCGATCGCGATCAGGTCGTCGATGTCCATACGCTTCACGCCTCCTTAATTAATTAGCAATCCTAAGTAGAACGACGGCTCGCCGATACTTCCAAGCGGTGTGTTACTAGCGTCGCGGCAACCAGATCCGCATCGCCGCGTCGCCGCGATGCAGAGCATCGACAACGGCCGCGCGCTGCATCAGAACGGCACGCTGGTTGATCGACCCCTTATCCGTGATCTCGCCGCTTGCGAGCGAGGGCGGCGGATCGAGCAGTGCAGCCCGGGCCACGCGATTCGCACTCCCGGTACCCGCGGCATGGAGCTTGTCGAGCATCTGCTGAAACGCCTCGATCACACGCGCATCGGCAAAAAGCGCCGCCGCTTCGGCACGCGGCGCCTGCGCCAACACACGGCAGGCCGGCAAATTCGGCACGATCAAGACGCCGATTTCATCGCGGTCATGACCCGTCACCACGACATCGGCCACATACGGGCTACCCGCGGCGATCACGCGCTGCCGCAACGGACCGACGCTAACCCAAGTACCGGTGTTCAGCTTGAAATCTTCGGCCACACGGCCGTCAAAGACGAACCCTCGGCTCGGACTCGCGGGATCGAGCCAGCGCACCGCGTCGCCCGAGCGGAAAAACCCGTCCTCGTCGAACGCGTCCCGAGTCTGCTCAGGCGCGCGCCAGTATCCGGGCGTGACATTCGGCCCGCGATAGCGCACCTCGAGCTTGCGGCTTCCACCTTCGCCGATCGGCACGAGCTTAAGTTCGATGCCCGGCAGCGGCACGCCGATCTGCCCCGCGCTGACCTCGGTCTCGGCGATCATCAGCGCGGACGGCGCCGTCTCGGTCATGCCGAGTCCGGTGTTCATCACGATCCGCTCGCCGCAGTGCGCCATCGCACTCGCGTGCAGGCGATCCCATACCGGCTGTTCGAGCGCCGCACCCGCGTAGAACTGCATGCGCAGCCGCGCGTAGAAGCGCTCGCGCAGCGCTGCATCGGCTTCGAGCGCACGCGCGATCTCTTCCCATCCCTTCGGCACGTTGAAGTAGACCGTCGGCGAGATCTCGCGCAAGTTGGCGAGCGTCGTCGCCATGCCGTCGGCCGTGGGCCTGCCGTCATCGATGTAGAGCGTGCCGCCGTGAAACAGCGTGAGCCCGAAGTTCTGATTGCCACCGAACGTGTGGTGCCACGGCAGCCAATCGAGAAAAACGGGCGGCGCCTCCGCAAGAAATGGCCATACCGCCGTCTCCATCGCGAGGTTGCTCGACCACATGCGGTTCGTATTGATCACCCCCTTCGGCATCTTGGTCGAGCCGGAAGTGAAGAGTAACTTGACGATCGTGTCGCCGTTCGTCGCCTCTCGTGCACGATCGATCGCCGAAGTCGGGCGCGTATCGAGCAGCGCGGCGAGCGTCGTGCATTCACGCCCCGCCGGAGCGGATTCGGCCACCGCGATCTCGACGCCCTGGGGCACAGCCTCGGCAATCGCCGCGGCGAAGCGCCCGCCGTTATCGGCAAAAACGAGTCCCGGCGTAATGAGCGAGGCGATGTGGCGCAGCTTGCCGAAGGTTGGGTCGAGCGACGAATAGGCCGGCGAGATCGGCGCATACGGGACGCCCGCGCAAAGGCAACCCAGTGCGACGAGCGCATGTTCGATCGAGTTCCCAGACAGGATCGCAACGGGCCGCTCGGCATCGAGACCGCGTACGAGCAGCGCCTCGCCGATGCTGCGAGCCGAGCGAGCCGCCTGCTCGTAGGTGAGGTGCTGCCATCGGCCATCGGCCCCGCGGCGCGCGATGAACGTGCGCTCGGGCGCGGCGGCCGCGTGTTCGAACAACCGATCGATCACGCGCTCCGGGTAAGCCGCGAGTGGGGTCGTCGATCGCACGCGCAGCACGCCGTCGCGCGCTTGCGTCACGTCGAGAGGACCGACGCCGAACTGCACGCGCCGATAGGGGTGAGCTGCCATCGAATGTCTCCTTCCGTCTTGCCTCGACCGCGATCTGATCGATCGTCTTGTCGAGCACCTTCACTGATGGGCAACGCCGCGGTGCATCACGTCACGCACACGCGCACGCGCGTGTACAAAACTATTTCGGCCACACCTTAGCCGCGCGGTGCTCCAGAAATGCGGCCAGCCGATCTTGAGTCTGCGGATCGCTCAGCGCAACCGAAGCCATCAGCGATTCGGTCAGCAGTCCGTCCTGGATCGATTGATCGGCGATACGCGGCAAGACCTGCGTCACCGCGTAGTTCGTCGTCGGCGAATTCTGGGCAATGCGTTCGGCCAACTCGCGGGCTTTGGCAAGCCCTTCACCATGGCCGACAAGGTATTGAGCGATCCCCGCGTCGTAGCCCTCGCGCGCATCGTAGACACGCCCCGTCAACATCATATCGGTCATGCGCGCGACGCCGATGAGCCGCGGCACTCGCACCGACGCCCCGCCGCCGACGAACAGCCCGCGGCTGCCTTCGGGCAGCGCGAAGAACGCCGACGATTCCGCCACTCGCACATGACAAGCCGAGGCGAGTTCAAGACCGCCGCCGATCGTCGCGCCTTTCAATACCGCGACGACGGGCGCCCGGCCGAACTGAATCTGCTCGAACGCGGCGTGCCACATGCGCGAATGATGCATCGCTTCGACCGTGCCGCGCTCGCGCATTTCGGAAAGATCGAGCCCCGCGCAAAAGTGCTCGCCTTCGGCATACAGGACGATGGCGCGAACCGCGTCGGGCATCGTTTCGAAGGCGCGGCGCAGTTCCGCGACGAGCGGATCGCTGATCGCGTTGCGTTTCGCAGGCCGATTCAAGCAAACGAACGCCAAAGATCCGGTGTGCTCGACCTTCAGGAGTTCGTACGAGGGTTGCGTCATATCTGCCACCAAGCGGTTATTCGTTAGCGATGGTAATAGTTATATCACATAACTAGATGAGACGACAACCGATGTTGAACAGGAGTTTCGAAGCGTCTCGAGCGTGCAAGCCGCATGCGATGGCATGCTATGATCGCCGAGCGTTTCCAGACACCGTTACTTTCCTCCTCCGATCACCTTCCTTCGACGCTTATGTCTTTGATGCTGCCCTCTTCCGGCGATGACGCGAGCGCGCAGGCGGATCAATCCGCGTTGCTCGATCTCGTCGGCTACAACATTCGGCGCGCCTATCTCGTCATCCAAGCGCTGTTCGATCAGGAGATGGAAAAACACGACTTGCGGCAAGCCGAGTTCTCCGTGCTGTCCGTCGTGAGGGGAAACCCCGGTATCAATCAACGCGCGCTCGCCGACGCGCTTGCGGTAGCGCCGCCGAACCTGGCGACCTTGCTGGATCGTCTGGAAGCGCGCGGCTTGGTGGCACGCCAGCGCAGCACCGAAGACAAACGCGTGCAGCACGTCGAGTTGACGACGCAAGGCGCGCGGCTCTATGGCCGCGCACTGAAGGCAGCGGCCGCCGCGGATGCAGGGGCGCTACAACATCTGAGCGACGCCGAGCGCGATCAGTTGAAGGGCCTGCTGCGCAAGATTTTCGTGGAGTGAGGCGAGACAGTACGGCTGGAAATAGACGCTCGGCGGTTCGCCGACAGCCCGCCACGGCCGGTTTGCCGAAGGGGGCGACGAACTCGCCGCCGCGCCCTCCCCAAGCGAAGCACGCAAGCGATCAAATTAGAACCGCGTCTGCAATCCAATGCGCCCGATGAACTGCGAGGGGCTGCTGGACGCGACCATGACGTCGTTGACTTGCGCGTTGGCGCCCGCGTTGGCCCGCTGATAGACCGCCGCGACATAGACGTTCGTGCGCTTCGAGAAGTTGTACTGCAGCTCGGCCGTCAGTTGGTGAGCATGGTTGTTGTCGACGACCTGATTGCCCTTCATATACGAATAGACGCCGCTGATTAGCCACGGGCTGTTGAACGAGTATGCCGCCCCCAGCTCGGCCTGCCACACGCCCGCGCCGTTGAGTTCGTTGCGCACCGTCGTGAACAGCGCCGTAGTCACCATCCGGCCGATATGATAGTGCGCCCCGACACCCCAGTTGCGCACGCTGTCCTGCACACCGGCGACAGCGGTCTTCGTCAGCGTGTAGGCGGCGTTCGCGCCGAACGGTCCGTTGCTGTAATTGAGGCCGAAGCTTTGCGCGCTGCCGGCTCCGATCGAACCGGCCACGTTACCGAAACCGTACATGACCCCCGCGGAAAATCCTTCGATCGTCGGGCTCAAATACTTGACCGAGTTCTGTACACGCTCGCCCGCCATCCGATCCCAGTCGAACCCGCCCGTCGGGTTGTTCGGCAATGCCAAACCGTTAAACGGCCCGTTACGAAAATCGTAGATTCCTTGGGCGTAGAACGCGGCATCGTTCAAGCCGAAGAACAGCGAGTCGACCATGAAGTCGTATTGATTGCCGAGCGTCAAACGGCCCCACTGACGATCGTCGAGCCCGACATAGGCATTGCGCCCGAACAAGCTCTGCCCGGGCATGAACGAACCGGAGCCGAGTTGGAACTGGTTGGTCAAATCGAACACCGCCTTGAGACCGCCACCGAGATCCTCTTTCCCATCGAACTTCAACAGGTTCGGCACTTCGATACCGTCGTCGAATTTCACGACGCTGCTGCCGCCCTGATTGCTGATATAGGACACGCCGCCGTCGATCAATCCGCTCAACGTCACACTGCTCTGGGCAAATGCATGCGATGCGAACAGCGCGCCGGCCGCCGCGAAAACTGCTTTGCGTTTCATTGAAATGTTCTCCTTGCCTGGTCTGGATAGGGCCCGCGGTCGTCGCCGCGGCTTTCGTCTGTGCGGGTAGTAATCGGTGACCGACGTTCTATTGGGCGACGTCGCGCGAAGCGGCGAACGTCTCTCCTGCGGCGGCCGCACGCTTGCGCGGCGCCGTCTCGACAAGAAACAGCGCAACCACGGCGCCGCTTGCCAATCCAGCCAATGCGAACTCGAGCGTCGCCGGCAGTCCGAAGTGCTGCGCGATGAAACCGGCGATGACAGGCGCGAGCCCGCCGCCGAAGATCTCGCCCGTGCCCGATACGAATCCGACCGACGACGCGACCAGCCCGAGCGGCGCCGCCTCCGTGGCGATCGGGCCGCTCAGCAGGCCGAGCAAGCCCAAGGCGAACACCGAAATGCAGAACAACAGGCCGAACAGCCGTTGCGGATTGGCCCCAGTGCGAGAAAACACATAGAGCAGAACAGCGGCGGCGACGAAGGAGACGATCGCCACGGGACGCCGGCCGATGTAATCCGATAAGCCCGCCAAACCGAACGAGCCGACGAAGCCCCCGAAGCCGATCGCCGACACGACGAATCCCATGCTCTGAGTGTCCAAATGGAGCACTTCGACGAGATAAGTCGGGACCATGGCGCTGACGACGAATATGCCTGTCATCGCGCAGAGGATGGCGAGCGTTGCCAAAAGCACATTGCGGCTGCGAAACAACTCGGACCACTTCGCCTTCCGATGAGCGACGTCGGGATGCGGCAGTTCGTTTTTCGGATGCTCACGCAATACAGCCGCAATCAACGCGGCGACGATCAGCCCCGGCACTGCGGAGATCATGAAAACCCAATGCCACGACGGGACGACGCGCAGTAGTTGCGTCGCGATGATCGGCGCGAAACCCAGGCCGAGCAACGAGAACATGCTCAGTTGCAGCCCTTGGTTGAAACCGCGCCGCGAAGGCAGCGAGGCCTCGCCCGTGGCCGCGACGCTGGCCGGCGTGAACGCCCCTTCGGCCACACCCATGATGGCGCGAATCAGCATCAGGCTCCCGAAACTGGCCGCCAGTCCAGAGAGGCTTGAAAGCAACGAGAAAGCCACCATCGTCACGACGAGCACCTTCTTGCGGCCGATGCGGTCCGATACCGGCCCCATCGCAATCGCCCAAATTCCCCAAGCCACGCTCAGAACGCCGATCAGGCTACCGAGCTGCTGAAAATCCAGCCCTAGATCGCGCATCATGTGAGGAAACAGGGGCGCGACAATCCAGCGGTCGAGGCCAACCAGGCCGAAGCCGAGCGCAAGCAAGATCAGCGTCTTGCGCTCGTAGGCGGTGTCATGCTGAAGGGGGGTGTTCATATGGGATGTCTCCGATTGTTGCCGCGTTCGATATAGTTATTTTTGATATTTGTTATAAATCATAACGTTTACGCAGGCGATTGCAAGCGTGCTCACCTAGGGGAAAACGCGGAAGCGCACCGACGCGCTGGAAGCGCACGGCGAGACATTCGCGCAGTTGGAGACGCCCGATCGACACAAATCGATCGGCTTTGGTTTCGGAAGCCGTTTGGCGTGCAGCCGGTCAGCTGGATGACGACGCACGTGAAGTAACCGGGTTCGCAAGACCCGAGGAGGCCGGCGATCCGGCTAACGTTCAGCGTGTACGGACGAGGTGCGCTGCACCTCGGTGGCTCCGCGGTCATCGTCGACGGCGGTCGGCGCCGGACCGCGCGTTCTAATGCAGAGTCAAGGACGATCGCCGAGCACTGCGCGGGGAGGCCGCGCGAGGCGATCGAACCGTTTCGGACGCCGATTAAACGTCCATATCCGCGCGGTTGTCGCCGAACGCATCGATCCCCGCCTCCGGCCGCCCGTCATGCGACAAGATCGCGGCAAACCAGCGGCTACTCTCGAATTGCGCTAAGGTGATCATGATCAACATGGTGAGCGGGGTCGCGAGCAGCGCCCCCCAAACGCCCCATAGCAGCGTCCAAATACCCAGCGCAAGCAGCCCCGCGATCGGATCGATGTTCTGGCCTCTAGCCTGCAGCCTAGGCAGGATGAAGTTGTGGGCCACGATGAAAATCGCTTCGATAGCCACGAATACAGCGATAGCATGCCACGCCGCGGAAAACTGCGCGAATGCGGAAAGCGCAGGCAACGCGCTGGCGATCAGCGGTCCGACGACCGGAATGAACGCGAGGATGAAGGCCGTCGCGCCCCAGAACGCCGTGCCTTTCACGCCGAAGGAGTAGCAGGCTCCGGCAACGGCGATCCCGATCGTCCCATTGATCGCGAACTGCACGTTCATATAGCTTTGGATGCTGCTCGTAATGTGAACGATGATCGCTCGCTGCCTCGCCGCTCGCGCCGCGTGACGCGCGAGAATCTCGATTTTCGGATTGTCCTCGGCATTGGGCACCGCCAGCATGAAGATCGCGATCAGCAAGGTCAACGAGATGATCTCCATCGGCTCGTTGATGCTCGAAGCCAACCACTGAACGAGGCCCGACGAGTCGATATGGCTGATGGCCCTGCTGAAAAATTTCGCCCCCCTCATGCCGGTCGCGTGTGCGATTCGCAGCGACTCGGCGTCGAGACGCGAAACGATGACGGGCACTTGACGAATCACCGAGCCCACGCCTTCCGCGAGGACATAACAGATCACCACGATGAACGCGCCCATGAGCGTGCCGATCCCTAACCGCACCGCCCATAGCGGCGCTCTGGGCAGCATCCGCGAAGTCGACTTGACGACGGCATCGCCCCATATTCGCAGCAATGCCGCAAGAAAGAATGGCACCAGCACGGGTTGGAGATAGTGCACAAGGGCCATGCCGGCGGCGATGCCCGTGACGGTTGTTGCCACCGCGGACGGTGAAGTTGAATTGGCCATTGTCGGAAGCGCTTTTCAGTCGCTGCGATCATACCGCGAGTGCAATAGCGCTGCCTGCAACAGCCCGCCATGGGGCGGCTTTCGATGCCGAGTTCGGCCGCCTCGATGTGGACCACGCCTGCCCGGATCGATACTGCGGTTGACCCTACTCGAGCTCCAGCGCGTTCCCGACCAACTCGTCGATCGTCCCGTCATGCCTGAATCCGGTTTCTATCGCGCGATGGTCGATCAACGGCGGTTGCCGGCCGAAGGCCCGCTCGATCCAATCGACCGGCGCGTAGTCGATCTCGAACGAGCCGAAGCGCCGAACCAGCGCATCGACGATCTCCGCCACCGACAGATGTAGAACCGGCGGCGTCCAGACTCGGCTAGCATGCAAGCCTTCTTGAGACAAGCGTGCGGCGTGCAGCAGATTTTCAATGGAGCATCCACGCGACATCCACCATGCGGTTGCCGATGGCGAGACGGGGCATGTATAGGCTCGACCCTGCTGCGCCATACGGAAGATCCGGCTCATGAAGGCGGAGCCATGGCCCGAAGACAGTTCCGGGCGCGCGACGATTCCCGGCAGGCGCAACGAACGCCCATCCAGGTTGCCGCGCCGCGTCCAGTCCGCAAGAACCAGTTCGCCGATCAACTTGTGCGTGCCGTAACTGATCGTCGGCCGTGCCGCGGTGTGCTCGTCCATCGTCGCCGGCAATGAATCCCCGTATACGGCAACGCTGCTCGCGAAGACAATGCGCGCGGCACGCCCATGCCTCGTCATTTGCTCAGCGAGGCGCTCGAACAGCGTCAGCGTACCCCACATATTCACTCGATCGCCTTCGGCGGGTTCGGCTTCCGCCTGCGCGCCAGGCAGACTGGCCAGGTGAAAGACGACGTCGACGGCTTCCGATAGCACTGGATCGAGCATGTCCGGGCGACTGAAATCGCCGGCAAGCTCGGTAATGCGCACCTGACCGTGCGCCCCCTCGGAGGGCCGGCCGCCGAACGCCCTGTCGAATAGGAGTAGCTCCGACACGTCGCCAGCGTGGGCGATACCGTCGCGCAACAGTCGCGCGACAAGCGCAGTGCCTACGTATCCGCTCGCGCCGGTCACCATCACTCTCATGGCCGAGGCTCCTGCGCGCCTGAAGACGGTGCTCGCACCACCCGCTGATCGATCGAGCCAAACGGTGCTTGCCCCGAATCGTCGCGGGCCGTCATCCTGACTCGATCGCCGAAGCGCATAAAGCCCGTGCGTGCCCCGCCTTCGTCGATCATCTCGATGACCCGGCGCTCGGCAATGCATGCCGATCCCGCATCGCGGCTCACGTTGGACACCGTTCCGGACCCGACGATCGTCCCCGCCGAAAGCCTGCGCGTGCGCGCTGCATGAGCGATGAGCTCGCCAAAGCCGAAGTTCATCTCGCGGCCATGCGGATGACCGAACCAGCGATCGTTCCATTCGACATCGAGCGTCAAATGCACACGGCCATCGCGCCAATGCTCGCCGAGTTCGTCGGGCGTGACGGCGACCGCGGCAAAACTCGTGGACGGCTTGGCCTGCAGGAAGCCAAAGCCCGTCTTCATCTCGCGCGGGCCGAACGCGCGCAGGCTCCAGTCATTGAGCTGCACGATCAAGCGGATGCGTCGCATCGCGTCGGATACCGACGCTCCCATCGGCACGGACGCGACGATGACGCCGAATTCGCCTTCGAAGTCGATACCGTCCACCTCGTCGGGCATGGGCACATCGATGGTCGGGCCGAGGAAATCGTCGCTCGCGCCTTGATACATCACAGGCACCGTATCGAACTCGGGAATCGGCGGCGTATTGAACGCCTGTTCCATCAAGCGGCCGTGATTGAGAAACGCAGAAGCGTCGCACCACTGCGGACTGCGCGGCAACGGCGCCGCGCACGCCGACGGGTCGAAAGGCTGGGCCTCGGGCAACCAGCCGGCGTTCAGTGCGTCGTAACGCGCCTGCAGGCCGGTGGCGACTTCGTCCCAGCGTTCGAGCGCATCGAGCAATGTGGCGGCGATCGGCGACGCCTGGGCGGCATGGCGCAAATCACGCGACACGAGCATCAAGCGCCCTTGCGCGCCGCCATCGGGTAGCGTAGCGAATTTCATCGTACAGCTCCGTGTTCGGTCCGCGCGGGCTGGGCGATCGTCGCAAGGGCCTTCGCGATCGCAGGATCGTAGGCGCCGTCGATCAGGACGAACAGCATTCGGCATGGGCGGTCGGAACGATTCGCCCAGGCGTGGTTCGTGCCACGCTGAATCACTACGCTGCCCGGCGCCAGTGCGACTTCGGCATGGTCGAGAATCAACGTCATTTCGCCTTCGATCACCACGCCATAGTCGATCGACTCCGTGCGATGCATCAGCGGATGCGGCGAATCGGCCGTGACGGTGGACACATCGGCGTCGCCGACCTGGCTGAACGCAGCGTGCATCTTCGTCGCGCCATGTGCGAGGAATTCCGGCGTGTCCGGCGGAATATCGACGAAGCGCATCCGCGTACCTTGCTTCGGCGGCGGCAACATCAGCGCATCGATCGTCGGATCCGGGGCATTGTCGACGGCCGCCGGAGTCGCCGACGTACTCCACACTTCGTGAAAGACCGTGCCCGGAATCGCCGCGACTTCCACCACGGTAGGCAGCGGACCATCGGACGCGACGACCGCGCGGCCATTCGCATCGTGGCCAGTCACGACTCTGCGTATCGCCGGCAAGCTCATGCTGCTACCTCCGTGTCGTTAGCGTCGAAAATCGCCACCGCGCGGGTCCATCCCGCCGAGGCGCCTCGAATCTTGTGCGGGAAACAACTGATCATGAAGCCGGTCGGCGGCAATGCTTCGAGGTTGTGCAGCTTTTCCAAATGGCAATAGCCGATATCGCGCCCCGCCTTGTGCCCTTCCCAGATCAGCGACGTATCGCCTGTCTCCGCGATCTTCTTCGCCGTATACGAAAACGGCGCATCCCAACTCCAGGCATCGGTGCCCGTCAGACGAACGCCGCGCTCCAGCAGATACATCGTCGCCTCGTACCCCATGCCGCAGCCTGCGTTGACATAGTCGCCGTGCCCATAACGCAAACCCGCCCGCGTGTTCACGACGACGATATCCAGCGGCTGCAACGCGTGACCGACGCGCGTCAATTCGGCTTCGACATCGGCGGCAGTGACGAGGTATCCATCTGGGAAATGCCGAAAATCGAGCTTCACGCCCGGCTGAAAGCACCATTCGAGCGGAACCCGATCGATCGTGATGGAAGGCCGGGCCTCGCCCAGGCTCGCATCCATCGTCGAATGGAAATGCCAGGGCGCGTCGAGGTGCGTGCCGCTGTGGGTCGTCAGCGTGACCCACTCCGCGGCGGCCGCCTCGCCGTCGGGATAGTCCTCGGGCTTGGTGCCCGGCAACATGGCCATGAATTCGGGCAGCGTGTCACCGTGCTTCTGGTAAGTGATCTTCGGTGCGAGCGGCGGCGGATCGGAAAGGACATCGTTCTCGAGATAGATCGAGAGATCGACGAATCGGCGAAGGGGTTTCAAGCTTGGACTCCTCACAAAACGGGGCGGCGGACGAGGCGCGAGAAGCAGAACACGGCCGCGACGGTGATCAGGACCGCCGCGATTCCGAGACTGCCGTAGCCTGAGTGCTTGACGAGCGTGCCCCCCAGTAGGGGGCCGATCGCGGCGCCGACCATCAGCATCGCCGGCGTCGCGGCAACGGCGCGGCCGCTCTGGTCGATGCGGGCCAGCGTCCCGAACGCGAACGTATGGGAGAAAATCATGACCGCGGGGAAGACCGAGGTCGCCGCCGTATACGGCGCAAAGGTGACGCTTTGCGTGATGATCAACGCGATCGCGGCCTGCAGGACGGGCCCCATCCGCAACACACTGCGAGGCGTGATCCGCGTTTCGAGCAGCCCCGCGATAGGCGCGGGGAACAGATTGACGAAGCCGCAAGCGACCAACGTCGCCGTCACGGCATTGAAGGCGAACCCACGATCGAGGCCGATGCGCTGGACGAAGCTGAACAGCATCGCCTGAGTCAGCCCCATGCAGCCGACGCCAACCATGCCGAACCACACGGCGCGCTCGAAGCGGGGCTCGCCGGTCTGCGCGGTGCTGCGCGGCGCGCGCCGCGACGGAAACGCCACCCCGCAAGTCACCGTCGCCGCGCCCATGACCCCTATGAAGACGCGAAACAGTATCGGTCCCCCGTGCGCCGCGATCAATCTCGGCACCGCTCCGAAAAACACGATGGCGAAGATGCCTAGCGCAAGGCCCGCGAAGGCGAACAGGCGGTGCGGATTGCGGCTGCGTCCAATCGCGCCGTGCGTGAAGCTCAGGCCGCAACCGACAGCCAGGCCCGCCGCCGCGTGCAGCACGGCCATTGCCGGATAGCCGTCGATCGATATCACACCAAGAAACGCGAGCGTCGCGCCACCGAAACCGATCGTCGCCATCAGACGCGCCGGCAGACGATTCAAGCGCGGCGAGAAGAACAGACTGCTCAACACCGCGCCGCCGAGAAACAGCGTGGCGAGCAAGCCTGCTTGCTGCGGGTCCAGCCGATATGAGCCGATCAACGTGCCGACCCAAACCGGCAAAGCAACTAGGTCGACCATGCCCGCGCAATGCGCGACCAGCAAGGCGCCGGTGCCGGGCACGCCAAGTCGTCCAGCGGCGTTGGAGCCAGTTGCCGAATCGGCCTGCGCCGGGATCGTCGGGGAAGTATTCGTTTCCATCGTGCCTCCGCTCCGTCAGATCGGTTGCGCGAGACGCATGTGCGTCTCACGCATGATCCGGGTGTGCTCTGCTTTGTCGCCGTCCGCGATCTCGATGTCGCCGAGGCGCCCCGAGTGCTCCACGACCATGCGGCAGCGTTCCCAGCGACGCGTCTGGAACGCTTGCAGTGCGCCCTCCACCGTCGCGCTGCGCCCCAGTTCATCGGCGAGGACGATCGCATCCTCCAGGCCGATGCCGGCGCCCGCTGCCATATGCGGCGTGGTCGCGTGCACGGCATCGCCGACCAGCACCACGCGCGAGTTGAACCACGGCTGCGGCAGCAGCAGGCTTTCGAGCGGGCGATAGTTGCACTGCGATTGCGGCCCGAGCTGCGCACGCAGGGATTGCAGCAGCGGCACGTCGAACGGCGCCAACAGATCCGACAGCATGCGCGGCCAAGCGGAAGGGTCGATGTGCTCGTTCGTCGGCCGATCCTCGGTGACGAAGAGATACATCTGCTCCTGAGACACCGGGTTGACGCCGGCCTTCACCTTATGCCCTAGCCACATCGTCGCGCAGACGATGTCCGCGAGCCGAGGCACCACGGCGCGCCACACGCCTTGACCGGTGTAGCGCGGCTTCGGCGCGTCGGGGAACACGGCTTCGCGCACCTGTGAATAAAGGCCATCCGCCCCGACGACTAGGTCGTAGCTGCCTTGCGTGCCGTCCGTGAAAGCCACCTGCACTTGGCCCTCGCGCTGCTCGATCTGGGAAAACGTGCAGCCGAGCCGCACGCGCACACCGGCTGCCCGCGTGGCCTTGGCGAGAATGTCCGCCAGCACCGGGCGCATGATCGCGCCGCCTCCGGGCACATCGTCGCCGGCCACGCGCGGCGTGGGCAGCGTGCCGATCGGGTGGCCGCCCGCGGTGAACAGGTCCACGCCGTCACCCCCGTGGCCACGCTCAAGGAATGCGTCGAGCACGCCGATCGAGCGCAGCGCACGCAGCGTCGGGCCGCCGATGCTGATGCCCGCGCCATAGGAGCGCCAGCCTTGATCGATCTCGACTAGGTCGACCGCGAGGCCGAGCTTCGCGCATTGGATCGCCGTCGCCATGCCGGAGAAACCTCCGCCGATGACGAGGACGTGTTGAATCGGGACAGTCATTGGGTGTCTCCTTCTTGCATCCGCTTCTGGTGTACGTGTTGCATGCTCGTTCCGAGTCACGTGGACTCACGTCGCCTCATCCCGACATCAGTACGATGTCGCCGTCGCGCGTCACTTCGATTTCGACGGGCTCGAGACGCTGGCCGAGGCACGGCCCGAGCAAGCACTCGCCGCTCTCGATGTCGAACTGCGCGCCGTGCGCGTGGCACACGATGCGTGTGCCGTCGCCGTTCAGATAAGCGTTCTTGCGCCACGCCATCGGCGTATCGCCGAAATGCGGGCACGCGTCGCGATACGCGCGAAGCTCGGCGCCGCGACGCACGATAAACAACGTGTCGCGTCCCACTTCGCCAGGATCGAAGCCTCGCGCCCCCGGATCGGTTAGATCGTCGACGTTCGCAAGGCAAATCGAGGGGGATCGCTTAGCCATGGGAATAACGGGTCCGCTATCGGCCACCGGCTATCGATCGGCCTTGGCGGCCGCCGACGGCGGACCGCCCGGCGCCCACTTCTCGCGATGCTGGAACAGGAACAGCTGCGACGCATCGGCGCCCATCGGCGCCTCGCGCGGGGCCCACTCGGCGTCGTGCAGGTCCATGTCGGCGTCGTACTCGACGTGGCACCCGAGCGGGCTGTTGAAATACCAGAACCAGTTCGAGCCGAAGCGGTGACGCCCCGGTCCCCAGAACGACTGGTAGCCCTTATCGACGAAGCGCGTGCCCGCTTGCAGGACTTCCGTCGGCCCGCCCATATGGAACGTGAAGTGCTCGCAGCCCTTCATGAACGGCGGCGTCTGGATCATGAACAGCGTGTGATGGTCCAGCGTGCCGGCCGGCTGCAGGAACGGGCCGACGCCCGTGAAGCGGTCCGTGCAGCGAAAGCCGAGACGTTCGACGTAAAACGCTTCCGCCTTCGCCGCATCGGGCACGAAGTAGACGACGTGCGACAGTGTCCGCGGCGTGAGCACGGCATCGTCTCTCACGGCCACGACATTCGGCGCGCGTTGCGCAGGAGCGCCCGGTGCATTCACGGCCTCGGCCGGCAGGGACAGTGCACGGCGCGTAGCCACTTGGAAGCCGATCGCGAAGCCCATGTCGTCGACCGATTCGATCGATCCGTCGGCCAGCTTGCGCACTTCTCGATCGCGGTGCAGTTCCCTCACGATCGCCTCTAGTGTGGCGGCATCGACAACACCGTATACCGTCTTGCGCAACATGCTCGCCGTGCCGAGCCCGGGCGGCAAATTCCGATCGTCACGATGCGCGATTTCGATACCCGTTCCGTCGAGCGCCTCGAAACGGCCGCCGATATCGCCGTGGCGAAGAGGAAGCAGGCCGTAGTCGATCAGATACTGGCCGCAGGCTGCGATATCGTCCACGCCAAAGACCAGCGTATCGAGTCCGATAATGTTCATGAAATGGGTCTGGTCTCGGTTTGAAAAGGTGGATGGGTCACAGCGCGGTGCGTCCGCCGAGCGTCTCGGCAACCCAATCAGCGATGAAGTGCCCCGCGTTGATCGAGTTGTCGAAACTCGAGTGCTGCACCCCGCCCTCGCGCTCGGTGAAAATCTTCAGCGCTCGCTTCGGGCTGTTCACGAGCTGCTCGTAGGTACGATGCGCCCAGGCAACCGGTATCTGCGAATCCTTCGAGCCGTGAGTGACGAGAAACGGCACCTTGATGCGATCGAGCACGCCGTCCAGATGCACGTCTTCGGCGATCCGCATGAAGTCGTCGATGTCTTTCGCGCCCCAGACCCAGCAGACGTGGTTCCAGTAGTGCGGCACGGGGAAGTTGCCTTCGCGCTGTAGGCGCTTTTTCTGGACGTCGCGCCAGTCGTGATTGGCGCCCCACACCACGCCGCATGCGAAGCGCGGCTCGGAGGCCACCGCTCGCGGACAGTAGTAGCCACCCAACGAGACACCTTCCATACCGATCCGCTTCGGGTCGACATCGTCGCGGCCTTCGAGCCAGTCGATGATACGGCCTGCCCATACTTCGGCGTTGTACACGGCGTGGAGACCCTGTAGCCGAAGCGCTTCGCCGGTACCGGGCTGATCGACGATCAGCGAGGACACCCCGCGCTGCGCGAGCCAGGCCGGCAGCCCCACGAAGTACTTCATCTCCTTGGTCGAATCGAGACCGTTCACCTGCACGAGCAACGGACTGCGCGCGCCGGCATGCTTCGCTTTCACGAGCAGACCGGACAAGTGCTTGTCGCCGTAGGGAATGGAAACGCGTTCGCAAGTGTCCCCTCTTAGCGTGACGCCTTTATCGAAGGTATCGAGCGAGCGCCGGTACAAATCGATGCGGCCTGGCGCGTCGTGGGCGAGCATGCGCTCGGCCGTAATCAGATAGATGGAGGCCCGCTTGTATTTCTCACCGGCCGACAGCAGCCGGCCTTGCGCTTCGTCTTCACGCGCGAGATCGCAGAGACGATCGGCCGTCTCCACCCATGCCTCGCGAAAGGCGCGCGTGCCGTCCGCATCGGGCTGGTTGGCCGCTTCCTGCAGCGGCGCGCACATCGCCTCGATCTCGCCCATGCGCGCGCCCATTTCGATAGCTAGATTGACCGACAGGTCCCAGACGTAATTGGTAGGAAAGTAACGGAACATGGCTTATTGCTTGCCTTGGTTGAAATTGCAGGCGGCCCGATCTCGGCCTCATAGCGGTGCGTTGGCTTGCGCATCCGCATCCTCTTTCGCTTGCGCGCATGGAGGTCTCGCGGCCGCTCAGCCTTTGCGCCCGAAGCCCGGCCACAGCGGGATGGCGATGTTCAGCCAAACGCTGCTGCTCTTCGCCGTATTCGCCGCGTAGAGGCCTTGCTGATAGTTGACATTGACGTTCCAGCTTCGAGCGTCGTAGACCACCGACGGGCCGATGCCGAACGTTTTCATACGATTGCCCGCGCTCACGCCGTTCGCCTTGTCGTCGCTGAACTGATTCAGATAGGCGCCGACCACACCGAGCTTCCATGGGCCAAAGTTCCAGCCGGCGCTGAACTCGGCGACGTAGCCGTCGCCTGATCTGTAGTTCGTCGCGCCGTTCTTCGAGTTGAGCAGCAGGCGGTTCGCGACGGCGACGTCGATGCCGTTGGGCACGTTGTAGCGCACCGAAACCACCGGTTGGATCGAGGTGTAGCCCACTGCGACGCTCGACTTGACCGGGCTGTAGGAGCCCGTCTCGAATGCGAAGTCGAGGCCCGACGCAATCGCCAGGTTCTGGGTGAGATGCCACTCCAGCAGCGCCGGCGTCACCGTGATATTGGAGAGGCCGTTCTGCGTGCTCGACTGTCCGAACACGCTCGTATGCAGCGACACCACGGGAATCACCAACTGCGAATACACGTTCGCGCCGAGCAAGTGAAACGGATACGAAACCAAGAGGCGCGTCGTTTCCGAGTAAGCCGACAAACTGAATGGAATCGGCAGCTTCTTGCCGTCGTTGCCGTAGAGGCCGTTCGCGAACGTGTAGTTGAATTGCTCGAGCGCAAACAGGCCGGGGATGGGCGGCAGGTTGGCGATGTTCGTGCCCACGGCGCCCGCGGGATAGGGAGACACCCCGCCCTCGAATGCTTGCGCTTCGTTCATCGAACCGGCGGCCAACATCGTGCAGCCCACGACGGCCGCGATCAGTTTCTTGGACATGCTGTCTCCTCACCTAGGGGGCGCGTGCGCCGCCTGGCGTCTCTTTAATAGTGAAAGCGTGACGCTCACGGACGGAGGACGACGGTACGTCCGATCCGAAAGTGCCCTGACGCTGGCCTCCCGATGCGATGCGCTATGTCATGTCGCTTCGAGATGAGGCCTAGGTTAAGATAGGCCGAGCTATCCTAAAAATGGATTCGATCCATTGCCGATATCGATGGCGCCAATACTTTCAGGCTAAACCCTGATACGCGTGATCGGAGACAGCACGCATGCGGTTCAACAAGCTCGACCTCAACTTGCTCGTGGCGCTCGACGCGCTCTTGAGCGAACAGAACATCAGCCGGGCTGCCGAAAAGATCCATCTGAGCCAGTCTGCGATGAGCAACGCGCTGGCGCGGCTGCGCGAATACTTCGACGACGAACTGCTCGTGCAGGTCGGCCGGAAGATGGAGCCGACGCCGCGCGCCGAGGCGCTCCGAGACCCCGTGCGCGACATCCTCGTGCGTGTGGACGCGACGGTGGCGGCCAAGCCGGAATTCGTGCCGGCCCAGGCGCACCGCCTGTTCCGCCTGCTCGTATCGGACTACACGATGACGACGCTGATGCCGCATCTGTTCAAGCGCGCCTATGAACAGGCGCCCGGCATCCGCTTCGATCTGCGCCCGCTGGTCGCCTATCCCCACCGCGTGCTGGAGCGCGGCGAAGCCGATCTGTTGATCATCCCTAAGGAATACCGCTCGACCGAACATCCGGCCGACCTGCTGCTCGAAGAGACGTTTTGCTGCGTCGTGTGGGATCAGAGCCCGCTTGCGTGGGGCGAGATAACGAGCGAGCGCTATATGGCGGCGGGCCATGTCGTCGTGCAAGTCGGCGATGGGCAATCGGCAATCGAGGATTGGTTCATGCAGCGGCTCGGCGTCGTCAAGCGCGTGGAAGCGAGCACCTACAGCTTCGTCTCGCCGGCCTATCTGGTGGTGGGTACGGACCGAATCGCCACGATGCATCGGCGGCTCGCCGAAGAGGCCGCGCGCAGCCTGCCGATCGTGTTACGCGACGTGCCGATCGCCGTTCCTACGATGGAGCAGTCGATGCAATGGCACAAGCATCGCACGTCGGACCCAGGGCTCACGTGGTTGCGAGCGCTGTTGAAAGAGGCCGTTGCCGAGATGGACAAAGCGCGGCATGAGGCTCGTTAAGTTAAGCCCCATGCCCGCCAATCCCTGTGGTTTGCAAGATGACGCTCACCCGTTCGGGTGAAGTCGGCAGAGCGCCGCTCGCGCAGGCCGCGCAAGCGGTTGAGAAGCGCTCATTAGAGAGGGGCGGCAAGGCGCATTTCAACGCGGCCGCGATAGAGAACAACGAGGATCCCCGGGCACCGCAAGCCCGCCCAAAAGCCACCTTCATCAGGGCTTCTGCGTGCTTGCCGAGCCGGGGCGAAAAATCGAAAGCCGTGTCGGCTTAGTTGCCGCTCACGTTGCCGGAATCGCCGAACGCCGCGCTCACGCGTTGGCGCAGGTCGTCACCCTTCGACTGAAACTGCGTTTCGATGCGGCGAGCGCCCGTGAAACGCTTCTCCCAATAGCCGTCGTCCAGATCGTCGACGCGGATCGTGCTGCCCGTCGAGGGCGAATGCACGAACTTGTTGCCGCCGATGTAGATCCCGACGTGAGAGAACGTGCGGCGCATCGTGTTGAAGAAAACCAGATCGCCCGGTTTCAGATCGGCCATACGGACCTTTTCGCCCACGCGGCTCATCTCTTCCGCACGTCGCGGCAGCGCCATGCCCAGCGTATCTTGGAACACGTAGCGCACGAAGCCGCTGCAATCGAGCCCCGAATCGGGCGAACTACCGCCCCAGCGATAGCGCACGCCGATCATGTTCAGCGCACCGACGACGACGTCGCCGGCCTTGCCTGCCATGCCGGACAGAAACGCCTTAGCGCGACCGCCGGTGGTGGTCTCGGTGGACGATTGCGAAGAGGAAGCGAGAGAAGAGGACGACACGTCCGACTGCATTTGAGCCGGAACGGGTGAAGCGATCTGCTGCGAACTGTTTGTTTCTTCTGCGAACGCGCCGGCTGTTGCCGTCATCAACACGCCAATGAACATCCCGGCGACGACGCGCGTACAAGCCTGGGCAAAATATCGGTGCTGCATTGGTCGGTAGGTTTTGCTTAAGAATCAGTGAATTGCGAAAAGTTTGGACGATACTAGCCACGATGTTACCGAATGTCAAAACAAATTAATAAAAACAATCGGGGTACCGTCTCAATTGCCGTCTTTCACTCTTGCAGGCTCGCCTTCAGGAGTTTTCGCGTATACGGATGGGCCGGATTGGAGAAAATTCTTTCGACGTCTCCCGTTTCGACGATGGCTCCGTCTTGCATGACCGCCACCCTGTGCGCCATTGCACCGATGACGGCGAGATCATGACTGATGAATACGAACCCCAAGTTGTATTTGTTCTGAAGTGTGGTCAATAGGGTCAGTACCTGCTGCTGAATCGACACATCGAGTGCGCTGGTCGGCTCATCGAGGACGAGCAGGCGTGGTTCGAGCACGAGCGCCCGAGCAATGGCGATCCGTTGACGCTGGCCGCCGGAAAACTCGTGCGGGTAGCGGGCGAGCGCCGTCCGATCGATCCCCACTTCTCGGAGCACCGCGATGACCTTCTCGCGGCGCGTCGACTGGGTAAGCTGCGGCCGGTGCAACGCCAAGCCCTCCCCCACGATGCGCTCGATCGTGTGGCGCGGCGACAGCGAACTGAAAGGATCTTGAAACACGACCTGCATGTTCGAGCGCAACAGCGTCTGCTCGCGCCCCCGATAGCTCGACAGCGGCCGCTCCTGGAATTCGATCGACCCGCGCGTCGTCCGCTGCAGCCCGAGCAGCGCCATCGCCAGCGTCGACTTGCCCGAACCCGATTCGCCCACTACGCCGAGCGTTTCGCCCTGCCGCACGGTAAGCGTCGCGCCGGCCACGGCCTCGAAGCGTCCGGAGCGGAACCACCCTCGAAACCCCGGCAGCTTTGTCGGGAAGGAGACGGATACGTCGCGGGCATCGAGAACAACCGGCGAGATCGGCAACACCGGCGCCACGTGTCGCTGCGGCCGGCTCGCGATCAATCGTCGCGTGTAAGGATGCTCCGGTGCTTCGAAGATGCGCTCCACCGGGCCGATCTCGACGAGCTTGCCGTGCTCCATCACGGCGACGCGCTGGGCGAACCGGCGCACGAGATTGAGATCGTGCGTGATCAACAGCACCGCCATGCCGCGCTTTTGCGCCTCCTCCCGCTGAATGTCGAGCAGCAAATCGACGATTTGCGCGCGGATGGTGACGTCTAGCGCGGTTGTCGGCTCATCGGCCAGCAACAGCCGCGGCCGACAGGCGAGCGCCATCGCGATCATCGCGCGTTGGCGTTGTCCGCCGGAAAGCTGATGCGGATAGCTGAGCACGCGCTTATGCGGCTCGGTCACGCCCGTACGCGCAAGCAATTCGACGGCGCGCAAGCGGCCTTGCTGCGGCGGCACGCCTTCGTGCGCGACGATGGTCTCGGCAATCTGCTCGCCAACCGTAAAGAGCGGATTGAGCGCCGTCATCGGCTCTTGAAAGATCATGGCGATCTGCGAGCCGCGCAGGCCTTGCATGGCGCGCTCGCTCTTGCCCTGCAGGTCTTCGCCCGCGAAGCGAACGGCGCCGCCGACTTGCGCATCGCGCAGCAACCGCAGGATCGAGAGCGCCGTCACGGTCTTGCCCGAGCCGGATTCGCCGACGAGTGCGACGCGTTCACCCTGTTCGATCGAGAACGACACGTCGTCTACGGCAACCGTTTCGCCGAAGGCAACGCGCAGGTGCTCGACCGCGAGCAGCGGTTCGCCCGGCGCTTGCGCGCCGAGCCCACCGAGGCCCTTCCCCGCGCCGCTCGGAATCGCATTCATTGATTCCCTCCCGCGCGCATGGCGTCGGCGATGCGCGTATCGAGCGCGTTACGCAGTGCATCTCCCATGAAGGTGAGCAGCAGCAGCGTCGCGACGAGCACGCCGAACGTCGACAGCGAAATCCACCAGGCGTCGAGGTTGGCCTTCCCTTCGGAGAGCAATTCCCCGAGGCTCGGCGTAGGTGCCGGTACGCCGAGCCCGAGGAAATCGAGGCTCGTCAGCGCTAGAATCGATCCGCTCATGCGGAAAGGCAAGAACGTGATGACGGGCGTCATGCTATTGGGCAGGACGTGCCGCCAGATGATCTGCCAGCTCGAGAGTCCCATCGCGCGCGCCGCGCGCACGTAATCCTGCGTGCGGTTTCGCAAACACTCGGCCCGGACGTAATCGGACAGCCCTATCCAGCCGAACAGCGACAGCAGAACGATGAGCAAAAGGAAACTGGGCTCGAAGATCGACGCGAAAATGATGAGCAGATAGAGTTCGGGCAACGCGCTCCAAATCTCGATCAGCCGCTGGCCGACGATATCGATGCGCCCGCCGAAATAGCCCTGCACCGCGCCCGCGACGATGCCGATCACGCTGCCGATGAGCGTCAGCACAAGCGCGAACTCGACCGACACGCGAAAGCCGTACAGCAGCCGCGCAAAGACGTCGCGCCCCTGCGCATCGGTGCCGAGCCAGTTCTCGCGCGACGGCGGCGCGGGATTCGGCTCGCGCGAGAAGTAGTTGAGCGTGTCGTAGTAATAGTGATTCGGCGGATAGATGGCGAAATTGCCCGGCATGGCGAGCCGGCGCCGCACGTACGGATCGAGGTAATCGGCCGGCGTGGGGAAATCGCCGCCGAAGGTCGTTTCGGCGTAGGTCTTCACGATCGGAAAATAAAGCTGACCGTGGTAGCGCACGACGAGCGGCGTGTCGTTCGACCACAACGGTCCCGCTAGGCTCGCGGCGAACGCGACGGCGAACAGTACGAGGCTCCAATACCCGAGGCGCTGGGCCTTGAAGCGGCGCCAGATACGTCGCATCGGCGTGGGCGAAGCGAGCACGCTCGAGAGCGCGTCGCGCGGTTGCGCATCGGCGCCGGTGCGAGGGCGAACTTGACTCAAGTCAGCGCTCCAGTTGTTCGAATTGAATGCGCGGATCGACCCACACGTAGCACAGGTCCGACAGCAGCTTCGTGGCCAGCCCGATCAGCGTAAAGACGTAAAGCGTGCCTAGCACGACTGGATAATCGCGGCGCACGACCGATTCGTACGACAGCAGCCCCAAGCCGTCGAGCGAAAACAGCGTTTCGATCAGCAGGCTGCCCGTGAAAAACGCGCCGATGAACGCCGCGGGAAACCCGACCACCAGCGGCAGCATCGCGTTGCGGAACACATGTTTCCAGAGCACGCGCTTTTCGCTCAGGCCCTTCGCTCTTGCCGTCAGCACGTACTGCTTCTTGATCTCGTCGAGAAAGGCGTTCTTCGTCAGCATCGTGACGACGGCAAAACTGCCCACGACGGAGGCCGTGACGGGCAGCGCGATATGCCAAAGGTAATCGACGATTTTGCCGCCGACGCTCAGCTGCGAAAAGTTATCGGACACCAAGCCGCGCAGCGGGAAGATCTGCAGGAACGAGCCGCCGCCGAACAGGACGAGCAGCAGCACGCCGAGCACGAAGCCTGGAATCGCGTACCCGACGAGGACGACTAGGCTCGTCGCCGTGTCGAACGGCGAGCCGTTTCGCACCGCTTTGGCGATGCCGAGCGGCACCGAAATGAGGTACGTCAGCAGAAACGTCCATAAACCGATGCTGATGGATACGGGCAGTTTCGACACGACGAGCGACCACACGCTCTGATGATGAAAGTAGCTCTGGCCCAAATCGAGGCGCGCGAAGCGCGACAGCATGAGCCAGTAACGCGTAAGCGGCGGCTTGTCGAAACCGTACAGCGCCTTGAGCTGGGCGAGCTGCTGGGCATCGACGCCCGAGTGCGCGCGCAGGCCGAACGGCGTCGCCTGCCCTTCTTGCGCCGAACCCTTGCGCAACTCGTATGCCGCTTGTTCGACAGGCCCGCCGGGCACGAACTGGATGACGGCGAACGTCACCGTCAATACGCCGATGAGCGTCGGAATCATCAGCAGCAATCGTTTGAGGACGTAGCTCCACATTTTCGTGACCCGTGGATGAGCAATGCGCGATCGAAAGAAAGTTCGTATCGACGAAGGGGCGCGTTCAGTGCGTGGCGGCCGCGTTCGAGCCGGCGGACGAAGGGGCCATCCACCAGGTCGAAAGGATCCAGTCGCTTGCCGAATAGTACAGCGGCAGCGTCGCCGGATAGCGAAGCGCTCGCTTGTAGGCGACGCGATGGGTCGTGCTGTACCACTGAGGCACCACGTAGTAGCCGTGCATGAGCACCCGATCGAGGGCGCGCGCCGCATCGACAAGCTGCTCTCGTGTCTGCGCGTGCAAGAGCGTGCGCAAGATCGAATCGACGGCCGGCGACTTGAGTCCCATCAAATTGTCCGAGCCTTGCTCGTCGGCCGATTTGCTGCCGAACCGAGACACTTGTTCGGTGCCGGGCACCTGAACTTCGGGAAAGCGCAGCGACGTCATATCGAAGTCGAACGTATCGAAGCGCTTTTGGATCAACGCGAAGTCGACGGTACGAAACGTTGCCTCGATGCCGAGCTTCTTCAAATTGCGGATATAGACGCTCGCGACGGGCGCCATCGCCGCGCCGGAATCGTCGAGAATTTCGAAGGCGAACGGCTCGCCCTTCGCATTGCGCAGCGCCCCGTCGCGATAGTGCCAGCCCGCTTGCGCGAGCAAGGCACGGGCCTTGAGCAAATTGGCGCGCAGCGAACCGGGCGGATCGGTGTTCGGCTGGACCGTCATCGGCCCGAATACGGCGGGATCGAGTTGCGCGCGCAACGGTTCGAGAATCGCCAGTTCTCCGGCGCTCGGCATGCCGCTCGCCTGCTGAGGGCTATCGGCGAAGTAGCTGTTCAAGCGCGTGTAGCCGCCGAAGAACAGTTGCCGGTTCAGCCACTGGAAGTCGAACGCGAGATCGAGCGCCTGCCGGACGCGCCCATCCTGAAAGAGCGGTCGCCGCAGATTCATGACGAAGCCTTGCATTCCGGCGCCGTTGTGCTGCCGAAACTCGTGCTTGACGAGTTCGCCGTTGTCGAACCGCTTGCCGACGTCGCGTCGCGCCCAGTTGCGCGCGATGTACTCCACGAGCGCATCGTATTCGCCGGCCTTGAACGCCTCCAGCCGCGCCGTGTTGTCGGCGTAGAGCTTGTACGTGATGCGATCGAAATTGTTCATGCCCACGCGCACGGGCAGCGCGGCGCCCCAGTACGACGGATCGCGCCGGTACGTGATCGTGTGTCCGTCGTCGTAATGATCGATGACGTAGGGCCCGCTGCCGATCGGGTGCTGGAACGCCAACTGATCGAACGGCACGTGCTTGCCGTCAGGCTCGAGCCCCCACTTGCGGGAAAAGATGGGGATGCCGCCCGCGATCAGCGGGAGCTCGCGGTTCGGCTGGCGGAACTCGAAGCGGATCGTCGCCGGATCGACCACGACCGCGCGCGTGATATCGCCGAAAAACACCGCGAACTGCGGCGCCGCCTTCGGGCTTTTGAGCGTATCGAACGAGTACTTGACGTCCTCGGCCGTCACGGGATCGCCGTTCGAGAAGCGCGCGCGCGGATTCACATGGAACGTGACCGAGAGCCGATCGGGCGCGATGCGAATATCGTCGGCGAGCAAACCATACGCCGAGGCCACCTCGTCGGAGCTGCCCGTCGTGAGGCTCTCGAACAGCATCCCGATGCCGGGCGCGGGATTGCCGCGCATCGTGAACGGATTGAACTTGTCGAAGCTCGTGAGCCGATTCGGATTGGCCAGCACGAGCGTGCCGCCCTTGGGGGCATCGGGGTTCACGTAGTCGAAGTGCGTGAAGCCGGCCGCGTATTTCGGCTCGCCGAATTGCGCGATCGCATAGACCGCATGCGCAGGCGAGGCCGCGCCGAGCAGCGCCCCGACGAAACAGCACGCGAGCAGCAGACGCCATATGAAAAAATGGCGGGCGTATTGCGGCGTGTGAAGGCGCCGGCCTATCGTCGTCGTCACCGTCATCGGAAGATCGGAAGTGGCAATGTGAGAGAATTCTACCCAAACCGCACCCGCCACCGCCGCGCAGCGCCTACGCGCCCGGCGCCGGCACCGTCAACACTAGGAGAATTCATGGGCTTTCTCGCTGGAAAACGCATTTTGCTGACCGGTCTGCTATCGAACCGCTCGATCGCCTATGGCATCGCGCAAGCGTGCAAACGCGAGGGCGCCGAACTCGCCTTCACGTATGTGGGCGATCGCTTCAAAGACCGCATCACCGAATTCGCCGCTGAATTCGGCAGCGAACTCGTCTTTCCGTGCGACGTGGCGGACGACGCGCAGATCGAAGCGCTCTTCGCCTCGCTGGCGCAGCATTGGCCGACGCTCGACGGCCTCGTGCATTCGATCGGCTTCGCTCCGCGCGAAGCGATCGCCGGCAATTTCCTCGACGGCATGACGCGCGAGAACTTCCGCATTGCACACGATATCTCCGCGTACAGCTTCCCAGCACTGGCGAAGGCGGCCCTTCCGATGCTCGCGGACAACGCCTCGCTGTTGACGCTCTCGTACCTCGGCGCCGAGAAGGTCGTGCCCAACTACAATACGATGGGCGTGGCCAAGGCCGCGCTCGAAGCGTGCGTGCGCTATATGGCCGGGTCGCTCGGCGCCAAGGGCATGCGGGTGAACGGCATTTCGGCGGGCCCGATCAAGACGTTGGCTGCGAGCGGCATCAAGGGCTTCGGCAAGATTCTCGACTTCGTCGAGCAAAACGCGCCGCTCAAACGCAATGTGACGGTGGAGCAAGTCGGCAACGTCGCGGCGTTTTTGCTCTCGGATCTCGCGAGCGGCGTGACCGCGGAAATCATGCACGTCGACAGCGGCTTCAACTCCGTCATCGGTGGCATGGCCGGCGAAGCGGCCGAGTAATAAGCCGGGCTTTTCGCCGGCTTGTGCCGGCGGCGCCCAGCCCGGGCGTTTGACTCCGCACGCAAATCGTTTAGCTCCGCGCCCAAAAGAAAAACCGCCTGCGGCGCATGCCGAGGCGGTTTTTTTTCATCCAGCGCGCGACGATTGCCGCGCATCAACAGCTCAACGCCAGCCGCGATGCTCGCCGCGGTCGTGGTCCCAATGGCCGTGCCCTCTGGGGCCGTGATCCCAGCCGCCGTGATGACGGTACCAATCGTCTCGGCCCCACCAGCGGCCGCCGTCCCAGTACCGGTCGCCATGCCAGCCGATGATGATCGCGGGCGCCGGCGCCGCGTAGACGGGCGCCGGCTGATAAACGACCGGCGGCGGAGGCGGCGGCGCATAGACGGGCGCGGGCGCAACATAGACCGGCGCCGGGATGCCGATGTTCACGCCGATGTCGACTCTCGCCATCGCCGCAGTGGATGCGCCGATCGCGAGCGCGCCAAGGGCTAACGAAACGATGCGAGTAGTGGGCTTCATGATTTCACCTTCGAATATGTAGCGTGGTTGGGTGCAACTATAGCGCGGCACATTCGATAGGCGTATTTCAAACTTGTAACTCTTGCTGCAGAACATCCAAGCGCGCCAGTGATCTCCGGTAAATATGTTGCCCGATTTGAGCGAGCCACGCTGCAGTGCGAATCGCTCATGGCGCAGCTTCACAAGCTCCGACTACCGCCGCGCTAGACTTCGGTTCCGCCCGTTGCCGGAATCGAACCGTGGAAACCTTTCAATGGATCATCGTGCTGCTGATCGCGGCAGCGTTCCTTGCCGAGCTTGCCCGTAGGATCGGCGCCCCCTACCCCACGCTGCTCGCGCTCGGCGGCGCCGGTATTGCCTTCCTGCCCGAAGCCCCACGATGGACGTTGGACCCGCAGCTCGCCTTGACCTTGTTCGTCGCCCCCGTCTTGCTCGATGCGGCTTACGACGCGTCGCCTCGCGACCTTCGCGCAAACTGGCGCCCGGTGGCCGGGCTCGTGATCGCGGCCGTGGGCACGACGGTGGTGGGCGTCGCGCTCGTCTGCCATTGGCTGGTGCCGGATATGCCATGGGTCGTGGCGGTCGCCCTTGGCGCGATCGTTGCGCCGCCGGACGCCGCCGCCGCGACAGCCGTCATGCGTCAGGTGCGACTGCCCCACCGCGTGCTGAGCATCTTGGAGGGCGAGAGCCTTTTGAACGACGCCAGCGCGCTGTTCATTTACCGTTTGGCGTTGCTCGCGGTGACTGCGGGACATCTGACGCTGCGCGACTACTTGCCCATATTCATGTTGACGGTGTTCGGCAGCGTCGCGGTGGGGATCGCTTTGGGGTTCGTCCTGCGGCCGATCACCATCGCGCCAGAGCATGTTCCCACGTCGTTGATTTTGCAGTTTGCGGTCACGTTCGGCGTCTGGATCCTCGCCGAAAGAATCGGTCTTTCCGGCATTTTGACAATGGTGGCGTTCGCCATGACCATCGCCCGCGGCGGCGGGCCGCGCATCCCCGCGCGAATGCGCGTGTCCATTCTCACCGTGTGGGAGACAGCCGTCTTCGTCCTGAACGCATTGGCCTTCGTGTTGATCGGCATGCAACTGCGCCCGATTTGGGAGCGCTTGGGCAGCGGCGCATCGCGCATGGAAGCGGTACTCGTCGCCCTGGTCGTGCTCGGCGTCGTCATCGCCACGCGATTCTTGTGGGTCATGACTTACAGTGCGAGGGTTATCCGCCAAAACAGGAACCTCGACGCGGCGAGACGCGCGAAGCGGTCGTGGGGCGGCGGCCTCGTGGTTTCTTGGGCGGGCATGCGAGGCATCGTCACGCTCGCCGCCGCGTTCGCCGTTCCGCAGACCCTACCCGACGGCTCGCCGTTCCCTTACCGCGACCTCATCGTGTTATGCGCGTTCGTCGTCGTGATCGGCACGCTCGTGGTTCAAGGGCTCACGATGAAGCCGATCATTCGTTTGCTGAGCTTGTCGGACGACAACCCCGTTTCCGCCGAGGTACGGGCCGGGCGGACGTTGATTTACGAAGCGTTGCTCGATTCGATCGAAGCCGACGACTCGCTTCACGCAAAACTGCTGCGCAAGGAGTACCAGGCCGTCATCGAACTGAACGCAGGCCCCGATCCCGCCGAGCCGTTGAATGAAGTGCCGGGCGGCCCGCTAAGAAGAGACGCCATTGCCGCGGCACGTCGCAAGGCGAGGGAACTGCTTGATCGGGAGGTGATCGGCGATCAGGCGTATCGCGTGCTCGTGCAAGAACTGGATTGGGCCGAGCTGTCCTCGGGGGGCGGGACGGTGGGGTAGACAGGGCGAATGGGAAACGGCGGTTCGCCGGTCAGGTCACCGCGCATTCACGTCGACCGCCGACGAAAAGCGCCTGGGCCGTTGCCCCAAGTTCCCAGCGCGGTCTCGGCATCATCGCGCCGCACGGCGCCAGTGCCGCGAACGCACTCGGCCTGACCCAGCAGGCGCCGACGCGGGAGGTCTACGTGACGGAGCGGTGACTTGCCCTACTGGCTGGCACCGGACGCAATCAGATCAGCAATCAATTCTGCGACCTGATCGGCTGCCTCAATTTGCGGCAGATGGCCCACGTTGTCCAAAGTGCGGCTGGTTGCGCGCGGCACAGCCCGCAGCACATGTTCCACAAGCGCCTGAGTCACGACGTTCTCGTGGCTTCCACAGGCAAAGACCACCGGCATGTCGAGCTTCGTGAAAACGTCCACGTTGCTGACCGGCTGTCGGGCAAACGCACCGGCCGGCATGAACGGAGTCGAGATGGCTCCTTGCGCGATCAACGCGTCGTGAAGGTCCGCGGGAAGCGGGCTTCGTGAGATCGCCTGAACGAAACCGCGAATCGCGCCCACCCGCTCCGACAAATCCTGGCTGGTGGACGCCTGCAATGCGGGCAGCGTGTCCGGTCGGACGTAATCCTGGGAAACCCCCGGTGGCTCCGCGA
>DATJJH010000088.1:0-3346 GCA_035492395.1 Trinickia sp. | reverse complement strand
GATGCGCAGTTCGAGCGCCTTGCCGATTACGTGGCATTGCTCGTGAAATGGAACGCCGTCTACAACTTGACGGCTATTCGCGATCCACGCCAGATGCTGATTCAGCACGTGCTCGATTCATTGTCGATCGTGCCTCATCTTGCTGCGTGTGAGGGGGATTCGATCCTCGACGTCGGATCGGGTGGCGGCCTGCCCGGCATCGTGTTGGCCATCGCATTGCCCGAGCGAAGCGTCACACTGAACGACATCGTGCAGAAAAAGACGGCGTTTCAGGCGCAGGCCAAGGCCGAGCTCAAGCTCGACAATTTATCTGTCGTGACGGGGCGCGTAGAAAATCTTCGCCCGGGTGTCGACATACCCGAAAAATTCGACGCAATTGTCTCGCGCGCATTCGCAGAGCTCGCCGATTTCGTTACACTTGCGCGGCATTTGGTGAGCGCGCACGGGGCGATCTGGGCGATGAAGGGCGTACGGCCCGATGCTGAAGTGGAGCGCTTGCCGGCAGGGGCGCGCGCCGCACGGATCATTCGGCTCGATGTTCCGCTGCTCGAAGCCGAGCGGCACCTGGTCGAGGTTGTGCTCGACGAACCGGCAGGCGCATAGCGCAAGCGGCATTCAACGCGGTAACGAGGATCTTCAAACGATGGCAAAAATCTTCTGCGTAGCGAATCAGAAGGGCGGTGTCGGCAAGACGACGACGACGGTCAATCTCGCCGCGAGTCTCGCTTCGCAGGGGCAGCGCGTGCTGCTGATCGATCTCGATCCGCAGGGTAACGCGACGATGGGCAGCGGCATCAATAAGGCCGAGTGCGAGAACACCGTCTATGAAGTGCTCGTGGACGGCGTATCGGTGGCCGATGCCCGCATCAAGTCCGACGCCGTGAAGTACGACGTGCTCCCGGCCAACCGTGAGCTCGCCGGCGCCGAAATCGAACTCGTCAGCGTACAGAATCGTGAAAGACAATTGAAAGCTGCGCTGGAGCAAGTCACGGCTGATTACGATTTCGTGCTGATCGACTGCCCGCCGGCCTTGTCGCTTCTGACGCTCAACGGCTTGTGCGCCGCGCACGGCGTCGTGATCCCGATGCAATGCGAATACTTCGCGCTCGAAGGGCTGTCCGATCTTGTCAACACGATCAAGCAGGTTCATGCGAACCTCAATCGCGACCTGAAGGTGATCGGCTTGTTGCGCGTGATGTTCGATCCGCGCATCACGCTGCAGCAGCAGGTATCCGATCAGCTGAAGGAGCACTTCGGCGACAAGGTGTTCGATGCCGTGATTCCGCGCAACGTGCGCTTGGCCGAGGCGCCGAGCTACGGATTGCCGGGTGTCGTGTTCGACCGAGCCTCGCGCGGTGCGCAGGCGTACGTGCAGTTCGGCGCTGAAATGATTGAACGCGTGCGTGCGCTTTGACAATGGCGCAGCGCGATAAGAAGGCGGATCGAGGACAACTCATGAATGCCGTAGCGAAGAAGAAGGGACTGGGCCGCGGGCTCGAGGCGTTGCTTGGCGGCAACCCCGACATCACGACGGCCGTGCGCACCGAAGGGCAACCGAACGTGTTACCGCTGCGCAGGCTGCAGGCCGGCAAGTATCAGCCGCGCACGCGCATGGACGAGGGCAGCTTGCAGGAACTCGCCGCGAGCATCCGTGCACAAGGCGTGATGCAGCCGATTCTCGTGCGGCCGGTCTCGGACGAGAAGTACGAGATCATCGCGGGCGAACGCCGCTTTCGAGCGGCGCACATCGCCGGGCTCGAAGAGGTGCCGGTGCTCGTCAAGGACGTGCCCGACCAAGCGGCGGCCGCGATGGCGCTCATCGAGAACATCCAGCGCGAGGATCTGAACCCGCTCGAAGAAGCGCAAGGGATCCAGCGCTTGCTGGACGAATTCGACTTCACGCACGAACAAGCCGCCGAGTCGGTAGGGCGCTCGCGCAGCGCCGTGTCTAACCTGCTGCGCTTGCTGAACCTCGCGCATCCCGTGCAGACCATGCTGCTCGCCGGCGATCTCGACATGGGGCATGCGCGCGCATTGCTCGCTGTCGATTCGGCGACGCAGATCACGCTTGCCAATCAGGTTGTCAACAAGCGCATGTCGGTGCGCGAGACCGAGCGTCTCGTTACGGCCACGACGAAAGCCGAGCCTGCCGTGAAGGCGCGCACGAGCCAAGACGGCGGCCGGGATACCCGCCGCCTCGAAGAGGAGCTGTCCGATCTGCTGGCAGCGGCGGTGAAGATCAAGCTCGGCCGTCGCGGCCGTGGCCAACTGCAGATCGAGTTCGGCGATCTCGACGCGCTCGACGGCATTCTGATCAGGTTGCGCGGCGGATCGAACGGCGCTGCCTGACCGATGTGACGCGCGCCCCGTACCAATAGCGACAGCGACTAGGCAAAGGCGCCGTCGCTATCGGCCGGCCTTCCTTTCGCCGCTTCTTCTCTTTTCTCGCTGCCTATGCCGAACGCCGACGAGGTGTATGTCGCGCGCACGTCCGCGCCGCGCAAGCTGATTGCATTTGCGCTCAAAGAGCCGGTTCTGGCGATCCTCGTCGCCCTGCTCGTCGTACTCCAATGCACGCGGCCGCAGCCGTGGCTTGCACTGCCGCGGCTCGTCGATTGGCCGACCGTGATGACGCTTGCCGGCCTGCTGATGCTGACCAAAGCAATCGAACGCTCGGGCCTGTTGATGTGGCTCGCGCATCGCGTGGTCCACCACGTCCGAACCGAGCGAGCGCTCGCGTGCCTGCTGATCGGTCTGGCCGCGGTGCTGTCGATGCTCGTGACGAACGACGTTGCGCTGTTCGTCGTCGTGCCGCTGGTTCTGTCGCTGCATGCATTGACGCCGCTGCCGGTCAAACGGCTGACGATCTTTCTTGCTCTGGCTGTCAACGCCGGTTCGATCCTCACGCCGCTCGGCAACCCGCAAAACCTGTTTCTTTGGCAAGTGGGCGGCGTGTCGTTCGGCGGCTTCGTCTTGGCGCTGGCGCCGCTTTGCGCCGTGCTGACGGTGCTGCTCTACGGGCTCGCGTGGTTCGCCTTCAAGGCTAGGTCGCTCGATTTGTCGGGCGATGCGGTCAAGGAGCCCGTGGACCGCGCCTATGCGGGCGTCGCCGCCGTGCTTTTCGTCGCCTTCGTACTGCTCGCCGATTCGCATCACGCCGGCATCGGGCTGGCGGGCGTGGCCAGCGGCTTCCTGCTGTGGCGACGCGACGCGGTGCTCAAGATCGACTGGGCGCTGTTGTTGATTTTCGTGCTGATGTTCATCGTGCTGCGCAGCGTGGCCGCGCTCGCCTGGGTACATGAAACGGTCGGGCATCTGGGGCTGCAGACGCCACTGCGCGCATATG
>DATJJH010000087.1:0-13704 GCA_035492395.1 Trinickia sp. | reverse complement strand
TGAACGCATCGACGTTCACAGTCCGCTGCATCGCGTCGACGGGCATGCATCTGTTCGGCGCCGTCACGGGCGGTCTCGCGGCGCTGGCGGGGCCGCGCCATTGCGGCGAGACGATGCTCGTGACGGCCATGTTCCGCGAAGCGAAGCATGCCGGCGACATCGATCGCTATATCGCGGGGCGGCTCGCACGTGACGACGGGCAGCAGCGCACGATTCTGCCCGGCTTCGGACATATGCTCTATCCGGCGGGCGATCCGCGCGCGGCGCTGCTGCTCGATATGCTTTCGCAGCGCGTGCGCACCCATGCCGAGCGCCAGGCGTTGGCCGACATCGACGCAATCGCGCACGCCGTGCGCGAAGCGACAGGCCTTGCGCCCACCGTCGATTTCGCGTTGTCGGCCCTCGAACGCGTGCTGCGCTTGCCGGCGGGCGCGGCGTTCTCGCTTTTCGCGCTCGGCCGCGCGGTGGGCTGGATCGCGCATGCGATGGAGCAGCTCGAAGACGGCCGATTGATTCGCCCGCGGGCGCGCTACGTTGGGCCCGACGAAATTGAAATTGCGTCCTAGCAAGCCCTCGTACCGCTACGGGGGGTTCTCGACACGGCCTTTATCGCCGCCCGCGTGTCAGGCTGGAACGTGGCGCAAGCGCGGCGCACGCGCCTCGCTCGCTTTCATCGCACCCTCGCGCAGCGTCCGAGGGCACGCGAGCGTCTCGTTGCGGCAAGCCCCGGCTTGCGAGCCCGCGCCGGTCACCGTCAAGCGCACGTCGCCGTGCCCCGAGCCGATCCACGCCCGCGCCCCCGCCGGCAATAAGAACGTCTGTCCGGGCTCCAGCCAATAATCTTCCGCATCGCCCTCGATCGTGAGCCAAAGGGTGCCGTGCGCCGCCTCCACGATGAGCGGATCAGCCACACGCCAAGCGGTCGCGGCCTCGTCGTGCCGCATTTCGAACGTTCGGATTTCACGCATCGCCGTACTCCTTCAAAAACATTTCGTCCATGCATTATTGCGATCAGGCAGCTACAATCACATGCACAGTACTGAACAGTTTTGCCGAAACTGTTCAGTTGAAATAGCGAACAGTCCGAGGTAACGACGATGAAGATTGCGATCGACCGCGAGAGTAGCGTGCCGATGACCGAGCAGATCGTGTCGGCCATGGAGCAATGGGTCCGCTCGCGTGAGGCGCACGCCGGCGCCAAGCTGCCGTCGATTCGCCGCCTCGCCGAGGAGTGCGGCATCAGCCGATTTCCCGTGATCGAAGCGTATGACCGGCTGGTATCGCTGGGCTATATCGAATCGCGCCATGGGTCGGGGTTCTATGTGAGCGGACGCATCGCCAAGCTGGAACGCTGCGGCGCATCCGACCCGCGTCGCGCCGAGGAAGAATCGAATTACATCCTGCAGCAATTCAGTCATCCGGGCGATACGCTCAAGCTCGGCAGCGGCTTCATCCCCGAGGCGTGGCGCGACATGGACGGCATCGCGCAGGCCGTGCGGCACGTCGCGCGCACCGATCACGGCGCTTTGATCGACTACGCGACGCCGCTCGGCAACGCGGCCTTGCGCGAACACTTGCAAGCACGCATTGCGCCGCTCGGCATCCGCGCGGACGCTTCGCAGATCCTGATTACGTCCGGCGCGAGCCAAGCGGTCGACCTGATCGTGCGCTACATGCTGCGTGCCGGCGATACGATGTTCGTCGAAGATCCGGGGTACTACAATTTGTTCGGACTCCTAAAGTTGCACGGGGTGAACGTCGTGGGCATTCCGCGTACCGCCTCGGGGCCCGACATCGAGGTGCTGCAAGCCGAACTGCAGCGGCATCGTCCGCGCGCCGTGTTCGTCAATACGGTGTTCCACAACCCCACCGGCACGGTCGTCGCGCCGTCGGTCGCCTTTCGTTTGCTGCAGCTCGCGCACGAGTACGACTTCACGATCGTCGAAGACGACATCTATGCCGATTTTCAGGCCGATACGACGGACCGTCTCGCCGCGCTAGACCAGCTCGAACGCGTCGTGTACATCGGCGGATTGTCGAAGACGCTCTCGTCATCGCTGCGCATCGGCTTCATCGCAGCGAGCCGCAAGATCGTCAAAGACCTCGGCGACGTCAAGATGCTGACGAGCATCAGCGGATCGCCCTTTGCCGAAGCGGTCGCGCTCACCATGCTCGAGCGCGGCGCCTATCGCAAATTCTTGGAGCGGCTGCGCCGCCGCATGACGGATGCGCTCGGGGCGACGACGAGCACGCTCGAGGCGCACGGCTGGCAGTTGTTCGCGCCGCCCGTCGGCGGCAAGTTCGTCTGGGCGCGCGTTCCGCACATCGACGATCCGCAACGCCTGATGGCGTGCGCGAGCGAATCCGGCGTCACGATTGCGCCGGGGAGCTACTTCCGGCCGCACGGCGAGCCGAGCCCCTGGATCCGGATCAACGCGGCCTATGCGCAAGACCGGCGCGCGCATGCGTTCTTCGAACGGGCGGGACAGCTCGATGCCGCGGCAACAACCCTTCCCGGGCGCGAGCGGGCTTTGGTCGAATAGCCGGCGTGACGAACGAGCGCCTGCATGCGGCGCTCGCGCGCGCCGCTACGGGGCGGCGGCACCACGTTTGTGCGTATGCGCGGCGCATAGCGGGCTGTGTGCCGCGCCGCCGCGTCGGCGAGCCTCGCTTTGACGCTGCGCATAGAACTTGCATTCATATGCTGTACAGTTAGCGCCGTGCCGTCGAAGGCGCGTCGACGCGACCGCCTTTCGTTTTTGTCTTTCCTTTCCGTCCAAACCAATGAGCATGGTCGACCTCGATCCTCCGGGCTTTCAGCCGCCGCGTCCCGTCGCCGACGACGCGGGCAGCCGCCGCACCGTCGTCTATGGCGGCTACACGGTATTCAGCGTCTTCCAGCCCGTGTTCTCGGTCTCGCATCGCCGCGCGATCGGTTATCACGCATCGCTGCGCGCGCACGACGAACACGGGGGGCAGGCGCCTTCACGCGAGGTGTTCGCCCAAGCCGCGCGGCGCGGGGATTTGCTCGAGCTCGGACGGCTAGCCGAATCGCTTCATCTGGGCAACTTCAGCGCCATCGACGGTCACGACGAATGGCTGTTTCTGAGCTTGCATCCGGCCGCGCTGATGGATACGAGCTACGGCGACGCCCTGCTCGCCAATCTGAAGTCACTCGGCCTGCCGCCGCAGCGGGTCGTGCTCGAGGTGCCCGAGCAAGCAGGCGGGGAGACGAGCCGGTTCGCCGAAATCGTCGACAGCCTGCGCAAGTCCGGCTTTTTGATCGCGCTGGGCGGTTTTGGCGCCAAGCATTCGAATATCGACCGCGTCTGGCACCTGCATCCCGACATTGTCTCGCTCGATCGCGGCATTCTCGCGCAAGCGAGTGAGCACTCGCACTTCGAGCGCGTGTTGCCGGGGCTCGTCTCGCTGCTGCACGAATCGGGGCAGCTGGTGCTGATGGGCGGGCTTGCGACCGAGCGCGACGCCTTGATCGCTCTCGAATGCAACGTGGACTTCGTGCAGGGCAGCTTCTTCGCCGAACCGAGTGTCGACCCCGTACAGCCGCAAGCCGCGGCGGGGCTCATCGATGCGCTGTCGGCGGCGCTGCGCAGACGCGTCGCCGCGCGCGAACGCTCGCAAGCCGAGCGGCTGGCGCCGTATGTCAAAGCACTGGAAGAAGCGTGCGCGCGTTTTGTGACAGGCACGCCGGTGGAAGCCGCCTGCGATGCGCTGCTCGCGCTACCCGATACGGCACGTTGTTTTTTGCTGGATGCCGACGGCAAGCAGATCGGCGACAACGTCGTGCCGATCGGCCGCGTCATCTCCCGGCGCGCGAAGCGGTTTAGCCCACTGTTGCATTCGGAAGGCGCGAATTGGGCCCATCGGCCCTACTTCACCGCAGCCGTGCGCGCGCCGGGGCCCGCGCATGTCACCGCGCCGTATCTTTCGCTCAACGAGGCGCACCTTTGCGTGACGGCCTCGATCGCCGCTCAGACGGCCCAGGGGCTGCAGGTGTTGTGTGTGGACATCGATTGGGAAGCCGCGTCGCTTGTACGGTGATGCGAGAAGGCTCGGGCTGATGCGTCGCCGGGGCGGCGAGCTATGGCTTGAGGTGACGGCCGATTAAGCCGCGACTGCGCTTGCGGCGAATGTCGGCGCCGCGATACGCGCAAGTCGTTCGGCGATTGCGTGCGACCCGAAGCAGCGGTTCAGCGCGTCGAGCTCCGCCCCGCCCCTCACGATCTCGACGCGGCATAGCCCGCGGCGCCATCGCGCAGCCGGAGTCGTCACGCGCACGATCGCCACGATGTCGCAGTCACGAACGAGCGCAAACGCCACCCCCTTCTCGCAGGGCAGCGCATGCGCTTCGAGCGCACTGCATTCCGAAAACGCTGTGGCATCTTCCGCAGCCGGCTCGGGCACGCGCGAAGGCCGAGCGGCCGAGCTCGCGGCGACAGGCGCCATGATCGCGCGATCGGCGAGCAATTGCTGAGCGGCCGCCGCATCGGCGCGACGAATGACCTCGCGCAACCGCTCGAAGCCGTCCGCGCGCGCCGGGTCGCCCCACACGCTTTCGCGACCCTGCGCGCCCGCGCTTGCCGCCGGCTCGCTCGTCAGCCGACGCCGCGCTCGATGCGCGAGCTGCCGGCAGTGGGCGGGCGTTTTTCCGACGACCTCCGCGATCTGTGCATAGTCGTAGTCGAAGGCCTCGTGCAGCACGAACGCCGCACGTTCGTCGGCCGAAAGACGCTCGAACAACAGCGCCACCGCCTCCGACACGGCCGACGCATGCAAGGCTTCTTCCTCGGCCGACGGCGCCGTTTCGTCCAGCCAAGGCTGCGCCAAGCATTCGGTCGCGCGCACGGTTTGCTCCGATTGCAGACGGCGGATGCGGTCGATCGCGAGGCGCGTCGTGACCGTCGTCAACCAGGCAAGCGGCGTGCGCAGCTCGCCTTGCGCCGCGGCGTGCCATTTGAGCCATGCGTCCTGAACGATGTCCTCGGCCTCGGCTCGGCTGCCCAGCATGCGATAGGCGAGGGACGTGAGCCGCGCACGGGCGGCTTCGAAACTCGATATTTCGTCTTTTTCTTCTTGCCTCATTGGAGTGGCTCCTTAAGTCGAGCTGGCGGCGCGTCACGCGCCTCACCTTAATGACGTTCGAGCGAGCGTCGATGTTACGCGCATCCGTCTATTTTTTCTCTTTTCCAGGCTGATGCTGGGATATTTGCGCAAACCGTCACATCCGCGCCGATCCGCGCGTCAACACAGCAAAGGCCGCATGCGAGTATTCTCGAGGCGCGGCCATCGTCGATTTCATGCGAGGAGCGCCCATGACTTCCTATCCGCACGGCCAACTCGTGCCGACCGTCATCGAACAATCGGGTCGGGGCGAACGCGCCTACGACATTTATTCACGCTTGTTGCGCGAGCGAATCGTGTTCCTCGTCGGCCCCGTCACGGACGAAACGGCGAGCCTCATCGTTGCGCAGATGTTGTTTCTCGAATCGGAAAACCCCGACAAGGACATCTTCTTTTACATCAATTCGCCCGGCGGCTCGGTGTACGACGGCCTCGCGATCTACGACACCATGCAGTTCATCAAGCCGCAGGTGTCCACGCTTTGCACGGGCTTCGCGGCCAGCATGGGGACGTTCCTGCTCGCAGCCGGGGCGAAAGGCAAACGCTTCGCACTGCCGAACGCGCGCATCATGATTCATCAGCCCTCGGGCGGCAGCCAGGGCACGGCGGCCGATATCGAGATTCAGGCGAAGGAAGTCCTGTTCCTACGCGAGCGGCTCAATCAAGTGCTGGCCGAGCGGACGGGGCAATCGGTCGAGCAGATCGCCAAGGACACCGATCGCGACAATTTCATGTCGGCGGCCGCGGCGAAAGCGTACGGCTTGATCGACGAGGTGTTGACCGACCGCGTGGCGCTCGCCGACGTCGCACGCCGCACGTCGCTGTAGGCGCGCGCTCGCCCACGCGGGTGCCCAGACGAAAAAAGGCTCCCCGGGGCGGAGAGCCTTTTCGTTCAAGGCGAGCGCCACGCAAGCGCCCGCCCGGCACATCGGCGGACTTACGCGAAATTCTTCGCGGCGAAATCCCAATTCACGATGTTCCAGAACGCTTCGACGAACTTCGGACGCGCGTTGCGGTAGTCGATGTAGTACGCGTGTTCCCACACGTCGATCGTCAAGAGCGGCTTGGCGTCCGTCGTCAGCGGCGTGGCGGCGTTGCTCGTCGACACGATGTCGAGCGAGCCGTCGGCCTTCTTCACGAGCCACGTCCAGCCCGACCCGAAGTTGCCGACCGCGGCCTTCGAGAACGCTTCCTTGAACGCGTCGTACGAGCCCCACTTGGCGTTGATCGCGTCGCCGAGCGCGCCGCTCGGTGCGCCGCCGCCTTGCGGCTTCAGGCCGTTCCAGAAGAACGTGTGGTTCCAGATCTGGGCAGCGTTGTTGAACACGCCGCCCGACGACTTCTTGATGATCTCTTCGAGTTGCAGGTTCTCGAACTCGGTGCCCTTGATGAGGTTGTTCAAGTTCGTCACGTAAGCTTGGTGGTGCTTGCCGTAGTGAAACTCGAGCGTTTCTTCCGACATGTGCGGAGCGAGGGCGTTCTTCGCGTACGGCAGCGGCGGGAGCGTATGTTCCATGGTGCTGATCCTTGTGTGTTATGGGGATGTAGGCGGCTAACGCTGTAGAGCACTGGATTGTAGGCGAGTTGGAATAACCCCGCAAACCGCGAGCCTTTACGCGCAGCTTTGACCGCCACGCGCCGCAATCAGCGTAAAAAGTGCTTCCACCACATGCGTTTGGTCGCGGCGTTCGCCGAAGTTGACCGACGATGGCGTGGCGTTCGGCCAGCGGCGACGATCAAAAGCCGTCCGTCAAGCGTGGCTGCACGTCCTTGAGCGTCACATCGGCGGCGCCCTCGGCCACGTGCACCGTCAGCCGCTTGTCGCGCTTGAGCGCCGTCGGCGAACGCACGGCTCGGCCGGTCTGCGTATCGATCAGCGCGGCATATCCGCGCTCGAGCGTGCGCTGAGGACTGAGTACTTCCAGCCGAGCCGCGAGCGTCGCCACCTTCGCGGCGCGGCGCTCGCGCAGGCGCTCGAGCGCCGCGTCGAGCCGTCGAGCATGCGCCGTCACGGCTGCGCGCTGCGTCGCGACGTCCGGCCGCCAGCGCGCCCACCGCAGCCTCACCATCGCAAAACGCGCTTGCGCGTCACGGAGCGGCCGAGCGGCGGTTGACGCAAGGCGCGCCTGCAGCTGCTGCAGATGCAGGCGTTGACGCCGCAAACGCTCGGCCGGGCTGACGAGCCGCCGCGCCAGCCAATCGAGCTGCTGCGCACGCCGCTCCATGAGACGGCCAAGACCGCGTGCGAGCGCGGCCGTGCGGTGATCGAGTTCGCGCAGCAGCATCGTGCGCTGCGGGCTCACGAGTTCGGCCGCGCCGGTGGGCGTGGGCGCGCGGACGTCGGCCGCGAAATCGGCGATCGTGAAGTCGGTTTCATGGCCGACGCCGCTCACGACCGGCAGTTCGCTCGCCGCGATCGCGCGCGCCACGACTTCCTCGTTGAACGACCACAGATCTTCGATCGAGCCGCCGCCGCGGCACACGATCAGCACGTCGACTTCCCGCCGTGCGTTCGCGGCCGCGATCATCGCCGCGACTTTTTCGGCGGCCCCCGCGCCTTGGACCGGCGCCGGGTAGACCACGACGGGAATGTGCGGCGCGCGGCGCGAGAGCGTCGTCAGCACGTCGCGCAGCGCAGCCGCTTGCAGCGACGTGACGATGCCGATGGCGTGCGGATGCGTGGGCAGCGGCCTTTTACGCTCGGGCGCGAAGAGCCCCTCGGCCTCGAGCTGCGCCTTGAGCCGCAGGAACGTTTCGTACAAGCGTCCCATGCCGGTGCGGCGCACCGCTTCGACGTTCAGTTGCAGTTCGCCGCGCGGTTCGTACATCGTGACGAGCGCGCGCACTTCGATCTTGTCGCCCTCGCGCGGCGTGAATTCGGCGTGCTGCGCCCGCCCCCGGAACATCACGCACCGCATCTGCGCTTGCGCGTCCTTGATCGAGAAATACCAGTGGCCGCTCGCGGCGCGCGTGAAGTTCGACACTTCGCCGGCGACCCACACGAGCGGAAACGAGCGTTCGAGCATCGTGCCGATCGCACGGTTCAGGACCGATACGGGAACGGCCACATCGGCCTCGAACGAACCGGGGCCGGAGGATGCTGCCGGGCCGCCGGCGGAAAATGGAGAACGGGATTGCATGCGGTACCTTGATTTTCGCCGGTCAGACGATAGACCGCCGCGGGCCCGGCGTCCAGTGTGCGCCCGCTTGCGCGAAGGTTTCCCACATAGCGGAGCATGGCGCATTGTGGCGTTCAACGACGGGAGAGGCCGCGAAATAACGCGATGTTTCGTCGCAACCCATTGATTTAACACGAATATTTTTTAGTAGGACTTTAGTCGTGACCGATGAGAAGCCCGATTTACCGGCTTTTCCGGCCGCTACGAGCGAAGTTTTTCACAGAGTTATCCACAGGCGAGCCATCGCCCTATCCCGTGGCTCGGCTTGCGGCGCGGGAGCCTACCGGGCTACAGTGCCGGGTCCATCTTCCGATCTTTCGACGACCTGACGAACTCGAGCCCCATGGACCGCTTTGCCGAACGACTCAAAGCCCGCGCCGAATCCTACGTCACGCGCGAGTGGCAGCACCGCGGCGCCTTTGCTTGGGCGATGACGCCGGCCGCCTGCTTATTCGGCGCCATCGCCGCGATGCGGCGCGCCGCCTTCGCGCTCGGCTGGCTCGAACCCGTGCGCATCGGCGTACCGGTCATCGTCGTCGGCAACGTGACCGTGGGCGGCACGGGCAAGACGCCGACGGTCATCGCCCTCGTCCAAGCGCTGCGCGCGGCCGGCTTCACGCCCGGTGTCGTTTCGCGCGGCTACGGCGCGAAAGGCGGCGAGCCGCGTCCTGTCACCTCGGCCTCTTCGGCCGAACAGGTCGGCGACGAACCGGTGCTGATCGCGCGCCGCACGAGCGTGCCGGTGTGGGTGTCGCCCGATCGCGTCGCCTGCGCCAAGGCGCTGCGCGCGGCCCACGACGACGTCGACGTCATCGTCAGCGACGACGGCCTGCAGCACTACCGGCTCGCGCGCGACGTTGAACTGGTGGTGTTCGACCAGCGCCTGGGCGGCAACGGCTTTCTGCTGCCCGCCGGCCCGCTGCGCGAACCGCTTTCGCGCACGCGCGACGCGACGCTCGTCAACAACCCATTCGACCGCACGCTGCCGCCATGGCCGAACACGCACGCGCTGACGTTGACGCCCGGCGACGCATGGCATCTTAGCGACCCCAGCCTGCGGCGGCCGCTCGCGCAATTTGCCGGTGCGCACGTTCTGGCCGCGGCCGGCATCGGCTCGCCCGAGCGCTTTTTCGCGACGTTGCGCGCGGCCGGCCTATCGCCGATTACACGGCCGTTGCCCGATCATTACGGGTTTCGCGACAACCCGTTCATCGACGAGCCTGTCGACGCGATCCTGGTGACCGAGAAGGATGCGGTAAAATTGAGCGCTTGGCGTGACGCTCGAATCTGGGTCGTACCAGTCGAAGCCACGCTGCCCGCTCGCCTCATCGCTCTGGTTGTGGAGAAACTCCGTGGACGCTCGCCTGCTTGAAATCCTCGTTTGCCCGATTTGCAAGGGGCCGCTCACGTACGACCGCGCGCAGCAAGAACTCATCTGCAACGCCGACAAGCTCGCCTATCCGATTCGCGACGGCATTCCCGTCATGCTCGTCGACGAAGCGCGCCAGACCGTCGAAGGCACGCCCCTCGATCCGGTCGATCCGGCGGGCGGCGCCTAACGTTCAAAGCGCGGCGCGCCGCGTCTTCCCCGCGCCGCCGGCCGTGATTGCCTTTCGCTTTTGACCCGAACGATGACCGCTCCCGCCCGTCTCGACGCTCCGCCTTTCGTGGCCGTCGTCCCTGCTCGTCTGGCCTCGACGCGTTTGCCTGAAAAGCCGCTCGCCGATATCGCCGGCAAACCGATGGTCGTGCGCGTGGCAGAGCGCGCACGCGAAGCCGGCGCGAAGCAGGTGCTGATCGCCACCGACGACCCGCGCGTGCTCGATGCCGCGAAAGCCCATGGCATCGAAGCGTTGCTCACGCGCGCCGATCACCCCTCCGGCACCGATCGCCTTGCCGAGGTCGCGACGCGGCTCGATTTATCCGACGATACGATCGTCGTCAACGTGCAAGGCGACGAACCGTTGATCGACCCCGCGCTCGTGCGCGACGTTGCGTCGCACCTTGCCGCGAATCCCGACTGCGCGATCGCCACGGCCGCGCACCCGATCGTCGATCCGGCGGACGTCTTCAACCCGAACGTCGTCAAGGTCGTGCTCGATGCGCGCGCGATCGCGCTGTATTTTTCGCGCGCGCCGATCCCCTGGCTGCGCGATGCCTATCAGCCGCATTGCGGCGCGCGCGCCATCGACATTGCCGCAATGCCCGCGCCGCCGGCCGATACGGTGTTTCGGCACATCGGCCTCTACGCTTATCGCGCGCGGTTCCTGCGCACGTATCCCACGCTCGCGCAGGCGCCGATCGAACAGGCCGAAATGCTCGAGCAGTTGCGCGCGATGTGGCACGGCGAACGCATTGCAGTACGCGTGACACACGAGGCGCCCGCGCCGGGCGTCGACACGCCCGCCGATCTCGAGCGCGTACGCGCACTTTTCCTGTCGAAAACCTGACGTTTTTCCGGTCGAAGGCCTGACGAGCCATGGCATAATCAGGGCCGATTGCGCGAGCATTCGCATGATTCGCTTCCGGTTCCCGTTCGTCTGCCATGTCGCCCGCCGGCGGCTTGCGCGTATCGTCCTGAACGATGCGTGCAAGCCTAGAGGGCCGGCCGCCGCGCCTGTGCGCCGCCGGCGACGCCACGTTTCGGGGGAAGCCTATTGCGCTTGGCGTTGTGCGTATTTGCGTATTTGCGCCCTGCTTTTCGCGCCGCAGCATTGATAAACGATTCGGAGAAACAGCATGCGTTTGATCCTGTTGGGCGCACCGGGCGCCGGCAAGGGCACCCAGGCCAATTACATCAAGGAGCAATTCGGCATCCCGCAGATTTCGACGGGCGATATGCTGCGCGCCGCCGTGAAGGCCGGTTCACCGCTCGGCGTCGAAGCGAAGCGTTTCATGGATGCGGGCGAACTCGTGCCCGACGCACTCATCATCAACCTCGTGAAAGAGCGTCTGCTCGAAGCCGATTGCAAGAACGGCTATTTGTTCGACGGTTTCCCGCGCACGCTGCCGCAGGCCGAGGCGATGAAGGAAGCGGGCGTGGCAATCGATTACGTGCTGGAAATCGACGTGCCGTTCGACGAAATCATCGTCCGCATGAGCGGCCGCCGCACGCACCCGGCATCGGGCCGCAGCTATCACGTGACGTTCAACCCGCCGAAGGTCGAAGGCAAGGACGACGTGACGGGCGAAGCGCTCGTCCAGCGTGAGGACGACAAGGAAGAGACCGTGAAAAAACGTCTCGACGTCTACGTGTCGCAAACGAAGCCGCTTATCGACTACTACCAGCAATGGGCGCAGCGCGGCGTCGAAAACGGGCTCAGCGCCCCGCAATACCGGCGCATCTCCGGCCTCGGCAGCGTGGACGAAATTCGTCAGCGCGTGTTCGAAGCGCTGAAGTAACGCGCGAGCCATCTCGTCGAGCGCGGGCGGCAAGCCGCCGCCCACGCTTATCTCACGCCGTTCGGACAAGCGCCGAACGGCGTTGTCTTTTCCGGCGTGGCTTTGCGCGCCATGCGAAGTCGGCTTGAATGGAAGCGTCGCGGCCTTCGAAGCCGCATTCCGCAGTTTTCATGCCTCCCCAACAACTGGGATAATGCGCAGGGCGAATCGTCGTTGATAGGTGCTGAGAGGTTTGGGCGGCGTGAGGTATGTCTATACTGGGTGAGGACGTCATCCTACCGTGGGGAATCTGGCGCATGTCCTTTGATTGGCAACCGCCTCGGCACGCCGCTCGGCCCAGATCACGCAGTTTTGCGCACACGCCGGCCCACAGGGCTCTCGCTCGCTCGCAATCGGTCACCGCCGAGGACCGATCGTCCGCAATATTCGACGACTGGCGCCACGCGCGCCTATCGGAACGTCAAGCCGAAGTCGACGATCTGCGGGAGCAAGGCGCGCTCGCAGGGGGCGTGGAGCCGTCCGAAGAAGACCTAATGACCTATCTGGCTCTGCTCGCGTTGGACCAGCGTCTCCCCGAAGCGGAAGATCTCGATCGGCTGCGGCGCGGCAATCAGATTGCCGAAACGACTCGCCAACTGTTCCGTGGGGGACGCGGCAACGTCAAGGACGACCTTGAGCGGACCAACCATGAGTCGTGGCGCAGGGTCGCAGCGGCGCGCGACCTATTCGATCGAGTCAAGTTCGACGGCTTCCCGGCCCCCGAATTGGCCGCGATCTCGGCGGCATGCGCCATGATCCTTGGCAACGGCAATTGCGGAGAGCATGCCAACGCCGCGACGCTGATCGGCGCACGACATCTGCGCCCCGGCGAAACGATGAGCAAAGTCGAGGCGCAAAGAATTGATCATGTATGGCCGGAACTGCGAGCGGACGGTGCTGAGCCGAGCCGATACGATGTCGTGCCGGACACCTGGGCAGTCGGGGCGCCCGCTTTTCGAGGAGACTCCCGATTCGCGTCCAAGCCGGGGGCGACCACAGTCGTTTTCTCTGTGGACAAGCAAAATGGTCAGCGATACGACCTCGCGAGACAGACGGAATTCGACAAACTTTCCACGGACCCGGGCGCCTTGGCTTTCCTCGACGAACGGCTGGCCGCGCGTAAAATGCAGACCTTGAACAAAAAATATATCTGGCCCGCAACACCCGTTGTTAGCGATCGATTCATCGCCACGGCGACAAAAAACATCAAGTACTTGCAGAAACGTCCCAACGGACCACTGCTGCAGCAGATCGTCGTGGCCGGCGCCGCGCGGCAGCTTGGAAGTAACGTCGCACAATCCGCCCGCGCGGACGCACTGTTTCGTCCGCCAGCACCGCGACCCGGCTTGCGAGCGCGGCTGATGCAGTGCCTGCGCTACGTGCGTCACCTCTCAGCCCGTTCCACGTCGGATAGCTTCGGCGCCTGCTTGGGAAGACCCGCACGTCACCCGAGCCTCGACGAAGCCGCCGGTTAGTCCTCTCCCTTCGCCACCCTTCCAACCGCGTCGCAACGTCGACGCGCGAACGATTACAATCGTCGGCTGCGGCCGCAAGCCAACCGGTCACGAGCCGCGCGGGCTGCGCGAGCGCACCCTTAGAAACTATGAAAGGAGCATTGAGCATGGATATTCGCGGCAACGCATTCTTGGTCACCGGCGGTGCGTCGGGGCTTGGCGCGGCAACGGCACGCCTTCTTGCCGAACACGGCGGTAAAGTCGCGATCGCCGATCTCAATGAAGAAGCGGGCAAAGCGCTCGCGAGCGAACTGGGCGGCGTCTTCGTCAAATGCGACGTGAGCCGCGAGGCCGACGCCCAGCAGGCGGTCGAGGCGGCAACGCGGCTCGGCCCGCTCGTCGGGCTCGTCAATTGCGCGGGCGTCGCGCCGGCCGTCAAGACCGTCGGCAAGGACGGCCCTCACCCGCTCGACAAATTCCAACGTACG
>DATJJH010000086.1:0-17828 GCA_035492395.1 Trinickia sp. | reverse complement strand
ACAGCCGCTTCGAACAACGCCTGCAGCAAATGCACGGCAGCCTGCTTATTGCCGTAGCGCGCCAATCCGCGCGCGCACAGCGCATTGTCATGCGGCCAAACCGAACCGTTGTGATAGGCCATCGGGTTGAAGCGCGCTTGCCCCGCCGCCAGCGTGCGCACGCCCCAGCCCGTGTGAAACAAAGTCGACTGCAACTGCCGCGCAACCGCTTCGCCGCGCGCACGCGCGGGCAGCCCAAACGCAAGCAGATGCCCCGCATTCGATGCGAGCACCCGGCACAACTCGCCATGGCCATCGAGCGCAATACCGTAGAAATCGAGCTCCGGCATCCAGAACAACGCCTCGACGCGTTCGCGCAAAGCTGTCGCGCGCGACGCATAGCGCGCGGCATCTTCGGTCAGCCCGCGCTGCGTGGCGAATTCGGCCATGGTATCGAAAGCCGCACAGGCGTAGGCCTGAACTTCGACGAGTGAGATCGGGCCTTCCGGCATACGCCCATCCGCGTGGAAGACCGAATCGTGGCTGTCCTTCCAGCCCTGGTTCGCCAACCCCCGATCGGACTCGCATTGATAGTCGACGAGCCCATGACGATTCTTGTCGCAGACATTCGACACCCACTGCGCCGCGCGCTCGAGCGCGGGCCACAGCTCCGCGATGAACGCATCGTCGCCCGTGCGCGCCGCGTACGCGCCTGCCAGCACGATGAACAGCGGCGTCGTATCGACCCCGCCGTAGTAAAGCGCGAACGGCACCTCGCCTGTCGCGGCCATCTCGCTCTTGCGCATCTCGTGCATGATCTTGCCCGTGGCCGCGTCGCGGAACTTCGAATCCTCCCTCGCCTGATGCTCGGCGAGAAAGCGCAACACGCCGCGAGCCAGCCACGGCTGCAACCACAGCGTCTGCAGCGACGTCGTCACCGCATCGCGCCCGAACGGCGTCGAAAACCAAGGAATGCCCGCATACGGATAAGGGCCCGTGGGCAAATCGGTCGTCAAAAGGCTCAGGTCGGCGAAGGAGCGGTCGAGCCAAGCGTTGAACAGCGGATTGCTGGAACGCAGCCGCGCCGTGGCGCGCCGGCGCTCGCGCATCGACAAGTGCGTGTCCGCAAGCGCCGCTCGTACGGCCGCGCGCCCCACGCGCGGGCGCACGGCGTCGATCTGCGAAAAATGCGAGGGGCTCGTACTGTGCGGGGGCTGCGCGATCTGCACGCCCGGCTGCTCCGTGCCGCGCGCCGCCGGCAATGCTTGCGTATGCGCGGCGACGGACAAGTATATCGACACGCATGCATGCGCCGAGAGGTCGATCGTATAGTCGGCGCGATCGGCGAACAGCTGGTTCGGCGTGGGTGCGAACGAAATGTCGACGTGCCGCTGGACATCGTCGAGCCCGACATAAGCAAGCCTTACATCGTCGCGCCCCACGCGCGGCGCCTCGGTCGTTCCGTGCTGCGTCCGCTTGAGCCCGCGCACTTCAAACATATCCTTGAAATCGCTGGCGAATGAAATCGACAGCGGCACGACGGCATCGGAATAGCCGTAGTTGGTCAACGTGATGGCGTCGTAAAGCACCGTCCCGCACAGCACGCGCAGCCGTTCGACGTGGATGACGCCTTCGGGCGCACCTTCGCCGCCGATCGGCGGCAGTGGGCGATTCGTGAGATGCGCCGTGAACGAAGCGTTGTCGTTGCTGACGTTGCCCGACAGCAGGGACGGTGCGCGCCCCCCGAACGTCAGGCGCAGCTGCGACAGCATCCGCGTGTCGTTGACGAACAGGCCGTCGTCGACGCCGTTGATATCGCCGAGCGGATCGTTCACGACGAACGTGTCGCCCGATTTCAGCACGTACTGGCTCGTACGCGCGATGTAAGGATGCTCGGGCGCGATGAATGCGCCGTCGGGGCCGCCCTGCAACGGGGCGCCGGTCTGCGAGGGGGTGTCGCTCAATGCTTCGGTGTCGAGCATCGTCTAGCTCCTATCGGTGCGAATGCGGGCGCCGCGCGCTCACGCGCCACGCCAGCCGAACGCTTTACGGAAATTGCCCTGCCTCGATTGTAGGAAGCGAAGTGTGAAAGGAACAACAGGGCGAGCCGCGCAAAGGCGATGCCTGCGCCCCTGTTCACCCATGATCGTCGAAGAATTCATCGAGATGCCGATTGAAGGCGCTCGGGTGCGCCAGGTTCATTCCGTGGGACGCGCCGCGTATCGTGTGGCGCCGGACGTCGGGCAACCAGCCTTCGAGCATGTTCACGTTGCGCCGAAAAAGGTTGGGACTCTTCTCGCCGTCGATCAAGAGCGTGGGACAACGCAGGCTCCATGCCGCCTCACGCGTATAGGCGGGCAACGGATCTTGAAATTGAAGCGGCAGCGTCGGCGCATTGTCGAGCGCCATTGCGCGAAACGCGCTCGTGCTCTTCGCCCACGAGCCCACGCGGCTCACCGAATCGACGAACAACTGTAATCCGGCCTCGGTTTGCCCCGTCTCGATCAGTTGGGCGGCCTTGGCGCGAAGGGCGTTGACCGTGTCGGGCAGCACGGCGTGCGGTTGCCCGGGAGACGAAAGCGGGCCGCCCGGATCGGCGAGCGTCAGCGTTTGCACATACTGGGGATGGCGGGTCGCAAACTGGAAAGCCACGGCCCCGCCGCGCGAATGCGCGACGACATGCGCCGGCCCGCCGCCCAGTTTCTCCAAGAACTGCGCCAACTCGTCGGCATGCTTGCTCCAGCTGAACGGGGCCGTGCGCGCCAACCCGGTCAGCGGCCAATAGTGCGTGAGGCTCGCGGCCACACACCGGTATCGGCTCGACAAACCGGCAAGCTGCGGCTGCCAATATCGATAATCGCAAAGCGAACCGTGCACGAACAGCACAAGCGGGCCGGCGCCGCGATCGACGTAAGGCATTCGTAACCCGCCTTCCACCGCGATGAAACGAACTTCGTCGTCCGGAACCAAGGCCGCGCGACGCAGGCCGGGGGGGTTAGCGGTCATGGCTGCGCTCACGCATCGAAACGCAGTTCGGCGTCCACCGTTTGGCCGACCGTGAGCATATCGCCCGCGCCGGCGATCACGATCGCATTCTGTCCAAACGAAACGGCGCCATCGACGCGACTATCCGCGCGGTAGGCGCTCATTGTATCGGTCGGCTCGTTCGGCCAACGCGGATCGGGTGCGCCACGAGCTTGGTCGATCGTCGGAATGGGGCAACGCGTGCAGGGTTTGACGAGGCGCAACTGGACCTCCCCGCCCGCAGCCTCGATGCGCAGCGTTTCGGTGAAGTCCTCTTCATAGGCCTCGATGCCCGCGAGCACCAAGTTCGGTCGGAATCGGTTCATCGAAATTGGGTCGACGCCCTTGCCCGCCAACCGTGCATTCAAATCGCCCAATGACGCCTCGCCGAGGACGAGCAACGGAAATCCATCCGCGAAACGCACCTGCGCCGCCACGTCGCCCGTCCATTTAGCGCTGGCCGTGCGTTCGTTCCCGGGATTGAACCGCACGAGCCGCACGGGCGCATCGAGAAAATCGGAAAACCAGCGCGCGGCCTCGTCACCGGCATCGAGCGCCGCCACGGTGTCTTTCCATACTGTCGCCTGGATCATCGGGCTATTCGCCAGCTCGGCAGCATCGGCCGGCAACGCCAGCGCGGGCATGCCAGGCCCCTTGACCGTCAGCGCGCCGCCTTCGAGCGAAGGCCGCACGAGCGAGAGACGAGCATGCGTGCGCTGAGTCACGAAGCGCCCTTGCAAGTCGACCACCATCCAATTGCGGTCGTATTCGAGGCCATGAGGCGTGAGACGGACACTGTCGCGCGAAATCCCCGCGCACGACTTGATAGGGTAGACGTTGAGTTGGCTGATCGAAGGCATGAAAGGCCGGCGCTTGCGGAACGCGGATAGCGGAATGGCGATGGTACCACCGGCACGAGGGGGCCGCTGCCGCGCCGGCCCAGCCGAACGGTCAATACGCCGGCGCGCAAAGCGGCGGGTTCGCCTTTTGAAACACCTTCGGCCGCATCACGTTCGCCGCGGCGCGCACCTAGACTATTGCAGGAACGAAGCCGAATCGACGCACCCCGCGGCCGCACCAGCGCCGCGCACCGCGCAGGTCAGCGGCTCATTCGCCACGCGCACGGCGAGACCCGTTTCTTCCACGAGTCGTTTATCGAGATTGGCCAATAGCGCACCGCCGCCGGTCAACATGATGCCGGTGTCGGCAATGTCGGTGATGAGTTCGGGCGGCGCGTTCTCGAGCGCGCTCTTGACCGCGCCGATCACGGCCTTCAGCGGCATGGCCAGCGCCTCGGCCACGTCGTGGTTCGACAGCTCGATCGTACGCGGCAAGCCGTCCGCCAAGCTGCGGCCGACGGCGCACATCCGCTCGCGCGGTACGTTCATCGTCGCCGTGCCGATCGTTTTTTTGACGACCTCGGCGGTTTGGTCGCCCAGCATCACGCCGTACACGTTGCGCACATGGGCGATGATGGCCGCATCGAACTGGTCCCCGCCGACCCGCACCGACGTCTGATACGCCATGCCGCCCAGCGACACCACACCCACTTCCGTCGTGCCGCCCCCGATATCGACGACCATCGAGCCCCGCGCCTCGGCGACGGGCAAGCCCGCGCCTACCGCCGCGGCAAGCGATTCGCCGATCAAGGTGACTCTAGCGGCGCCGGCGGCCAACGCGGCCTCGCGTATCGCGCGCCGCTCGACGGCGGTCGCATTGGACGGCACGCAAATAGTGAACTCTGCGCGACGTCCGAACATCGAACGCAATCGCGCCATGTCGACGAATTCACGGAACATGCGCTCGGCGGCGGAAAAGTTGGCGATGACGCCGTGCTGCATCGGCCGAACGGCTTCGACGTTGCCCGGGGAGCGCCCGAGCAACTGCTTGGCTTGATCGCCCACGGCCGTCACGCGCCCTTTGCCCGCATCGGTCGTCTTCTGAAAGCAGACGACCGACGGCTGGTTCAGCACGATGCCCTGCCCGCGCGTATAGATGAGTGTGTTGGCCGTGCCCAGATCGACCGCCACGCTTTGCGGAAACAGTCGATTGAAGAATGCATGATGCGACATCGTTGACTCTCTCGTGGATGACAACAACGACATGCGTCCCGTCGCGGCGGGCGAAGCGCACGCTGTGCTCGTTGCGGATAGCACGGCCGGGCCGATGCCCCCTTAACGGCAGCATTTGCCGCAACTTTAGGGTCCGTTGCTTTTTTACCGTTGTGCGATGCGGCAGCCACGTTCGCATCGGACAGGCGACGTTGCTTCGCGCGTGGCATGCTTAGCGTTCTCATCCGTTCAACTTCCGTTGGGCATTTTTTCTCTTTCATGCACATTACGGTTCGCAGGCTGCTTCTTCTCTATTGCGTGCTGCGCTACGGGGCGGCCCTGCTCTGGCGCGCCGCGCCGCGCGAACACAAGCTGCGATGGGTCGCCAGCCTGACGGCGAGCCTGCGGACTTCGTCGGACGCACGAGAAACACTGCATAGAGCGCTCCCGCAATTGGGTCCGCTCGCGAGTGCGTTCGCCACGCACGCGGTGCAGCATCCGCAAGCGCTCGCCCGCTCGTTGCACGACGCCTTCGCGCTGCTCTCCCGTGTCGAAGCATCCGTAGCGACGCCCCTTGCCCCGGGCGAAGTCGTTCCCGCCTTGCGCGCCGCGATGGGGCGCGCGCCCGAGGCGGCGTTCGCCGCCCTCGATCTAACCGCGCTCGAAAGCGGCATCGCCGAAGAAGTGCACGGTGCGCGGCTGCGCACAGCCGAACACGCCGCGCGGCGCGACGGCGGGTACAGCGAAGTGGCGGTGAAGTTGCTTCGCGTGCACGAAGTGGAGCGCCTGGGCGACGACGTGGCCGTCCTGAACTGGGTGGCGCGCCTGCTCGAACGCTTCCTGCCTTCCGCGCGTGAGCTGAGGCTCTACGCCATGACGCAAGCCCTCGCAGCGCAAGTCCAGCGCCGCTTCGACCTGCGAGCGGAAGCCGCGAATTTGTCGCAGACCGGGCAGCGCTTCAACGACGACAAGCGCGTCGTCGTCCCCGAGGTCGTCTGGGGCTTGTCGACCGAGCACGCGCTCGTCATCGAGCGCATCGACACGCTGGCTGTCAACGATATCGAACCGCTGCGCCGCCGCGGCGTCGATCTGGAAGCGCTGGCCGAGCGCGTGGTCGAGGTCGTCGTCGAACAAGCGTTCTCGCACGGTTTCTTCCATGCGGCGCTCGATGCCGAGCGGCTTCGCGTGAGCGTCGACCCCAAAACGCTCGGCAGGCTCGTATTCGGCGACTGCAAGATCATGGCGACGCTCTCCGAGCCCGAGCGCGCCTTCTTCATTCATGGGGCGAACGCGCTAATCGAGCAAGACTACGGACGGCTTGCCGCGATGCATCGCGAAGTGGGCCACGTTGCGCCGCACACGCGCGAGGAGGTGCTCGAAGCCGAGCTGCGCACGCGCGCCGAACCTCATTTTTCCGTGCCGAGCGATCGGCGCTCGCCCGGGGCTTTGCTGCAGCATCTGCTGAGCGCCGTGGAGCCGTTCGGCGGCGGCGTTTCCGCATCGCTCGAACTCGCGCACGATGCACTGATGCGGGCGGAAACGCTGGCGCGCACGTTATCGCCCGGCATCGACACCTGGCAAATCGTCAAGGGCACGCTCAAAGCGCTGGCCCGCGAAGACGTGGGGCACCGCGGCTGGATCAAGCGCCTCTCGCGCGAGTTACCCCATTTAGCGATGATGCCGCGCCTGCCCACGCTTGCCGTCCAGCGGCTGCAACGCCGGCACGACGCGCGCGTCCAGCACGATACGATGGCATGGTTCGCGCAATTGCGGAAAGCGCAGCGCACCACGCGGCGCCTGCTTTGGAGCTGCGCGCTAACCGGAGCCTTGCTCGGCGCCGGGGCCGTCTGGCTCATGCGATAGAGGTAGCGGTAGCGGTAGCGGCGGCCGGCTCATCGCGCGCGGCGCCGTTACCCGCTGTCACCCGCTGTCACCCGCCGATATCCGGGTGGCGGCGACTCAATCGGCCGTGTCGGCGGCGTCCGGCATGCGTGCGCGGATCTCACGTTTAGGCTGCGGCGACCAAGACGGCCGCGCTTTGGCGCCCGAGTCCACGACAACCAGATAGCGGCCCGCCCAGGGCGTCGTCGCGCGATCGACATGCAGCACCCAAAGCGCAATGCCCGCATCGGCGATCGCTTGGTATTGCGCGTCGAGAATGCCGTGATGATCGAGGAACCGATCGAGCGAATTCGGAATCCTGACGCAACCCTTCGAATGGCGTATCCCGAGCAGCGGCTCCAGTTTCTCCGGATCGGTCGCGTGCATCTGAAAGCGCATCGACGACATCCCGCCCTTGCCCCAGCCTCGCTCGGCGTCGGTCCAGCCGAAATCGAAGATCCTCATGTCGCGTGCGCCGTAGCCACGGATGCCGTTTTCGTTGAGCGTTCCCTCGGCGCGAAAATCCATGTTTTGCGGCGAATGATCGAACACGCCGATCGGCGTGACGAAATGATCGTAGCGGCCAGGCAGCCCGGTCGAAACCGGCGAGGCGCCGATCAAGGCCCAAGCATCGGTCGGATTGCCGCGAAAGTAGAGGAAGAGCGCCTGCACGTTCGGGTTGCGGTCGACGAGCACGACATATTGCCGGGCGAGCGCGCCGAGCCCCTTTTCCGCCAAGGCCGCCTGCAGACGTTGCGCATAAGCCTGCTGGTCGGCCGGGGGTACCGCCAAGCGCCGCGTCACGTCGCTTTCGAATGAGTCGCGCAGCTTGAGCGCGTCACGCGGGTCCAGATGCGCGGCGACGTCCACGGCGCGCTTGGACGCGGCCGCGACGGCAGCTGAAGCGGCGGACGCGGCCTCGGCAGCGGAGGCGGCCTGGGCCGCGGAGGCCGCGGAGGCTGTGGAGGCTGTGGAAGCGGCGGCGGCCGGGGACGCGCCTGCATCGGCCGATGACGATGCCGCCGAGGCCTTCGATGCCGACGCCGCCGAGCCTGGCGCAGCCGCCGCCACCGCCTGCCCTTTCGACGCGCCGGGCGCCGCTGCCTTCGCGGCCGCCTCCGCTGCGGCCAGGACCGGCGCCGAAGCCGCGGCCAGCGTCACCGCCGGCCACAGGCAAACCGTGCATACCGCCAAGCAAACGGCCAAGGCGACAGCGCGGCTGCGTCTTCGCCGGTCATCGTTTCGTCGATATGGCGGCCCACTCGACACAAGTCCGTTGATGAGTTCGGCGCCTTGGAGGTGTGCGACGTGCGGGCAGGAAAGTTTTGCTTCATTCATCAATTCGAGATCGTAGAAAGTGCTTACCTTCTGCGTTTAAGCAAGACCCATGCTCGCCCCACCCCACAAGCTCTCATCGGCGAAAACAAAAGCGGCAGCGCCACGCATGGTGACGCTGCCGCTCGTTCTTCGCGGCCGAGTCGATCTCGCCGCTCGCCGCCTATGCCTTAGCCGTACGCCTACTCGCTATACGCGACGCCGCTCCTGCAACATCCGCACGCGCGCCATGGCCGGCGCGTCGGCGCCGACCGTGTCGTACATCTTCGCCAGATCGGCCTTGAGCGCCGTGCGTGAGCCGCCGTCCAAGTAGATCATGTGCCCGGACGGGTAGAAACGCGCCGACAGATTGTTACGCACGGTTTGTTCGATCAGCGGCATTTGCTGCAAATCGAGCACCGTCTGATAGAACGGCGTCACGAAGTCATAAAAGCCGTTGGCCGACAGGACCTTGAGGTCGACGTTGAGCGCCATCACCGCGGCCAGGTCGCCCGCCGTATACAAAATGATGTTCCCCTGCGCGTCCTTGCCCTTCTGCGCCCCGGTAGGATCGATGTGGCTAAAATCCCAGTTCTGGAAAGCCTGGTCGTTCAAGTCGGTAAACGACGACGTCGACGTGTATTTCAACTGCTCGTTCAAGTACTCGTTCCACATCGTCGTATACACGCCCGACACGGCCGTCATCGTCGGGTCGTTGCCGCCCGAGTTCGGATCGATTTGCCCGGCGATGCCCGTATCGATCGCCGTCACTCGGCCATCGTAGGCGCCGAGGGCGACGCCTTTCGACTTGAGCAGCGTCGTCAAGAACAACGAATTGCCCCGGCTGTCATACCCGGCGATATCGAGACTCCAAGCCAGCAGCGTGGTCTTGTCGATGCCGGTGTACTGCGAGAGCTTTTCGACGACCGCATCGTCCGTCTGCGGGAATTTGCGCAGCGCGGCGAGATAGTCGGTACGCGCGAATTGCGCCACTTCCTCGACGAAGGCGCCGAGATCGGTGGGCGTCGGCGCCACGCCGAGCTTCTTGTGATACCAGGCGTCGGCCGCGGCGGTCGTCAATGCGCCGACCGGATTGCCGGCTTGCGTGTAATCGAGAATCGACGACTGCAATGTGATCCCGTTCAGGTCGATGCCGTCTTCATGCAGCATGTACGCGAGCACGCAGCTGCGCGCCGTGCCGTACGATTCGCCGAACAAGTATTTGGGCGAGTTCCACCGGTTGTTCTTCGTCAGGAACCGCTTGATGAATTGCTTGATCGAGCGCGCGTCCTGGTCGACGCCCCAGAAATCGCGATTTTTGTTCGGCGCGATCGCTGCCGAATAGCCCGTGCCGACCGGATTGATGAATACGAGGTCGCTCCTGTCGAGCAGACTATCCGGATTGTCCTCGATCGCATACGGCGCGGGCGGCGTGAAGCCCGGCATCGACGTCTTGATGCGCTTGGGCGCGAACGATCCCAGCAGCACGAACACCGCGGAAGACCCCGGGCCGCCGTTGTAGAAGAACGTCACGGGCCGGCGCTCTTCCCCCTGGTTGTCCTCCGTGAATGCGACATAGAACATCTTCGCATTCGGTTTCGAGCTCGATTCGTCGACGGTGACGAGGTGGCCCGCCGTCGCCGTGTAGCTGATCTTCCTGCCCCCGATCGTGATCGTGTGGTGCGTAATCGCGGCGGTCTCGCTTGCGTCCGTCACGGAGTCGTCGGGCCCCTTCCCGTAAGCGACTTCATCGTAAAACGGCTGGTCGCCCTGCGCTCGACTCAGAAACGCATGCGGCATCGAGGCTCTGCCCGCCGACGGCGCGTGAGCATTGTGAGGCGACGATTGCGGGCTGCCGGTATCGGAATTCATCGTAATCGCTCCATCTGTTGTGGCCGGCGTGCGAGTCCGAGCGCACGCGCAGGCTGCGTTGGCGAACTACTGCGGCTTTTCTCGCGCGCCCCGGTTCGATACCCGGAGCGCACGAGTGATAAGGCAAATCGTTTCGATGCGCTAGTCCGAACCGCCGGCGCCGCCGCTAGCGGCCGATGTGGACGAAGCGCCCAACGCGGCCGCGATGCGACGCCCGTTCGGGCTCCCGAGGCCGGTGCATGCATCCCATCCGGGGGCCGCGGCGAAGCTGCCGTTGTTGCCCGACGTGATGTCGTTGAACGCACTGCCCGACCGGTAGAGCTTCGCATTGACGAACCCCGCCGGTTTGCCGGCTTGCGCGTTGATGCGCGCGACGAGCCCCGCGAACAGCGGGGCGACGGCGCTCGTACCGCCGACCGGCACGCTTTGACCGTCGATCAGCACTTCGTAGCCCGAGGCCGGCGAGGCATCGGCGGCAACATCCGGCACGCCGCGATTGGAAAGCGAGACGGCCGCGGCGTCCACGCGTGCCGCCTTGAGCCCTTCCTGCCATGCCGGCAGGGCGAACAACGCACTCACGCCGCCTCCCGTCGCGCCACCGCTCGCGCCGTCGTTCCAGACGACCTCGCGCGCGATCTCCTTGCCTCCCTTCGCGGCGGTCACGTGCGTGCCGCCGCAGGCCAAGACGTACGGGCTCGCCGCCGGAAAATCGACGTGGTCTGCGCCGTCCGGCGCGCCGTCGTTCGAGCCGCTGTCGCCCGACGCAGCGCATACGGTCACGCCCAGCGCGACCGCCGACTGCAAGGTGTCGTTGAAGCTCGTGAGCGCCTGCTCGGTCCATGAGGTTTCGGGACCGCCCCAGCTGATCGACACGACCGAGGGTTTGTTCGCCGAATCGTGCAGCGCATGGGACACCGCATCGATGAAGCCGGCGTCGCTGTTCGGCGCGAAGTACACGGCGATCTTCGCCTTGGGCGCGATGGCGCCGGCGATTTCGATGTCGAGCGTCACCTCGCCGTCGGCACTGCTCGGATCGCCGGTTGGATTGTTGCGTACGCCGTCGACGGGCACGGAGACCACGTTCGGGACGGCAAGCCCAAGCGAAGCGAAGTAGGCGGACAGGTCCGACTGCGCGTACCCGCCGCCAAGTTCTATCAAAGCGATGCACTGGCCGGCGCCGTCCCCGTCGGGAAAATCGTAAAGGTCGGCCAACTGCAAAGGCGTGAACGCCTGCCCCGCCGCGCGCGCCGCGATGATCCCCGGCGTGGGTCGCAGCCTGAAGTGCGGCCGCGCTTGAGGACGATCGTCGAGGCCCAGCACGGCCGTCACGACATCGGCAATCTCAGCCGGAACCGTGATAGGGCCGATACGGCCGCGAAAGCGGCCGAGCGCGGGGTGCTCGTAGTGGGAAAGCTCGACGCCGAATGCGGTTTGGAAATGGGCGACGGTGCCCCCCAACACGGCCTTGGCCGCGTTCAGATCGTGCCGTTCGATGCTCAATTGGTATTCGCGCGCGAAAGCCTCGAGCTTGGCGAAATCTTCGGGCGCGACGGAGAAGCTTTCGGCGAATGCCTCGCGCGAAAGCGGGTCCGCCTGCTCGTGGGCGATTCGATGCGCCAGATCCTCCAGCTCGCGGGCGCCGCGCCTTCGCAATGTCACGACGACGCGCAACGTTTGACTCGGGTCGACTGGCCCGAGGCACTTCGAATCCTTCACGGCCGCGCGATCGCTGCCGGCGAGATGTTGCCTCGCTTTGGTCATGTGTGACGCTCCTCACGTAGTGGGTACGTCGAAGCTCCGACACATGCCTGGGTCGTACAGTTCCTGTCGGCTTGCCGCCTGCCTGCCAGCGACGACGCGAACACTGCAAACGGGCAAAAAGGCATTCGTCGGACAACTGATCAAAGTGTAGTGCATCGCGGCCGTGCAAGGGCCGACGAACATCCACGCTAGCCGTTGCGCCAGTGGGCGACGAGGCAGAAAGAGACCGCTCGGGTCGCCAGCAGAGATCGCCGCATCGGCATATCATGGCGCCCACGGCGGCGCCCGGCCGGCGGCGCGCTACCGTCTTGTCCCCGGCGGAACCGTTGCAAGATGCCAACGAAAAAAGGAAGAACCTGTCAATGAGCCTGTCTGCTTACCAAGCCTCGGTGCCCGTGTTCACACGCGGGCTGACGAACCTTCGCACCGTCCTGCAAAAGGCGCACGATCACGCGCTGACGAAGCACTTCGAGCCGTCGATCCTGTTGTCGAGCCGTTTGTATCCCGACATGCATCCGCTGACGCGCCAAGTGCAGATTGCCTCGGACGCCGCGAAATTCTGCATCGCCCGACTGGCGGGCGTCGAACCTCCCAAGTGGGAAGATGCCGAAACGACGTTCGACGAACTCTACGCACGCATCGATAAGACGCTCGCGTACCTGCAAGGGTTCGACGAAAAGCAGTTGGAGGGGAGCGAGGCGCGCACCGTGACCTTGACGGTGCCGAGCGGCAAGCACGAATTCGCCGGCCAGGTCTATCTACTTCACTTCGCGTTGCCGAATTTCTTTTTCCATTTGACGACGGCCTACGCGATCTTGCGCCACAACGGCGTCGAACTCGGCAAGTTCGATTACCTGGGGCGGATGTCGTAACGGATTCTTGACGGATCTCGCCATCGCCGCCGGCGGCTTGCCTGCGAGAATCGCGCAGGCCGCCGTCGATTGAAACCGTCGTCGGTCAATCCAGCGACAGGCGCACCGCGAAGCCGATCAGAGCGGCCGAGAACGTCCAGCGCTGCAACGTTTGAGCAAGCGGATATTTGCGCAAAACAGTGGCGATGCGGGCGGCGCCAACGGCATAAAGCATGTCGAAGAGCATCCCTACGGCGAGAAGAACGACGCCCAGCTCCGTTACCTGGAGCGCGACGGGCCCCGCCGCCGGGCGGATGAACTGCGGCAGCAGCACCGAGCAGAACAACAGCGCCTTCGGGTTGAGCAAATTCGTCAGCAAGCCCTTGACGAACGCCTGCCGCAACGCGCCCTTTCCCTGAGCCGGCGCCGGCGCCTCCCCCGCCTTCAATGCGAAAACGGGCGAGCGGAAGATCTGAACGGCGATGTAGGCGAGATAGAGCGCGCCGCCATACCGCACCACTTCATACAGCCAAGGCGCGGCCTTGAGCAGCGCCGCCACGCCGCAGGCGGAGAGCGTGACGTGCGTCGCGCGCGACACGGCCAGCCCACCTGCGGCAGCCAGACCGGTCCGCGTCCCGCGGGCGATGCTCGTTTGAAGAATCAGCGCCATGTCGGGCCCCGGGATGGCATAGACGACGATGAGCGCGGCAATAAAGGCAATAAGCAGATCGGCGGAAATCACGGCAACCTCGAATTTCGTGCGTGTCGAATCGATATTTTGCCGTGAGATGCTGAGGGATTTTACGCTAAATACGACGTCAATCAGCAAACGCGGAGTGCTTTCCACTAGATAGATGGCTATACGCGCGCCTATCCCCTCATAATTTCATCCGCTTCGCATGATTCTCGTTTGAGCGCGCTGTCGCCGGGCCTGCTCATCGGCGGCGTTCGACTAGCCGAGTCCGCCCTTCCGCGATCGTCGCCACCGGCTATCACCCCCTTAGCCAGTGCGGGATTTTGTTATATCGTCAAAATCCGATATAAACTTCTGTCAACGGCGATTCGTATCGGTTCCGCGCTTTCCGCGCGGGGTGCGACTCGCCCGACCGCTCGACATGACGATAGACATCGACGCCATCCATAAGGCGCTCGCCAATCCCGTGCGGCGCGAGATTCTCGCGTGGCTGAAGGAGCCGAGCGTCTACTTTCCCGAGCAGGAAGTGCCGCTCGAATGCGGCGTATGCGCCGGGCAGATCAACGTGCGCTGCGGCTTGTCGCAGTCCACGGTGTCGGCCCATCTCGCGACGCTGCAGAGCGCGGGGCTCGTGAGCGTGAAAAAGATGGGTCAGTGGAGCTTTTTCAAGCGAAACGAAACCGTCATTCAAGCGTTTCTCGCATCGCTGCGCGACGACCTTTGAACGTCGGAGGCCATGTTTGGCCTCCTAAGGGCCGCGCCCGATGAACACTCATGTTGTTTGCACGCTGACCGGCGCACTCGCACGCGTCGCACTCGCGTAAAAAAAGGAAAACTTGCCATGCCTACTTTGTTCGATCCGCTCGTCGTCGGCGACTTGACTCTCCCCAACCGCGTCATCATGGCGCCGCTCACGCGTCAGCGCGCAGGCGATGAACGCTTGCCGAACGCGCTGATGGCCCAGTACTACGCCGAGCGCGCATCGGCGGGCCTGATTCTGAGCGAAGCCACTTCGGTCACGCCGCAGGGCGTCGGCTATGCGGCCACGCCCGGCATTTGGTCGGATGAGCAGGTAGCCGGATGGACGATCGTGACCGATGCGGTGCACGCAGCCGGCGGCCGGATCTTCCTTCAGCTTTGGCATGTGGGCCGCGTGTCCGATCCGATCTTTTTGAGCGGCGATTTGCCGGTCGCGCCGAGCGCGATCGCACCGAGCGGCCACGTGAGCCTCGTGCGGCCGCAGCGTCCGTTCGTCACGCCGCGCGCGCTGGAACTCGATGAGATTCGCGACGTGGTCGCCGCGTTTCGCAAGGGCGCGGAAAACGCCAAGGCCGCCGGCTTCGACGGCGTGGAAGTGCACGGCGCGAACGGCTATTTGCTCGATCAATTCCTGCAGGACAGCACGAACCGCCGCACGGACGCCTACGGCGGCCCGACCGAAAACCGCGCACGGCTCTTGCTCGAGGTCGTCGACGAATGTATCGCCGTGTGGGGCGCCGCTCGCGTAGGCGTTCATCTCGCGCCGCGCGGCGATGCGCATACAATGGGCGATTCGAGCCCGGCCGAAACGTTCGGCTATGTGGCGCGCGAACTCGGCAAGCGCCGCATCGCATTCATTTGCGCACGCGAATCGCTCGGCGAAAACCGTCTCGGGCCTACGCTGAAGGCGGCGTTCGGCGGCGTCTACATCTCGAACGAGAAGTTTACGAAGGAAACGGCGCAGCAAACGCTCGACGCGGGCGAAGCCGATGCGATCGCCTGGGGCCAGCTCTTCATCGCGAATCCCGACTTGCCGACGCGCTTCAAGCTCGACGCGCCGCTGAACAAGCCGAATCCGGAAACGTACTACGGCACGGGCCCTGTCGGGTATGTCGACTACCCCGCGCTCGAAACGGCTTGAGCGAAACGCAAACCATCCATACCCGAGTTGAATCGATATGACCGCCACATCGAGTCTCGTCACTAAAGCGATCGTCACCGGGCACACGCGGGGCTTGGGCGCTGCCCTCGTCGATGCACTGCTTGCGCAAGGCATCGCCGTACTGGGCCTCGCGCGCTCCAGCCGAGCGCCGGTGTCTGGCGGCGCTCGGGCGCCGGGTGCGTTCGCCGAAGTCGAGCTCGATCTGGCGGATAGCCATCGCCTCGCGCAGTGGCTGGCGGGCGACACGCTCGCCACCTTTCTGCGCGGCGCCGGGCGCGCCTTGCTCGTCAACAACGCGGGTATCGTCGGTCCGATCGGCCCCTGCTCGATGCAAGCGGTGGACGACGTCGGCCGCGCCGTCGCGCTGAACGTGGCCGCGCCGCTGATGCTCTCGAGCGCGTTCGTCGCAGCCACGGGCGAGACGCCGGACCGGCGCATCGCTCATGTCTCGAGCGGTGCGGCCCGCAACGCGTATGCAGGATGGAACGTGTACTGCGCGACGAAGGCCGCGCTCGATCATCACGCGCGCGCCGCCGCCCTCGACGCCGAGCGCGGCCTGCGTGTCGCGAGCGTGGCGCCGGGTGTGGTCGACACCGACATGCAAGGCGAGATTCGCGGCACAGACGACGCACGCTTCCCGCTGCGCGGCCGGTTCGAGGAAATGAAGCGTTCGGGACAGCTGAGCTCGCCCGAGCAAGCCGCGAGCAAATTCGTCGGCTACCTGCTCTCCGATGCATTCGGCGAAACGCCGATCGCGGACATCCGCACGTTGTAAGAGGTTATCCGCCCCCCCCATGAGCAGCAAGCCCGGCACGCCGCAACATCTCAACGCCTTGCTTCAGGAAGGCGTCGAACTTCAGCAAAACGGCGCCTTCGTGGAGGCCGAAAGCGTCTATCGCGAGATCCTCTCTCTGCGCCCGCGCCATTTCGATGCATTGCAATTGCTCGGCGCGCTCGCGTTGCAGTCGGGGCGTTACGAGGAAGGCGCCGAGCTGCTGAACAAGGCGTGCGCCGTCGATGCGCGGCAGGCGCACGTCCATTCGAACTTGGCGTTTGCGCTAAACGCGCTGGGCCGGCACGATGCCGCGCTGGCCGCGGCGAATCGAGCGCTCACGCTCAAGAACGGCTTCGTCGACGCACTGAACAATCGCGGCATGGCGCTCGCGGGATTGAATCGCCCCGTTGAGGCGCTCGCCAGTTTCGAAAAAGCGTTGGCGGCGAAACCCGATTTTCCCGAAGCGTGGAGCAACCGCAGTTGCGCGCTGCGCGACCTCGGCGAGCCGGAACAAGCCGTGGCGAGCTGCGACCGCGCCATCGCGCTACGGCCCAACTATGCCGAAGCGTGGAGTAATCGGGGCAATGCGTTGTCCGACCTCAATCGCCCGTTGGAGGCGCAAGCCAGCTACGAACGCGCGTTGGCCGCTTCGTCGGCGCTGGCCGACGCCTGGAGCAACCTCGGGCTGACGTTCGTCGACATGAATCGCCACGCCGATGCCCTCGCCTGCTACGAGCGCGCGCTCGCCATCGCACCCGATGCAGCGGAAACGCACTGGAATCGCGCGCTCTGCCTGTTGCAGACGGGCGAGCTCGCCCGCGGCTTCGCCGAATACGAATGGCGCTGGAACCGCAAGCGCATCGCGCCGAGCATGCGCTCGTTCGACGCGCCGCTGTGGCTCGGCGATACGTCGCTTCAGGGCAAGACCATCTTGCTGCATGCCGAGCAAGGCCTCGGCGATACGCTGCAATTCTGTCGATACGCTGGGCTCGTCGCCGCGCAAGGCGCCCGCGTCGTGCTCGAGGCTCAGCCCGAACTCATGCGCCTGCTCGCCGGGCTCGAAGGCGTGGCGCAGTTGGTCGCGGCAGGCGACCCATTGCCGGCTTTCGACTGCCATAGTCCGCTCTTGAGCCTGCCGCTCGCACTGCACACGACGATCGAGACGATTCCGGCGCGCACGCCCTATCTCTTCGCCGATTCCGCGGCGTCGGCGCACTGGCGCACACGGATCGCGGAAGCCACGCCGCCCCGAGCGCTGAAAGTCGGCCTCGTCTGGGCCGGCGGCCACCGGCCGCATGTTCCGGAGCTGCGCAAGAACGACGCGCGGCGTTCGCTGTCTTTCGAGCGGTTCGCGCCGATCGTCGACACACCCGGTGTGCAGTTCTTCAGCTTGCAAAAGGGAGAAAATGCCGCAGCGCAGTTGACCGCGATGCGCGAGCGTCACGCGGCGAGTGCACGCGTGACCGATTGGACCAACGAACTAGACGATTTCGCCGATACGGCGGCCCTCGTCGACAACCTCGATCTCGTGATTTCCGTGGATACGTCGACGGCGCATTTGGCGGGGGCGATGAACAAACCCGTGTGGATTCTGAACCGGCTCGACACCTGCTGGCGATGGATGCTCGAGCGGGAGGACAGCCCTTGGTACCCTAGCGCGCGTCTGTTTCGGCAGCCCACCCTCGGCGATTGGGATAGCGTGATC